>CP107851.1:5170000-5540000 GCA_036013505.1 Streptomyces sp. NBC_00510 | reverse complement strand
TCGGCACGTTGCCGATGACGCCCATGAGCAGGGTGGTGAAGGCGGCGGTCACGACGGTGGCGGTGACCAGCTGGCCGCCGTCGAGGTGGTGGCCGTACTTGTCCACGCCCGAGCTGAGGATGATCGGGTTCAGGACGATGATGTAGGCCATCGCGAAGAAGGTGGCCAGACCTCCGCGGATCTCCCGGGGGACCGAGGACCCCCGCTCGGTGATCCGGAAGAACCGGTCGAGCGCGCCGTGGGCGGCCGCCGGGGGCGGGGTCGGGGAACTGGGCACGACCTTGGCGGTGGTCGACGGGGACATGCGGGTCCTTGCGTGGGGGGCGGGAGCTTTTAGAGGTTCCTACGACTGAAACCGGTCAGTCTCAGACCGTTTCAGTATGAACATATGAGCGTCCCAAACGCTATCTCCGCGCGTAGACCCCCCGGGGCCACTGGGTACGCTGTGCGGTATGAGCAGCAGCAGCCACAGCAAGGGGACGACCGGGTTGCGCGAGGCGCCGGCACCTCTGGAGGCGAACGACGTCGCGACCGTCACCGTCGGGACGGTCATCTGGTTCGCGCTCTTCCTCGTCCAGCTCCCCTTCTACGGCTGGTACGCCGACCACGGCCACGCCTGGTGGATCTGGACCTGCCTGGCCGGCGGCGGCCTCGGACTCATCGGCCTCTGGTACGTGCGCGCCCGCCGGGACGCCATCCGGCGGTCCCGCGCCGCGGAGGACGCCGCACAGGACTGAGCCGAGGCCCGCGGGTTCCGCGGCCCCCGGATCCGCGGCCCCCGACCCCCGGCCCCGGGTCCGTGCCCCGGCGGCTACGCCCCCGGTCGTACGGCGCCCCGGAGATGTCCCCGAGAGCGACGGCTCGCCGCGCCGTCGGCGCCGCCCCCCACGTACCGTCGAAGCCATGACGGAACGCACGCAGCGGGAGGCGGCCGGGGTGCGACCGGCGACGCCCGGCGGACTGACCGCTGTCCAGGTGGCGGAGCGGATCGCGCGGGGCGAGGTCAACGACGTCCCGGTGCGTTCCTCGCGTTCCTTGGCCGAGATCGTCAGCGCGAACGTGTTCACCCGCTTCAACGCGATCATCGGCGTGCTGTTCCTGATCATCCTGGTGGTCGGCCCGATCCAGGACGGCCTCTTCGGCTTCGTCATCATCGCGAACACCGGCATCGGCATCTTCCAGGAGTGGCGCGCCAAGAAGACCCTGGACGGACTCGCCGTGATCGGCGAGGCGAAACCCACCGTGCGCCGCGACGGGGTCGCCACCCAGGTCTCCACCTCCGGGATCGTCCTCGGCGACCTCATCGAACTCGGGCCGGGGGACAAGGTGGTGGTCGACGGCGAGGTGGCCGAGGCCGACAGCCTGGAGGTCGACGAGTCGCTGCTCACCGGCGAGGCCGACCCCGTCGTCAAGCGCCCCGGCGACCCCGTGATGTCCGGCAGCTTCGTCGTCGCGGGCGGCGGGTCCTTCACCGCGACCAAGGTCGGCCGGGAGGCCTACGCGGCGCAACTCGCCGAGGAGGCCAGCCGCTTCACCCTCGTCCACTCCGAACTGCGCAGCGGCATCAGCCAGATCCTCAAGTACGTCACGTGGATGATGGTCCCCACGGCGATCGGCCTGATCGTCAGCCAGCTCGTCCTGGAGGGCGACGACTGGCGCGAGGCGGTCCGCCGCATGGTGGGCGGCATCGTCCCGATGGTGCCCGAGGGGCTGGTCCTGCTCACCTCGGTGGCCTTCGCGATCGGCGTGATCCGGCTGGGCCGCAAGCAGTGCCTCGTCCAGGAGCTGCCCGCGATCGAGGGGCTGGCCCGGGTGGACGTGGTGTGCCTGGACAAGACCGGCACCCTCACCGAGGGCGGGATGGACGTCGCGGAGCTGCGGATGCTGGACGGTGTCCCCGAGGCGTACATCCGGCAGGTGCTCGGCGCGGTCAGTTCCGCCGACCCGCGCCCCAACCCCACCCTGGCCGCCGTCGCCGCGGCCTTCCCCGCCCCGGACGGCGGCTGGCACGTCACCGACGCGCTGCCCTTCTCCTCCGCCCGCAAGTACAGCGGCGCGGCCTTCACCGAGCCCGGCGGGGAGCGCAGCGCCTGGCTGCTCGGCGCCCCCGACGTACTGCTCCCCGCGGGCGACCGGGCGCTCGGCGCGATCGACGGCCTCAACGCCCAGGGCCTGCGGGTGCTGCTGCTCGCCCGGACGGGGAAGGAGCTGGGCGACCCGGCGGTGGGCGCCTCGGCCACCCCGGCAGCGCTGGTCGTCCTGGAGCAGCGGCTGCGCCCCGACGCCGCCGACACCCTGCGCTACTTCGCCGAGCAGGACGTGCACGCCAAGGTCATCTCCGGCGACAACGCGGTCTCCGTCGGCGCCGTCGCCGGGAAGCTGGGGCTGGCGGGGGCCGAGCGGACGGTCGACGCCCGCAGGCTGCCGGCCGAACGCACGCAGATGGCGGCCGAGCTCGACCGGGGCACGGTCTTCGGCCGGGTCACCCCGCAGCAGAAGCGGGAGATGGTGGGCGCGCTCCAGTCCGGCGGCCACAACGTGGCGATGACCGGGGACGGCGTCAACGACGTCCTCGCCCTCAAGGACGCCGACATCGGCGTCGCCATGGGCTCCGGCTCCGAGGCGACCCGGGCGGTCGCGCAGATCGTGCTGCTCGACAACAGCTTCTCGGCGCTCCCGTCGGTCGTGGCCGAGGGCCGCCGGGTCATCGGCAACATCACCCGCGTCGCGACCCTCTTCCTCACCAAGACCGTCTACTCGGTGCTGCTCGCCCTGCTGGTGATCATCTGGCACGCGCCCTACCCGTTCCTCCCCCGGCACCTGACGCTGCTGTCCACGCTGACCATCGGCGTCCCCGCCTTCTTCCTCGCCCTGGCCCCCAACAAGGAGCGGGCCAAGCCGCTCTTCGTGCGCCGGGTCATGCGCTACTCCCTGCCCGCCGGGGTGATCGCGGGCGTCGCCACCTTCGTGACGTACATGCTCGCCCGCCACCACTACCGCGGCGCCGGCGCGCTGGAGGCGGAGACCAGCGCCGCGACGCTGACCCTCTTCCTGGTCGCGATGTGGGTGCTGGCGCTCGTCGCGCGTCCCTACACCTGGTGGCGGATCGCCCTGGTCCTCACCATGGGCGCGGGTTTCCTGGTCGTCCTGGTCACCCCGTGGCTGCAGGAGTTCTTCGCGCTCCGGCTGGTCGGCACGCAGGGCCCCTGGACGGCCGTCGCCGTGGCGGTGGCGGCCTCGGCGCTGCTGGAGCTGGTCTGGCGCCGCGTCCGCCGCCTGGACGACGACGCCCCGCCGGAACGACACCGGGCGCCGGGCCCCCGCTGAGGGGGGCCCGGCGCCCGGTGGGTGGTGCGGGTGGGGTTACTTCACGTCGACGAAGTCGGCCGTGGAGACGGACGCGCCGCTGAGCGAAGTGGTGACGAAGTTGTAGCGCCAGTAGCCGTCCACGGACGCCTTGACGGTGGTCTTCAGGGCACCGGTGCTGCTGGACTTGACGGTCTTGACCGTCTTGTACGCGGTGGTGCCCTTCTTGCGGAACTGCAGCTGCACGGACTGGCCCGTGTAGCCGGCGTACTTGTGGGTCTCCCAGTTGGCCCGGGTGAGCTTGCCGGTGACGGTGATGGTCTTGCCCTTCTTCACCGGCTCCGGCGTGGCGTTGACCGTCACCACGGTGTTGCGCTTGATCTTCGCGGTGCCGGCGATCTCCTTCTCGACGTAGTCGCCGTCCTTGCCCCCGACCAAGGCGTACACCTTCCAGGAACCGGCGAGCGCGTTCTTGTACAGGTCCGCCTGGGGGTCGATGGTGATGCTGACCTTGCAGGTGGAGGTGGTGGCGTTGACCACGGTGCAGGCGGCGTAGTCCGTGGCCGGGAAAAGGCCGCCGTCGATGCCGTCGTCGGTGAACGACGCGCCGTGCCAGAGGAACGCGGCGCCGCCGTCGATGCCCGCCGGGTCGGTGGCGGTCACCGCGACGGAGACCGTCTTCTTGCCGCCCGTCCCGAGGACGATGTCCTTGCCGCCGTTCACGACGACCTTGGTGATCTTGGTGTCACCCACGGAGTCGGCCGCTCCCGCCTTGGCGGCGAAGGTCGACAGGGCGGTGACCGCCGGCTTGTCGGAGGCCTGCGCGGCCGGGACTGCCAGCGAAGCGAGGGCCAGGGCGCCGGAAACAGCGGCCACGGTGGCGCGAATACGCATGCTTGAGAATCCCCCAGATGAAGAGGACGCCCGTCGAACTCCCCCGGACGTGGCGTCTCGAATGGTGAGAGGAAGAGCGTACGCGCGAACAGTCATCCAGCGGAAACGCTTTCGACATATCTCCCTGTGTGACGACGGACACTCGGTCCGTCGCCGCTCAGTCGAACCAGCGGTCTCGGGCCAGCTCCTCCGTGCGGGTCGGGTCCTCCAGCAGCGCGGCCACCTCGAAGCGGCGCTGCCAGGCGCCGGCCGCCCACGACAGGCCGGCGGCGACGCCCTCCAGCGTGGCGGCGTGCAGCGTGCCGTCGACCCACCGCCAGTCCAGCTCGACGGTGCTGCCGTCGGCCGCCCTGACCAGCAGTTCCTCGTGCTCGACGTACGACAGGGGGGCGCCCGGAAGCAGCTCGCGGACCGCGTCCGCGACGTCGTGCGGCTCGCCCTCGGAGACGACCGGGGCGTCGAGGGCCTCGCTGAGCCGGCGCACCTGGAACAGCTCGGCCAGCGCCGCCGCGTGGACCGGCGGCACCGGGAGCAGGGGCAGTCCTGCGGTGAGCGGGAGCAGGTCGGGCGCGTCCGCGACGAGGGCGTCCCCGGCGTCGACCACGCGCGGCTCGTGGCCGTCGACGACGGCCCGCAGCTCGTCGGGGAGGGTGACCTGCTCGGGTTCGAGGGTGCCCAGTTCGGAGTAGAGCCGGTGCAGCTGGGCCGGGGTGACCGTGGAGTCCGGGTCGGCGAGCCGGGCGAGCAGCTCGGCGGCGCCGCCCGGCTCGTCCAGCAGGGCCGTGACGGACGTGCGCACGCCCAGGGCGCGCAGCACCTGGTCGTCCACGGCCCCGGCCTCGGCGTCCTCGTACAGCCCATCGAGCAGCGGGTCGCCACCGGCCGCGCGCAGGCCGACCGGGCGGCGGCCGTCGAGGACCGGGTGGTCGCGCAGCCACCAGGCGGTGTAGGGCCGCACGGACTCCGTGGTGCCGTCCGGCAGCAGGACCCGCACCGGCTGGGTGACCGCGTCGCGCAGCGGCGGCACGGAGAGCATGGCCAGCGCCTGCGGCCAGGCGTCGTCGGCGACGAGGTCGAGGTCGCGCACGGCGACGATCTCGGTGGCGACCGGCGGCACGTCGGTGTCCGGCAGCTGGTCGAGGACGTCCTCGCACCACACGTCGACCGCGTCGAGCAGCCCGGCGTCGTCCGGCTCGGCCCAGTCGCTCTCGCGCGGCTCCAGCTCGTCCGGGTCGAGCACCACGTCGGTGGCCCGGACCAGGGCGAAGGTGGCGAGCACGCCGACCGCGGTCAGCGGCTGCTCGCCCCAGCGGGCGGCCAGGTCCTCGTCGACGGACCCGAGCTCCCCCTCCCGGATGACCTGCTCGAAGGCGCTGCCCGGCAGCACCAGTTCACCGGCGGGGGCGAGCTCGCCCTCGTCGTCGGTGAGGGCGAGGGCGGCCAGCCACGGCTCGTCGCCGGGGGCGAGGTTCGCGGCCCGGACCAGGCCCAGCACGACCTCGGCCAGTTCCTCCGCGTCCAGCGCGGGCGCGTCCTCGTCCCAGGCCTCGTCGGCGTCCAGGGACGCGGCCACCGCCGCGCGCACCTGAGGGGTGGTGAGGACGGCGCGCGGGGTCGCCGGGGTGGCCCCGAGCTTCTCCAGCAGCGGGTGCGCGGCCGCCGGGTCGGCGACCTTCAGGCCCAGCCGGGCCAGCTCGGAGGCGGCGGGCAGCCCGGTGCTGACCGGGGCGGACTCCTCGGCGTAGACGCTGTCCATCTCGGGGAGCGGGAGCAGCACCTGGCGCGGTCCGACGACCGTACGCCGGTCGGCCAGCGGCACGGGCAGCCCGCTCAGCCGGTCCGGGTCGGTGCCGGCCAGCGAGTCGTACAGGCGGTGCCACCAGTCCGCGGGGCGCTCCACCCCGGCGAGCCGGTCGATCGCGTCGCCCAGCGGCAGCCGGGCCACCCCGAGGACGCGCAGTTCGGGGCGGCGCTCCAGCCCGGGGGGCAGCAGCGTCGGGAAGACCTCCGCCAGCACGCGGACGGTCTCCGCGCCGGTGCCCTCGACGACCTCGGCCTCCACCGGGCGCAGCGC
The DNA here is from genome assembly GCA_036013505.1 of Streptomyces sp. NBC_00510. Classification (NCBI taxonomy): domain Bacteria; kingdom Bacillati; phylum Actinomycetota; class Actinomycetes; order Kitasatosporales; family Streptomycetaceae; genus Streptomyces; species Streptomyces sp. NBC_00510. The sequence goes on along the minus strand of CP107851.1, from coordinate 5,533,726 downwards.
GGGCGGCAGTTCGTCCTCCCCGTCCGTGCCCGTGACGTCGGCGGCGCGCGGCAGGAAGGCGGTGCGCGGCAGCCGCTCCTGCACGTGGCGGCGCAGTTGGGCGTCCAGCTCGCCCTTGCCGAGCGGGCCGGGCACCAGGTCCACGATGCCCGCGGTCACCGGCCGCCAGTCCGCCAGCAGCCGTACGTAGAGCTCGGCCGCCCGCGCGACCAGGAAGTCGGTGAGGGCGCCGGGCGCGGCGTGGCGCCGGCTCGGGTCCAGCGGCAGCGAGGCGATGAGCAGCGCGGGCAGCCCCAGCGGCTCGTCCGTCGGCGTCGGGGCGTGCACGAAGGGCGCCGTCCGCGGCCGCTCGGGCGTGCCGTCCTGGCCCACCGGGACGGCCCAGGTCACCGACCACACCGGGCGCAGCCGCTCCTCGACCGGGCGGTCGGTCAGCAGCGCCGCCTCCAGCGGGCCCGCGTCGCTCACGGTGCGCCAGCGGGTGGTGCCGCCGGCGCTGTCCACGACGACGGTCAGGCCGTCCTCCTGACGCCGGGCCAGGGTCCGTACGCCCTCCGGCGTCTCCACGACCACCTCGGTCAGGCCGGGCAGGGACAGCAGCAGCGCGTCGTCGATCGCGGCGAGCAGGCTCGCCGCGAGGTCCGCGGCGGCGCCGTCGCGCAGCGGCAGCACGACGCACGTGTCGTAGCCGTCCGGGGCGGTGCCCTCGGCGGGCAGCGGCAGCCGCAGCAGCGGTACGTGGCCGTCCCGGCGGCGCAGTTCGTCGGTGAGCCCCGGGGAGTGCCCACCGGTCTCCCGCGCGAGGTCGCGGGCCTCGGCCAGCGACCAGCGGACGCCGCCGCTGCGGCTGAGGATCGCGGGCTCGTCGCTGACCGCGAGCACCGCGGAGAATCCGACGCCGAAGCGGCCGACGGCCAGGTCGCCCTCCTCGCGCTTGGAGCTGGCGCGCAGCGTCGACAGGGACTCCACGCCCGCGGCGTCCAGGTGGGCCCCGGTGTTCGCGGCGGCGAGCACCCCCTCGCGCAGGGTCAGCCGCAGGCGGCCGGTCACCCCGGCGCGGGTCGCCGCGTCGGCGGCGTTCTGGGCCAGCTCGACGACGAGACGGTCGCGGTAGCCGCCGAGCGCGAGGTCCTCCTCCGCGTTGGCGTCCTCCCGGAACCGGGCGGGCGACGCGGCCCACGCGTCCAGCACGGCCCGCCGCAGCCGTGCGGTCCCGAACGGATCTGCGCCCCGGTCCATCGCGGTCCCGCTCACGTCGTCTTCTCCCTCACGCGGTGTCGCATGCCCTGCCCTGTGCGAGTGACGCTACCGCGTGGGCTGTCGCCCGGTCGTCCCGCACGCGCCCGCACCCGGGGACGCCGCCCCGCGCGGGTCGGGCCGGGGCGTGGAAGGCGCGCACACCGCTCGCGAGCCTCGAATACCCGGCGGCCCAAGGTGCCCCGCGCGATCCGGCGCCCCCGCGGTGGGGGTTCGGCCACGTTGCCGGCTCCGCCGGCGGCCGACGACCGGGGCGGGGTTGCGCGGGCTGCCGTCCGGGCACTCCGGTCGAAGGGCGGTGGGTCACCGGTGACGGCTGCCGTTCGCGGCCGGGGAACTCGGCCACGATCGCCGGCTCCGCCGGCGGCCGACGCACGGCGCCGGGTTCGCCGGGCGTGCCTAGGGGCCATGTGGGCTGCGCCCAGGCCCAGGCTGGGACAGGGCGTGGGGGACTGCTCGTCGTCCGGGGCCGGGCCGGGCCTGGGTTGGCCCGACCGGGATGGCACCCTCGCCCGCGCACAGCGGCCGCGGTGGAGAGAAACCCGACCCGAGCCAGGCCGGGCGCAGGGGCACCCCACCTGGCCCTGAGGCGCACCGTCCGCGGACGGCAGCCGTCAACTGGGGCCCGGTTCCTCAACCGGAGTGCCTGGGGGGCGGCAGCCCGCGCGACCCGGGCGCGGGCGTCGGCGCCGGCGGAGCCGGCAGCGTGGCCGGGTTACCCAACCGAGACGACCGGCGCAGAGCGGCCCCGGTGGGGGCAAGCGACTCAGCCCCGGGCCCCCACCCGGGGCGGGCCTGGGGGCACCCCACCTGACCGCGAACAGCAGCCGTCACCGATGACCCACCCCTCGACCTGGGCGGCAGCCCGCGCGACCCGGGCGCGGGCGTCGGCGCCGGCCGTGGCCGGGTTACCCAGCCGGGACGACCGGCGCACAGCGGCCCCGGTGGAGAGACCCCCCACCGGGGTCCCGGGCCGGGCCGGGCGTGGGCGGAGCCCACGTGGACGCCCGAGGCACGCCCAGCGCAACCTGGTCCCGGCGGCGGGCCGCCGGCGGAGCCGTCGACCGGGGCCGGGTTACCCGGCCGGGATGGCGGCCTTACCGGCGCCTCACCGGCGCCTCACCGGCCCCGAGGCGCGCCGGGCCGGGCGTGGGCCGCGGCGGAGCCGTCAGCTGTGGCCAAGTTCCTCGGCCGGGGTGGTGTCCTCGACGGAGCCCTGGCGGTCGGGGTGGAGGGGGAGCGGCTCGATCGCGGTCTCGTCGAGGACGGGCGGCGCGGGCCGGGGCGTCTTCGGCATGACCGCGGCCTCGGAGTGCGCGCCGCACCCGTAGGCGAGGGAGACGACGCGCCCGTCGGCTGGGGAGAACTCGTTCGCGCAGACGCCGAAGGCCTGCCGCAGGGAGCCCGCGATCGGGACGAGGAAGCCGCAGGAGACGCACTGGGCGGGGGCGGCCTGGGCCATCGGGGCCTTGGGGCCGTACTCGTCCTCCCAGCGGTCCGCGGCGACGTGCAGCCCGTAGCGGGACAGCACGCGCGGCCGGGCCATGCCGATCTCCTCCGCGACCGCGGCGATCGTGCCGACCGTGGGCGCCATCGGCAGGGTCGCCGGGGGGCCGCCGGAGACGTCCGCGTCCTCGGCCTCGACGAGCTCGGCCATCTCCTCGGAGACCGGCGAGTTCGGCGGCGGGACGTCCTCCCCGGAGAAGCCGGTCTCCAGGCGCAGGTCCTCCGCCTCGGTGGGCAGCAGGTCGCCGGGGCCGAGGTCGCCGGGGCGCAGGCGCTCGCTCCACGGCACCCATTCGGGCGCGAGGACGGCCTCGGGCCCGGGCACGAGGACCGTCTCGTCCAAGGTGATGGCCTTGGCGCGGGAGGCGCGGGTGAGCGTGACCGCCCAGCGCCAGCCGCGGTACGAGGCCTCGCGGCAGTCGAACAGGTGCGTCACGACGCGGTCGCCCTCGGCGACCGCCCCGAGGTGCTCGCCGACCGCTTTCTCGCCGAAGGCCTCGACGGCGGCTTCGAGGGCGAGGTCGACCGCCTCGGCGCACAGGCGGTCAGGGGTACGGCTTCGCATCGCAGCACTCACAAGAATCGATTCTCTCCTACGCCGTCTTACGCGTGCGCCGCCGAGGGTCGGGCGGGGCGGTGGCGGAGCGGACCGGAGGACCGCTTCAAACGCTGCCTGCCCGTACGTCCACGGGCGCACCTGATGACTCCATTCTGCGCGATCGCACGCTATCGGTGCGCGCCCCGTTCGGAAAGCCGCCCGGTAGGGCAGACTGGCGAGCGTGGCACGCACAGTGACGTCCGGCCCGGGACCGGTTCGCAGGGCGGGGAACGCCGTCGCGCGCGCCACGCAGCGTACGTCGTCCGCCGTGGTGCGGCGCGTCCGGCGTCACACGCACTCGGGCGGGGCGGGCGAGTCGGGTCTGGCGAAGCTGATCGAGCTGCACGCGGTGAACTCGGCCGGCGACATGCTGATCACCGTCGCGCTCGCCAGCACGATCTTCTTCTCCGTGCCGACCGGTGAGGCGCGCGGCCGCGTGGCGCTCTACCTGCTGGTCACGATGGCCCCGTTCGCGCTGCTGGCCCCGGTGATCGGGCCGCTGCTGGACCGCATCCCGCACGGCCGGCGCGCCGCGATGGCGATGTCGATGCTGGCCCGGGCGATCCTGGCCTGGACGATGGCCGGGGTGGTGGCGACCGCCGGACTGGAGCTGTATCCGGCCGCCTTGGGCGTGCTCGTGGCGTCGAAGGCGTACGGCGTGGTGCGCAGCGCGGTGATGCCACGGCTGCTGCCGGCCCGTACGACGCTGGTGAAGGCGAACTCCCGGGTGAGCCTGACGGGCCTGCTGGCCACCGCCGTGGCGGCGCCGATCGGCGGGCTGCTCCACCTGATCGGGCCGGGCGTGCCGCTGTACGGGGCGTTCGTCGTCTTCGTCTGCGGGACGCTGCTCTCCTTCTCCCTCCCGCACAAGGTGGACTCCGCCAAGGGGGAGGCGCGCGCCGAGCTGACCTCGGGTGAGGAGGTCGAGCACCGCCGCCTGGGCCGGCAGTGGCGGGAGAAGCGGCCGGGGCTGCGGAGCGTCGGCGGTCCGGTGCTGCACGCCCTGCAGGCCAACGCCGCGCTGCGGGCGCTGTCCGGATTCCTGACCCTCTTCCTCGCGTTCCTGCTGCGCGAGCATCCGCTGGGCGGCCTGTCGGGGCCGGTGTCGCTGGGCCTGGTCGCCGTGGCGGCGGGCACCGGCAACGCCTTCGGCACCGCGCTGGGCTCCTGGCTGCGCGACCGCGGACCGGAGCGGATCATCATCAGCGCGCTGGCCGCCGCCCTGGCGGCGACGTGCGTGGCGGCGGCCTGGTACGGCGTGCTGACCATCGCCGTCGTCGCGGCCGCGGCGGGCATCGCGCAGGCGCTGGGCAAGCTCTCGCTGGACGCCCTGATCCAGCGCGACGTGCCGGAGGAGGTGCGCACCTCGGCGTTCGCCCGCTCGGAGACCGCCCTCCAGCTGGCGTGGGTGATCGGCGGCGCCATCGGCATCGTCCTGCCGCTCAACGGCACGCTCGGGATGGCGGTGGGGGCGGCCCTGGTGGCGCTCGGCGTCATCTTCTCGGTCCGCGGCCTGATGACGGGTGCCCGGGGACGGGCGACACGTCCGCGCACCGTGTGAGCGGGGGTGGCCCGGGGACACGAGCGGGCCCCCCGCGTAGCGGGAGCGCGACCGCCCGGTAGCCTCACCTTCATGAGCAATCGCCGCCGTGCCGCCGCCCTCGGTGCCGTGTCCCTCGGGCTGATCGCCCTCTCCGCCTGCGAGAAGCCGACCCCCCTGGCGACCGTCACCGTCGGCGACAGGACCGTGACCACCGAGGCCACCAGCAAGTGCTACCTCGACGGGAAGAAGCTTTCGGAGCAGGTCTTCCTGGCCTGCCTGCAGGGCAAGCCCGAGAAGACCATCACGGTCCGGCCCGGTGACAAGGTGCGGATCGGCGTCGACCCCGCGATCGCCGAGAAGGGCTGGGTCGTGGCCGCCGGCACCTCCGGCAAGTCGGGGCTGCTGAAGGACACCACCTACCGCTCCTTCGACGCCGAGACCCTGCTCTCCGACGCGCAGACCGGTGCCGCGGCCAGCGAGGTGACCCTCAACATCATCGAGACCGCCGGCGCCCAGGACTACCTCGGCGTCTGGCAGTTCAAGCTGAAGTCGGCGGGCTGAAACCGTCCGCTGACGTCATGACGCCCCGCCTCCTCGTCGTCACCGCCGTCCCGGCGGAACGCGACGCGGTCGTCCGCGGACTCGGCGGCACGGCAGCCGAGCAGCCCGTACCGGGTGGCCGCGTGTTGCTGCGCACCGCCCTCGCGGACGTGCTGGCCGCGGGCGTCGGCCCCGCCGCCGCGGCGGCGGGCACGGCGGCGGCGCTCACCGCGGCGCGGTACGGGCTCGTCGTCTCGGCCGGGATCGCCGGCGGCTTCCAGCCCCTCGCACCGGTCGGCTCGGTGGTCGTCGCCGACGCGATCGTCGCCGCCGACCTGGGCGCGGAGGGCCCGGAGGGCTTCCTCCCGGTCGCCGAGCTGGGCTTCGGCACCTCCGAGCACCGTCCGCCGGGACCGCTGTCCCGCCGGGTCGCCGACGTGCTCGGCGCGGCGTACGGGCCGGTCCTGACGGTGTCGACGGTGACCGGGACGGCCGGGCGGAGCGCAGAGCTGACGCGCCGTCATCCGGGGGCGCCGGCCGAGGCCATGGAGGGTTTCGGCGTCGCGGAGGCGGCCGCGGCGCACGGGCTGCCCGTCCTGGAGATCCGTACGGTGTCCAATCCGGTGGGCCCGCGCGACCGCGCGGCGTGGCGGATCGGGGAGGCGCTCGACGCGCTCGCCGACGCCTTCGCCCGGCTCGGGAAGCAACCCGCCGTACTCGACGTTGGAGATCGGACATGAGCCAAGAGCGCGCACTGCGGATCGCCTACTCCCCGTGCCCCAACGACACCTTCGTCTTCCACGCCTGGGCGCACGGTCTGGTCCCGGGCGCACCGGCGATCGACGTGACCTTCGCGGACATCGACGTCACCAACGGGATGGCCGAGCGCGGCGAGTTCGACGTCCTGAAGGTCTCGTACGCGGTGCTCCCCTACGTGCTCGACGAGTACGCGCTGCTGCCCTGCGGCGGCGCGCTGGGCCGCGGCTGCGGCCCGCTCGTCCTGACCAGGGACGAGGGCACCGGCAAGGGCGCCGACCTGAGCGGGCGCACGGTGGCGGTGCCGAGCGAGCGCTCGACGGCGTACCTGCTCTTCCGGCTGTGGGCGGCCGCCGAAGTGCCGGGCGGCGTCGGGGAGATCGTCGTCCTGCCGTTCCACGAGATCATGCCGGCGGTGCGGGACGGCCGGGTGGACGCGGGGCTCGTCATCCACGAGGCGCGCTTCACCTACCAGGACTACGGGCTGCACAAACTCGCGGACATGGGCGAGCACTGGGAGCAGACCACCACGCTGCCCATCCCGCTCGGCGCGATCATCGCCAAGCGCTCCCTGGGCGAGGAGCGTCTGCGCGAACTGGCGGCCGCGGCCCGCACCTCCGTCCACATGGCCTGGGACGAGCCCGAGGCCTCACGCGGCTACGTCATGGAGCACGCGCAGGAGATGGACCCGAAGGTGGCGGACCAGCACATCGGGCTGTACGTGAACGAGTTCACCTCGGCGCTCGGCGAGGAGGGCTACGCGGCGGTCCGCGGGCTGCTCACCCGGGCCGCGGCCGAGGGACTGGTGCCGCCCCTCGGTCCGCACGCGCTCGAGTCGTGAGCCCGCGCCCGGGCGGGGGGTCAGACGTCCAACTGGTCGGCGACGACGCGCAGGACGGACGCGATCTTGTGGCCGTGGGCCTTGTCCGGGTAACGGCCGCGCTGCAGCGAGCGCGCGACGTCCTCCAGCAGCGTGGTGAGGTCCTGGACGATGGGCAGCAGTTCGTCGGGCTTGCGTCGCTGCGCGGCCGCCACGGACGGCGCCGGCTCCAACAGGGTCACCGACAGGGCCTGGTCACCGCGCTGTCCGGCGACCACCCCGAACTCGACTCGTTGCCCCGGCTTCAGCGTGGCCACGCCGTCCGGCAGGACGGAGGAGTGCACGAAGACGTCGCCGCCGTCGTCGCGGGAGAGGAAGCCGAAGCCCTTCTCGCTGTTGAACCACTTGACCTTGCCGGTAGGCACGTCCGACCTCGTCCTCGCTGTAGACAGAAAAAAGCTCTTGGATAGCAAGACAGCGGGCCCCTTGGCAGACCCGCTGCCCATAAGGCTAATGGCCCAGGGGCGTGTGACAAGACTCCGTGGTCTTCCTGCCCCGGCCACCGTCCGGCCGGTGCGCTGCGACTTCCCCGGGCGATCTACCCTGGTCCGGTGACCACCGAAACCCGGAAACCCGGCGATCTCCTCGTGCGCGCCGGCGCCGCCGTCTTCGTCGTTGGCGCGCTCGGCACTCTGGCCACCGTGGCCCCGCTCTTCCTGGGATCCGACCCGCTGCCGACCGCCGCCTACCTGGTGTCGATGCTCATGGGCGTCGGCTTCGCGCTGGCCCTGGCCGGGCTGCTGCGCTCCGCGCGGGCGCAGAGCCGTCAGGCGACGGCGTCGGGGTCCGGGGCGTAGGAGGCGAACCAGGCGGGGAACTCCGTCAGGTCGGCCAGTACGACGTCCGCCCCCGCGGCGCGCAGTTCGTCCGCCGTGACCGGGCCCGTCGCCACCGCCACGGACAGCGCGCCGGCCGTGCGGGCCCCGACGACGTCCCCCACGTGGTCCCCGACGTAGACCGCCGCCCCGTACTCGGTCAGCGCCTCGGCCTTCGCCTCGGCCCACAGCCAGCCGCGCACCTCGTCGACCTCCAGGCCCAGGTGCGTGAGGTGCAGCTTGGCGTTCGGCTCGTGCTTCGCGGTGACCACGACGGCCCGCCCGCCCGCCGCGTGCACGGCGGCGACGGCCTCGCGCGCCCCGGGCATGGCCGGGGTCGGGGCGACGGCGAACTCGGGGTACAGCGCCCGGTAGCGGTCGGCGACCGCGGGGATGTCCTCCGCGGGGAACCAGTGCGCCAGCTCCCAGTCGAGCGGCGGTCCGAGGCGGGTGACGGCGAGCGCGGCGTCGACGAAGACGCCGGTCTCCTCGGCGAGGCGCTCGTACGTGGCCTTGATGCCGGGCCGTGAGTCGATCAGGGTCATGTCGAGGTCGAAACCGACCGTTATCGGGGACGTCGGCTGGGAAGCGGGCATGGCAGCCACTCTAACGAGGCCGCCGGCCGGCCCTGCTCCCCCGCCAGAGCAGGAAGGCGGCGGAGGCGACGGCCGCGATCCGCACGACCGTGGGCAGCGCGTCGGCGATGGCGGAGTCCAGGCCGCCCTCGGGGATCGGCTCGCCCCACCGTCCGGCGAAGCGGCCCCAGATCCAGATCAGCGCGGCCGCGGCGGTCAGCCCCGGCAGGCCCAGCGCCGCGAACCGGGACGCGCGGCGGGACAGCCGGCGCGAGCCGTACGCCACGGCCCACCCGGCGAGGAGGGCGATCCAGGAGCCGAGGACGGCGCCGGTCAGCAGCAGGAGCGCGGCGACGGACTCCAGGAGACCGGCCCGCCACCGCCGCCGCCCACGGCGCTCGGCCGGGGCGGCGTCCGGCTCGGCCGCGGCCTCGGGGTCCTCCTTAACGGCGTCCGGGGCGGCCTCAGGCTCCTCCTCGGGGGTCAGCGGGATGAGCAGGCCTCCGGTCATGCCGGGCAGCCCGGCGAGTTCGTCACCGGGCAGGAACGTCCGCGAGGGCGACGGCAACGGCGACTGGGTCCGCTGGTCGGGCAGCCGCCACCACTGCGGTTCCGCCGGTGCGGGCTCCACCGGGGTGCGGGGCGCGGGCACCGCGGCGGCGGCCTCCCCCTGCACCACCGCGTCCGGGGCGCCCAGCCGGCCCAGGATCCGCCGCACCACGGCGGGGTTGTCGCTGCCGTGCCGCTCCCGGTCGATGTCCTTGCGCAGGCGTGCCACGAGGTCCCGCCGCCGGTCGGCCGGGAGGGCGGTCTGTGCCAGGTCCCCCACCTTGCTGAGGTAGTCCAGTACCAGCCGGTCGCTCTCCTCCGCACCCATGCTCCGACGCTACCGCCCCCCGGGCCGCCCCCGGGCATGGTTGAGGGTCGGCCGCTCGCCGGAGGCCGGGGGCACCCCCAGCGGTAGCTGGGGGAGGGCTGGCGCAACCCCACGACGGCGCCGCACCTGTGCGGCACCGCGGGTTGCTCCGGCGTCTGCACGCCGGTGGTGGGGGGTGTGCCAACCCTCCCCCAGCCTGCGGCCGGGGGGACCCCCATGCTGGGGGCACCTCCCAGCGGTAGCTGGGGGAGGAACGACCTCCCACGACCCCCGGCACGGCACGGTGCCGTGCGCCCACGGGTCTCAGGCGGACCCGCCAGGGCTAATGTGGGGGAGATGAGCACTGACGGCCCCGCGGCGGCGCCGCGTACGCTCGCGGAGGATCTGCGCGCCCGCGGCGACGACGCGCTGTCCGCACTGCTCCGGGCGCGCCCGGACCTGCTGAACCCGGTCCCGAACGACCTCTCGCAGCTGGCGACCCGCGCCGGCACCCGTGCCTCCGTCGTCCGCGCCCTCGAACGCCTGGACCGGTTCACGCTGCAGACCGCCGAGGCCCTGGCCGTCGCGCCGGACGGCGCCGGACACGACGCGCTCGCCGCGCTGATGGGCCCGGAGTCGGCGGAGGCGCTGCCCGGCGCGGTGGCGACGCTGCGGGCGCAGGCACTGCTGTGGGGCGGGGACGACCGGCTGCGCCTGGTGCGCACCGCGCGCGACATCCTGGCCCCGGCCGCGGGGACCCCGTCCCCGACCGGCCTCGGGCCGACCGTGGCCGAGGCGACCTCCGGCATGTCCCCGACGCGGTTGCAGCAGATCCTCACGGTGGCCGGGCTGCCGCCCACGCACGACCCGGTGAGCGCGGCGGGGGAGTTGACCTCGCTGTTCGCCGACCGCGTGCGGATGGCGGCACTGCTCGACGGCGCGCCCCCGGAGGCCGGGGCGGTGCTGCGCAGGCTGGCGTGGGGCCCGCCGTACGGGGAGGTGGCGGACGTGACGGTGCCGCCGCCCCCGGTGGCCTGGCTGCTGGAGCGCGGGCTGCTGCTGCCGGCCGGGGCGCGCAACGTCGTGCTCCCCCGCGAGGTGGCCCTGCATCTGCGCGGCGGCAGGGCGCACCGCGCCCCGGAGCCGGTCGCGCCGGCCGTGGAGCCGAAGCAGCACGATCCACAGGCTGTGGACAGGACCGCCGCGGGTCAGGCCTTCACAGCGGTCCGTACGGTCGAGGAGCTGCTGAAGCAGTGGGAGACCGGCGGTCCGTCGGTGCTGCGTGCGGGCGGGCTGAGCGTGCGGGACCTGAAGCGGGTGGCCACGGCGCTGGACGTGCCGGATCCGCTGGCCGCGTTCTGGGTGGAGGTGGCGTACGCCGCGGGCCTGGTCGCCGCGGACGGGGAGCTGGACGAGGCGTACGCGCCGACCCCCGCGGCCGACGGGTGGCTGACGCTGCCCGCCGAGGACCGCTGGGCGGCCCTGGTCACGGCGTGGCTGGCCGCCACCCGCGTACCGGGTGTCGTCGGCACGCGGGACGTGAAGGGCCGCGCGCTGGCGGCGCTCGGCCCCGACCTGGACCGTTCACTCGCCCCTGAGGTGCGCCGCCGGACGCTGGAGCTGCTGGCCGCGCTCCCCGAGGGCGCCTCGGCGGACCAGGACGCGCTGCTGGCCCGGCTGCGCTGGGAGCGCCCGCTGCGGGGCGGCGCCGCGATGGACCCGCTCCGCGCCGACCTGGTGCGCTGGACGGTGACGGAGGCGGAAATGCTGGGGGTCACCGGCCGTGGCGCGCTGGCGGCGCACGGCCGCGCGCTGCTGCGGCGTTCCGGGGACGCGGCGGCCCTGCTGCTCGGGCCGCTGCTGCCGGAGCCGCTGGACCACGTGCTGCTCCAGGCCGATCTGACGGCGGTCGCGCCGGGCCCTCTGCAGCCGCACCTCGCCGAGACCCTGCACGTCCTGGCGGACGTGGAGTCCAAGGGCGGCGCGACCGTCTTCCGCTTCACCCAGGAGTCGGTGCGCCGGGCGCTGGACGCCGGCCGCACCGCCGCCGACCTGCACGCCTTCCTCTCCGCGCACTCGCGCACGCCCGTGCCGCAGCCGCTGAGCTACCTCGTGGACGACGTCGCCCGCCGGCACGGCCGGTTGCGCGTGGGCGCGGCCTCGGCGTACGTGCGCTGCGACGACGACGCGCTGCTCAGCGAGCTGCTGGCCGACCGCCGGGCGGCCGGCCTCGGGCTGCGCCGCCTCGCGCCGACGGTGCTCGCGGCGCAGAGCGATCCGGCGACGCTGCTGGAGCGGCTGCGCGCGCTGGGCCACGCGCCGGCGGCCGAGTCCGCCGAGGGCGATGTGCTGATCACCCGCGCGGACGCCCGGCGCACCCCGCCGCGCAGCGCGCCGGTACCCGTGGTGGACGGGCCGCCGACCCCGGACGGGACACTGCTCGGGGCGGCCGTCAAGGCGATCCGGGCCGGTGACCGGGCCTCGACCGCGGTCCGCAGGGAGCCCGCGGAGCGCCCGGGCGGCCACGGCGACGGCCGGCTGCCGCGCACGGCGGCGGCCGAGACGCTGGCGACGATGCAGGCGGCGGTGCTGACCGGCGAGTCGGTGTGGATCGGCTACGTCAACGCGGAGGGCGCGGCGAGCCAGCGCGTGATCGGCCCGATGCGGGTGGAGGGCGGGTTCGTCACCGCGTACGACCACACCGCCGACGAGGTCCGCACCTTCGCGCTGCACCGGATAACCGGTGTCGCCGAGCTCGCCGACGACCTGGCGTGACCCTGTCGCGGGGCGGGCACGGGGTGCCGGCCGGGGCGGGGCGCGGTATCGATCCGGAGGACCGGGACGTTTCCCCTCGGGGATGGGGGACCATGGATAGTTCAGCCCGGCCCCCTTCCCGGTCCCGGCCCGCCCATTCGCGGAGGTTTGCGTGTCCTGCCTGATCGTCCAGAGCGACAAGACCCTGCTGCTGGAGGTCGACCACGAGCTCGCCGACGAGTGCCGGCGTGCCATCGCCCCCTTCGCCGAACTGGAGCGGGCGCCCGAGCACATCCACACCTACCGGATCACCCCGCTGGGGCTGTGGAACGCCCGCGCCGCCGGGCACGACGCGGAGCAGGTCGTGGACGCGCTCGTGCAGTACTCCCGCTACCCGGTGCCGCACGCGCTGCTGGTGGACGTCGCCGAGACGATGGCCCGCTACGGCCGGCTGACGCTGAGCAAGCACCCGGCGCACGGCCTGGTGCTGACCTCCACGGACCGTCCGGTGCTGGAGGAGATCCTCCGCTCGAAGAAGATCACGCCGCTGGTGGGCGCCCGGCTCGGCCCCGACACGGTGGTCGTCCACCCCTCCGAGCGCGGCCAGATCAAGCAGGTGCTGCTCAAGCTGGGCTGGCCGGCGGAGGACCTGGCCGGTTACGTGGACGGCGAGGCGCACCCGATCGAGCTGGACCAGGACGGCTGGAAGCTCCGCCCCTACCAGGAGCAGGCGGTGGAGGGCTTCTGGCACGGCGGCTCGGGCGTGGTCGTGCTGCCCTGCGGCGCCGGCAAGACGCTGGTGGGCGCGGGCGCGATGGCGCAGGCGAAGGCGACGACGCTGATCCTGGTGACGAACACGGTCTCGGCCCGGCAGTGGAAGCACGAGCTGGTGAAGCGGACCTCGCTGACCGAGGACGAGATCGGCGAGTACAGCGGCACCCGCAAGGAGATCCGTCCGGTCACCATCGCCACGTACCAGGTGCTGACGACCAAGCGGAAGGGCGTCTACGCGCACCTGGAGCTCTTCGACTCCCGTGACTGGGGCCTGATCGTCTACGACGAGGTGCACCTGCTCCCGGCGCCGGTCTTCAAGTTCACCGCGGACCTCCAGGCCCGCCGCCGGCTCGGCCTGACGGCGACGCTGGTGCGCGAGGACGGCCGTGAGTCGGACGTCTTCTCGCTGATCGGTCCCAAGCGCTTCGACGCGCCGTGGAAGGAGATCGAGGCGCAGGGCTACATCGCGCCCGCCGACTGCGTGGAGGTGCGGGTCAACCTGACCGACTCCGAGCGGCTGGCGTACGCGACCGCCGAGCCGGAGGAGAAGTACCGCTACTGCGCGACGACCGCGACCAAGCGCAAGGTCGCCGAGGCGCTGGTCGCCAAGCACCGCGGACAGCAGACGCTGGTGATCGGCCAGTACATCGACCAGCTCGACGAGCTGGGCGAGCACCTCGGGGCGCCGGTGATCAAGGGCGAGACGACGAACGCGCAGCGCGAGAAGCTCTTCGACGCCTTCCGGCAGGGGGAGATCTCGGTGCTCGTGGTCTCCAAGGTGGCCAACTTCTCGATCGACCTGCCGGAGGCGACGGTCGCCATCCAGGTCTCGGGCACCTTCGGTTCCCGTCAGGAGGAGGCGCAGCGCCTCGGCCGGGTGCTGCGGCCGAAGGCGGACGGTCACGAGGCCCGCTTCTACTCCGTGGTCGCCCGCGACACCATCGACCAGGACTTCGCCGCGCACCGCCAGCGGTTCCTGGCCGAGCAGGGGTACGCGTACCGCATCGTCGACGCGGACGAGCTGCTCTGACCCGTCTGCGGGCCGTGCCGGGAGGCCCGCCGCGTCAGTCGCGCGCGGCGGAGCCGTCCTGGCCCAGCACCACGACGCGGACCGCCGTGGCGACGTAGACCCGGACCGCCCGCAGGGCGTCCCCGACGGGGTGGACCGGATGCCGGTGCCCGGGGTCCTCGGCGATGGCGGTGCTGCCGCGGACGCGGGAGACCACTGGTCGTGCCATGCCCCCAATGTACGCATACGTGACGCTTTGGGCAGAGGTTCCGGCTACCGGTGGGGGGAAAAACGGTTAGCACCTGCCGTCGCCGAGGCGTAAGATCCTGCGTCTTGCCGCCCGCCCCCTTGAGGGACGGCGCCACCGGCCGGACGGAAACCGGTCGGCCCGAGTCGTGATCCGTATCAGGACAGCGCCCCGCCCCGCGCCCCCGTGCGCGCCGGTCAGGGGCCGGCTGAGCCATGCCCTACGTGCCGCCGGAGGCAACCCGTGCCAGGGGAACAGTCCCTCACCACCGACAATCCGCTCGACCGCGAACGCTCCCACCTCGCCTCGTCCCGTTCCGCCCTGCGCGCGATGCGCGCCGACGTCGAGGCCCTCGACATCCGGGACGTGACCGCCAACTGGGTGAACGCGGAAGTGCTGCAGTCGGAGATCACCGCCCGCATCAAGGCGCTCGCGGACCTCGCCCACACCCCGCTGTTCTTCGGCCGTCTCGACTACGCGGACGGCGCCGAAGCCGGTCACCGCTTCTACATCGGCCGCCGCCACGTGCACGACGCGGACGGCGACCCCATGGTCGTCGACTGGCGCGCGCCGGTCTCCCAGCCCTTCTACCGGGCCTCCCGCACCGACCCGCAGGACGTCGCGCTGCGTCGCCGCTTCGGCTACACCGGCGGGGAGCTGACCGCGTACGAGGACGAGCACCTCACCGACCCGGACGAGGCGCAGACCTCCAGCAAGCTGCTCCAGCAGGAGATCGAGCGGCCGCGCGTCGGCCCGATGCGCGACATCGTCGCCACCATCCAGCCCGAGCAGGACGAGATCGTCCGCGCCGGGGTCGGCGGCACGGTCTGCGTGCAGGGGGCGCCCGGCACCGGGAAGACCGCCGTCGGCCTGCACCGGGTGGCGTACCTGCTCTACGCGCACCGCGAACGGCTGGCCCGCACCGGCACCCTCGTCATCGGCCCCAACGCGTCCTTCCTGCACTACATCGAGCAGGTGCTGCCCGCCCTGGGCGAGCTGAGCGTCAAGCAGGCCACCGTCGACGACCTGGTCGCCCACGTCCCGGTCAAGGGCACCGACTCGGCGGCCGCCGCCGGCGTCAAGGGCGACGCGCGCATGGCCGAGGTGCTGCGGCGCGCGGTCCGCTCCGGCATCCGGATGCCCACCGAGCCGGTGGTCGTGGTGCGCGGCTCGCGCCGCTGGCGCGTCCCGGCGTACGAACTGGAGGAGCTGGTCCGCGAGCTGATGGAGCGTGACATCCGCTACGGCGCCGCCCGCGAGGCGCTGCCGCAGCGGATCGCGCACGCCGTGCTGGTCCGGATGGAGGCGGCCGGGGAGGCCCCCGACGACCGGGTGCAGGACGCGGTCGCGCGCAACGCGGCGGTCAAGGCGGCCGTGAAGGAGGCGTGGCCGCCGGTGGACCCGGCGAAGACGGTGCTGCGGCTGCTGTCCGACCCGGAGTTCCTGGCCGCGTGCGCGGAGGGCGTGCTGACCGAGGAGGAGCAGAAGGAGATCCTCTGGGAGAAGCCCGCCCGCTCGGCCGCCTCCGCCAAGTGGTCGGCCGCCGACGCCGTGCTGGTCGACGAGGCCCACGACCTGGTGCACCGCACGGCCTCGCTCGGCCACGTCGTGCTGGACGAGGCCCAGGACCTCTCCCCCATGCAGTACCGGGCGGTGGGCCGCCGCTGCTCCACCGGCTCCGCGACCGTGCTGGGCGACCTCGCCCAGGGCACCACCCCGTGGGCGACGGGGACCTGGGAGGAGGCGCTGGAGCACCTCGGGAAGCCGGGTTCGCGGGTCGAGGAGCTGACCCAGGGCTTCCGCGTCCCGCTGGAGGTCATCGCCTACGCTTCCCGGCTGCTGCCCGAGATCGCACCCGGCCTGAAGGAGGCGACCTCCGTCCGGGAGAACCCGGGCGCCTTCTCGGTGACCGAGGTCCCGGCGGGCGGGCTGACCCCGGCCGTGCTCGCAGCCTGCCGGCAGGCCCTGGACCGCGAGGGGTCCATCGGCCTGATCGCCGCCGACGCGCGCGTGCCCGCACTGGCCGAGGCGTTGGCGGCGGCCGGCCTGCCGTACCTGTCACCCGGTGCGGAGACCACGCCCGAGGTCCGCCTCACGCTCGTCCCTGCCTCCCTGGCCAAGGGTCTGGAGTACGACTACGTCGTGCTGGACGAGCCCGCCGCGGTCGTCGACGGCGAGCCCGACGAGCGCACCGGCCTGCGCCGCCTGTACGTCTCGCTGACCCGCGCCGTCTCCGGCCTCGCGGTCCTCCACGCGGCGCCCCTCCCGCAGGCGCTCCGCGCGGCGTGACCCTAGGCCGTGTCGTCGGTGACGGCCGCGAGCAGTGCCGCGCGCAGATGGCCGTCCGCCTCCGCCAGGAGCCGGGCGGCCGTCGGGGCGTCCACGCCGCCGAGGACGACGAGGACGGCGTTCTTGACCTCGCCGCCGGCGGCGGTGAGGGCGGCCTCGATCTCGTCGTCGGGCGCGCCGGTGGCCAGGGCCACGATCCGCCGGGACCGGGCGCGCAGCTTGTCGTTGGAGGCGCGCACGTCGACCATCAGGTTCCCGTAGGTCTTGCCCAGCCTGATCATCGTGATCGTCGACAGCATGTTGAGGACGAGTTTCTGCGCCGTGCCCGCCTTCAGCCGGGTGGAGCCGGTGAGGAACTCCGGGCCGGTGAGGACCTCGATGCCGTGGTCGGCCGCGGCGGCCAGCGCGGAGCCCGGGTTGCAGGACAGTCCGACGGTCAGGGCGCCGAGGGCGCGGGCGTGCTCCACGGCGCCGACGGCGTACGGGGTGCGGCCGGAGGCGGAGACGCCGACCACGGTGTCGTCCGGGCCGATCCCGAGGGCGTCCAGGTCGGCGGCGGCCAGTTCCCCGCTGTCCTCGGCGCCCTCGACCGCGTCCACGATCGCCGTGGGCCCGCCCGCGATGAGCCCGCTGACCTGGCCCGGCGCGGTGTTGAAGGTCGGCGGGCACTCGCTGGCGTCGAGCACGCCGAGCCGTCCCGCGGTGCCCGCGCCCGCGTAGACCAGGCGGCCGCCGCGGGCCATGCGCGCGGCGATGCCGTCGACGGCGGCGGCGATGACGGGCAGTTGCTCCGCGACGGCGGCCGGCACGGTGCCGTCCTCGGCGTTCATCAGCCGGGCGATGTCGAGCGTCGGGAGCCGGTCGACCTCGGCGAGCTCGGCTCGGAAGGCCTCGGTTCCGAGGTGGTCCAGCTCGCGACGGAGCTCGGCGTGCGTCATTGCGGGTGGTTCCTTCGCGGGCTGTGGCGGTGGGCGAGGGCTTCGTACGAGGCGGACAGGGCCGGGGCCGCGGTGTCGTACGTGCGCTGGGCGACCCCGACGAACAGGCAGTCCACCACCAGCAGCTGGCTGGTGCGGCTGGCCATGGCGGCCGGGCGCAGTTCGCTCTCCCGGCCGCTGGAGGTGAGCAGCACGTGGTCGGCGTACTGGGTGACGGTGCCGTCCACCCGGCCGGTCACGGCGATGGTGGTGGCGCCCCGGTCGAAGGCGGCGCGCAGCGGCTCGACCACGTCGTGGGTGTGGCCGGAGTGCGTGATGGCCACGGCGACGTCGCCCTGGCGCAGCTGGACCGCGTTGGTGAGGGTGAGGTGCGGGTCCCCCAGGGCGTGCGCGACCAGGCCGATCCGCAGCAGCTTCTGCACCAGGTCCTGGGCGACCAGGCTGGACGCCCCGATCCCGTAGACGTCGATGCGGCGGGCGGCGGCCAGCGCGGCCACGGCCGCCTCCAGCTGGGCCACGTCCAGCTGGGCGGCGGTGTCGGCCAGGCACCGCTGCTCGTCCAGCGCGAGTTTGGTGACCACGTCGGCCAGCGGGTCGTCCACCGCGATGTCCGGGGTGACGGCGGGCGGTGCCCCCGCCTCCACGCGGGCGGCCAGTGCGGCCAGCGCGAGCCGCAGGTCCCGGTAGCCGGGGTAGCCCAGCACGCGCGCGGTGCGCACCACGGTGGCCTCGCTCGTCCCCGTACGGGCCGCGAGCGCCGTCACGGTCAGCCGGGAGCAGCCCGCCGGGTCCGCGGCCACGGCCTCCGCGACCCGCTGCATCGACCGGGTCATGGACGGGGCCATGGTCCTGACCTTGGCGGCCAGCCCACCGGTGTTGAAGGTTTCCTTCATCTTCTCGGCCACGGACGAAAGCTATTTTCACCTCCTGACGACGTCAAGGACGCCTGCGCGGCGGTTGGTCCACAATGGGGGCCATGGATCCTGACGCACCCGGTTCCTCCGCCGGCCTGGAGGCGGCCCTGCACAGCGCCCGCGCGCTCGTCCTCGCCGACCTGACCGCGACCGGCGTCGCCGACGCACACATCGTCTCGCTCGTCGAGGACGCCGTCTCCCAGCGCCGCTGGTGGGTGGAGCAGTGGCCCGACGGCGCCGCGTTCGTCGCGGGGCTGGTCGCCCAGGACGTCAAGGACGCCCTGCTCGAACGCATGGGCCGCTGGCCGCTCTGCCCTCGCTGCACCGACCCGCACGCCCTCGACGTGGAGCCCGAACTCGGGCCCGACCCGCACTGGGTGTGCGAGTCGCTCGGCGAGGCCGTCGCCCCCGTGGGCGGCCTGTCCGCGACCCTCGGCGGGCCCCGCTGACGTGACCGTCTACATCGACCCGCCGACCTGGCCGGGCCACGGCCGCATGTGGTCCCACATGGTGAGCGACACCTCGTACGAGGAGCTCCACGCCTTCGCCGCCGCCATCGGCGCCCCCCGCCGCGCCTTCGACGCCGACCACTACGACGTCCCCAGCGAGCGCTACGCCTCGGCCGTCGCCGCGGGCGCCGTCGAGGTCGGCAGCAAGGAACTGCTGCGCCGGCTCACCGCGGCCGGCCTGCGCCGCCCCAAGGGGCGCGCGAGCTAGCTCCGCGTCTCGCGTCTTTGGGCGGATGAGGAGTGTCACGAGGGCCGTCGTGCCGCCGCTGTGCGACCCTCGCGGGAACGCTCTGGAGGTGACGTGGTGGACTGGTTGACCTCCCTGCCGGCGATGGCGCTGATCGTGGGCTGGCTCGCTCTCGCCCTGCTGGTCGCGGCCGTGGCACGGGTCGGCGTCCGGGCGCTCGTACCGGCGGCGGAACAGGACCGGGTGCCGCAGATCGCCATGCCCCTGATGCCGACGCTCGGTGCCGCCTTCGCGATCTTCGCGGCACTCTCGCTGGCCAGTGAGGCCGGCTACCTGCGCGCGGCAGAGGCCCTCGTGAGCGACGAGGCGGCCGCGGCCTCCCGCCTGGCCTGGGCGGCGACGACTCCGCAGGTCCGGTCGGAGCCGATCCACGCGGCATTGCTGGACTACCTGCGAACCACGCGCGACGGGGAATGGGAGGGCGCGGCGGCGGCGTCCGGGGATGACCGGGCCACCGCTCACGCGATCGCACAGCTGGAGCGGACCGTGCGCTCCGAGGCGGCCAGGCCCGAGCTGGGAACCCCGACCGGCACGGAGCTGCTGGTGTCCCTGGACAGCGTCACCAATAGCCGTCGCGCCCGCATCGCGGCCGCCTCGCGCGACGTCCCCGCCCTCTACATCGTCACGCTCGTGGCGAGCGGACTGGCCTTGATCGTGAACGCCGGCGCCCTGGTCTTCCGCAGCAGCCTGCGAACGTCACTGCTGATCGTGGGCGTGGCGAGTGTGGTCGGACTGAGCCTGGCGCTGCTCTTCGCCCTCAGCGCGCCCTGGAGCGGGCCGTTCATCGTGAGCGGGCATCCGCTCGACGTCATCATCAGGGACCTGCGGTCCGGCTTCTTCGTCGCCGGGCCGTAGGCGGCGGGCGGGCGCGCTCCGCCGCCTACGGCCCGGCGGCTCAGAGCGGATCCCCCTCCAACCGCCCGGCGGGGAGCCTGCGCCCGCACATCGCCAGGGCCAGGTCCTCGCCGGTGCCCCGCAGTTCCGGGCCGGAACCGTACGACCAGTCCAGGTCGGTGGCCCGCAGCAGCCGGCCCGCGACGGCGACGCCGAAGTGCGCGTGCCCACCGCCCGCGGTGAGGTCGTCGAGGAGGATGCCGAGGGTCTCCCCCGGGACGCGGCGCCCCGTGCCGAGCGGCACGGTGATGTCCAGCCCGTGGATCACCACATGGTTGAGCGCGCCGTGGGCACCGCCGCCCGGTGGCTGCCACCGCCCCATCACCTCGGAGCGCAGACAGCCGACCAGTTCCCCGGTGGGCAGTGCGCCGTCCCGCTCGGCGACGGCGTCGGACAGCCGGGTGAAGTCGAAGCCGTGCTCGGCGAGGAGCGCCATGAACGCCTCCTGCGAGTAGCGCGCCGCCATCGTCATGTGCGCCACGACCTCGCGCACCCGCCAGCCCTCGCAGAGCGAGGGGGTGTCCCACCAGGCGGCGGGGGCCCCGTCGAGCAGGTCGGCCAGGTCCCGGAACCCGGCCGCGACGGCGGCCTGCACCTCGGTGTCGTCGGTCATCGCTGTCGTACCCCTTCGTCGCGTGCCGCGGGCGGCTCCCCGCACGGACAAGGACCGCCCGCGCGCACCGGAGTCATCGGTGGGCGCCGCAGTCATCGACGGGCGTCGTCCACGTCGCCGGGGGCGAGCAGTTCCAGCTCGGTGGTGAGGTTGCGCCGGGCGGTGGCCTCCCAGCGCCCGTACGCCTCCGGGGTGCGGAACAGCCGGGGCAGCCGCAGGAGTTGGCGCAAGACGTCGGCGCGGCCGGCGCGGAAGGCGTCGTCGGGGACGAAGCCGTACTCCTCGCGGACGGCGGCCGCGTACTCGGCGTAGGCGGTGGGGTCGCCGGCGAGGACGGCCAGGTCGGCGTCGCTGAGGACCTCGCCGTCCCGGTCGCCCTCGGCGGGGTGGTGGGTGACGGTGAGCCGGACCAGGCGGGCGACCTCGGCGGTGACCGCGTCGGGGACCCCGGCCTCGGGGAGCGCGCGTTCGGCGAGCCGGGCGCTGCGCTCCTCGTTCTCCGAGCGGTCGGGCCGGTAGACGGCGTCGTGGAACCAGGCGGCGAGCAGCACGGCGTCCGGGTCCTCGGCGTGCCCGGCGAGGGCCTCGACGTGGTCGAGGACGGCGGTGAGGTGGGTGGTGGTGTGGTAGCGGCGGTGCGGCTCGGCCCAGCGGGCGATCAGGTCCTTGCCGTACGGCACCGGGTCGACGGACTCCGTCTGGCAGCGGCGCAGCAGGTCGCACCAGCGGGCGAGGAGGGCGGAGCCGGTTTCGGGTGCGGTGTCAGCCATGAAGGTCATTGTGCGGTACGGGGGGTCGCGGGCACGTGCGGGCATGTGACACCCTAGAGATATGTCTAGACCAATTTTCGAAGTGATCGCGCTCGACGCCGACGACGCCCTCGCGGCCCGGACGGGCGGCGCGGACCGCCTCGAACTGGTCACGGACATGGCCGCGGATGGCCTGACGCCGTCCCGGGAGACCTTCGCCGCCGTCCGGGCCGCGGTGGACATCCCGGTCCGGGTGATGCTGCGGGCCCGCGCCGACTTCGCCGTGGGCGGCACCCGCGGGACGGACGCGCTGTGCGCCGCCGCGGCGGCGCTGCGCGGCGAGGGCGCCGACGAGTTCGTGCTCGGGTTCCTCGACGCGTCGGGCGCGCCGGACCTGGCCGCCGTGCGCCTGCTGGTCGACGCGATCGGTTCCGGTGCCCGCTGGACCTTCCACCGTGCCATCGACCACTCCGCCGACCGGGAGGCCGTGCGCTCGGCGGTGCGCGGGCTGCCCGGGCTGGACACCTTCCTCACGGCGGGCTCCGCGCGCGGGGTGGACGCCGGGCTCGGCCATCTGCTGGCGGAGGCGGGCCGTCCCGGCGACCCCCAGCTCATGGTGGGCGGCGGGCTCCGCGCGGAGCACCTGCCGCGGCTCCTCGCGGGCGGCATCGACGCCTTCCACGTCGGGGGCGCGGTCCGCCCCGGCGGCTGGGCCGGGCCGGTCGACGCGGAGGCGGTGCGCACCTGGCGCGATCTGCTCGACGCACCGGTCGCCGTCCCGTGACCGGGCGGCAGCCGGAAACGCCCGAGGGCGGTACCCCGCGTGGGGTACCGCCCTCGGTCTTCTGCCGTGGTGCGGAGTCCTGATCCCGGAGGATCAGAAGTCCATGTCACCGCCGGGCATGCCGCCGCCGGCCGGCGCGGCGGCCTTCTCCGGCTTGTCGGCGATGACGGCCTCGGTGGTGAGGAAGAGCGCGGCGATGGAGGCCGCGTTCTGCAGGGCGGAGCGCGTGACCTTGGCGGGGTCGATGATGCCCTCACCGATCAGGTCGACGTACTCGCCTGTGGCGGCGTTGAGGCCGTGGCCCGGGGTCAGGTTGCGCACCTTCTCCACCACGACGCCACCCTCGAGGCCGGCGTTGACGGCGATCTGCTTCAGCGGGGCCTCCAGGGCCAGCTTCACGATCGACGCGCCGGTGGCCTCGTCGCCGTCGAGCTCGAGCTTCTCGAAGACGTTGGACGCCTGGAGCAGGGCCACGCCACCACCGGCGACGATGCCCTCCTCGACGGCGGCCTTGGCGTTGCGCACCGCGTCCTCGATGCGGTGCTTGCGCTCCTTGAGCTCGACCTCGGTGGCGGCACCGGCCTTGATGACGGCCACGCCGCCGGCCAGCTTCGCCAGACGCTCCTGGAGCTTCTCGCGGTCGTAGTCCGAGTCGCTGTTCTCGATCTCGGCACGGATCTGGTTGACGCGGCCCTGGATCTGGTCCTGGTCGCCGGCGCCGTCCACGATCGTGGTCTCGTCCTTGGTGACGACGACCTTGCGGGCGCGGCCGAGCAGGTCGAGACCGGCGTTCTCCAGCTTGAGGCCGACCTCCTCGGAGATGACGGTGCCACCGGTGAGGATGGCGATGTCACCGAGCATGGCCTTGCGGCGGTCGCCGAAGCCCGGGGCCTTGACCGCGACGGACTTGAAGGTGCCGCGGATCTTGTTGACGACCAGGGTCGACAGGGCCTCGCCGTCGACGTCCTCGGCGATGATCAGCAGCGGCTTGCCCGACTGCATGACCTTCTCCAGCAGCGGGAGCAGGTCCTTGACCGAGGAGATCTTGGAGTTGACGATCAGGATGTACGGGTCGTCGAAGGACGTCTCCATACGCTCCAGGTCGGTGGCGAAGTACGCCGAGATGTAGCCCTTGTCGAAGCGCATACCCTCGGTGAGCTCCAGCTCCAGACCGAAGGTCTGGGACTCCTCGACGGTGATGACGCCTTCCTTGCCGACCTTGTCCATCGCCTCGGCGATGAGCTCGCCGATCTGCGGGTCGGCGGCGGAGATGGAGGCGGTGGAGGCGATCTGCTCCTTGGTCTCCACGTCCTTCGCCTGCTCCAGCAGGGCGGCGGAGACGGCCTCGACGGCCTTCTCGATGCCGCGCTTGAGCGCCATCGGGTTGGCGCCGGCGGCGACGTTGCGCAGGCCCTCGCGGACCAGCGCCTGGGCGAGGACGGTCGCGGTCGTCGTGCCGTCACCGGCGACGTCGTCCGTCTTCTTCGCGACCTCCTTGACCAGCTCGGCGCCGATCTTCTCGTACGGGTCCTCGAGCTCGATCTCCTTGGCGATGGACACACCATCGTTGGTGATCGTGGGGGCGCCCCACTTCTTCTCGAGGACGACGTTGCGGCCCTTGGGGCCAAGGGTGACCTTGACGGCGTCGGCGAGCTGGTTCATCCCGCGCTCGAGACCGCGCCGTGCCTCCTCGTCGAACGCGATGATCTTGGCCATGTGAAGTGGTCCTCCCGGACTTGGGGTCCCCCCGCGGCACAGGGCTGCGGGGAAGGATTACTCCAGGACCGTGCCGGCGCCCGCGACGGACGGCCTGCCCTCCCGCCGGTTCCTTTACGGCGGTGGAGCGGGCCTCACCCACTCGGTCCTTTGTCACTCTCAACGTCAGAGTGCTAACGCCAATGATTAGCACTCGCCCCAGGAGAGTGCAAGCCGCTCGGCCGGGACCGTGGACAACCCGCAGGTCGGCTCTGCGGCCGCCCCGGACAGCACGAAGGCCCGCCCCCGTGTGGGGGGCGGGCCTCGACGCGTACGTTTGAGCGGCCGTACGCGAAAGTGCTCCGTGGCCGATGCGCGGCGCGTCAGCCGGCTGCGAGACGGACCATGTCCGCCTGCGGCCCCTTCTGGCCCTGCGAGATCTCGAACTCGACCCGCTGACCTTCCTCGAGGGTGCGGTAGCCGTCCATCTGGATCGCGCTGTAGTGCACGAAGACGTCCGCACCACCGTCGACCGCGATGAAGCCGTAGCCCTTCTCCGCGTTGAACCACTTGACGGTGCCCTGAGCCATTCCTAACTCCCCTATTGCTGGCCCTTCGCAGACCCGCACCTCGCGGACCCGGGTCAGACCTCACCCCCTACAGCCAAGGGGGCGTGCGCCGGAACGCGTCGACCGCGGCTGAATGTATCTGCCCGGACGCTGTCTGCAACAGGTCAATCGGACGAGAATTCCGGGCACAGAGAATCGGAAGAAGAGCCTGATCGGCGAATAATCCGGGGCAACTCGGACCGGACATAAGCGGCCAACGCGACAAACGCGACGTGAATTTGGCGATAAATCGTCGACAAGGCCACCCCGGAGAAGAGGGGTTGCGCAGAGCGTTGCAGGGAGTTGCGAGCCGTCGGAGGCAACTGTACAGGCCTTCAACTACCGCTCGGCACACAGGGGTGCCGGGTCGTCCCCGGCACCCCTGTCGCCCGCGGGCCGTGCGGCTCAGCAGCCTCCGGCGACCGCCGGGATGATCGAGACGGACGCGCCCTCGCCCACCGTGGTCTGCAGACCCTCGGAGAAGCGGACGTCGTCGTCGTTGACGTAGACGTTCACGAAACGGCGCAGCTTGCCCGTGTCGTCCAGGACCCGCGCGGAGATGCCGGGGTGGCTCTGCTCCAGCGAGTCGATGACCTCGGACAGGGTGCCGCCCTCGGCGGGGACCTCGGCACGGCCGCCGGTGTAGGTGCGGAGGATGGTCGGGATGCGGACGGTAGCGCTCATGATGCTGGGTTCACCTTCAGTCTGGGTCGGCCGGTGCGGTCGGGGTCAGCCGGCCAGGCCGGCGGCGCGGAACGCGTCGAGGCTCGGGCGGATGGTGGCCGTGGGGCGGGAGGTCGGGGCGACGGCGTCCAGCGTCTTGAGGCCGTCGCCGGTGTTGAGGACGACGGTCTCACCGGCCGGGTCGAGCTGCCCGTTCTCGATGAGCTTGCGCAGCACGCCGACCGTCACGCCGCCGGCCGTCTCGGCGAAGATCCCCTCGGTCCGGGCGAGCAGCTTGATGGCGTCCACCACCTGCTCGTCGGTGACGTCCTCGACGGCGCCGCCCGTGCGGCGGGCGATGTCCAGCACGTACGGGCCGTCGGCCGGGTTGCCGATGGCGAGCGACTTGGCGATCGTGTTCGGCTTCTGCGGGCGCACCACGTCGTGGCCGGCCTTGAAGGCGGTCGAGACCGGGGAGCAGCCCGCGGCCTGCGCGCCGTAGATGCGGTAGGGCTTCTCCTCCACCAGGCCGAGCTTGATCAGCTCCCGCAGCCCCTTGTCGATCTTCGTCAGCTGCGAGCCCGAGGCGATCGGGATGACGATGTTGTCCGGCAGGCGCCAGCCCAGCTGCTCGCAGATCTCGTACGCGAGCGTCTTGGAGCCCTCGCCGTAGTACGGGCGCAGGTTGACGTTGACGAAGCCCCAGCCCTCGCCGATCGGGTCGCCGATCAGCTCGCTGCAGAAGCGGTTGACGTCGTCGTAGGTGCCCTCGATGCCGACCAGCTCGCCGCCGTAGACCGCGGCCATGACGACCTTGCCCTCCTCCAGGTCGTGCGGGATGAACACGCACGAGCGGAAGCCGGCCCGGGCGGCCGCGGCGCCCACGGCGCCGGCCAGGTTGCCGGTGGAGGAGCAGGACAGGGTGGTGAGGCCGAAGGTGCGGGCGGCCTCCAGGGCGATGGCGACGACCCGGTCCTTGAAGGAGTGGGTCGGGTTGCCGGAGTCGTCCTTGATGTGCAGGCCGCCGGTGACGCCCAGTTCGCGGGCGAGGTTGTCGGCCTTGACCAGCTTGGTGAAGCCCGGGTTGAGGTTGGGCTTGGAGGCCACGTCCGCGGGGACGGGCAGCAGCGGCGCGTAGCGCCAGATGTTGTCCGGCCCGGACTCGATCCGCTTGCGGAGGGTCTCGGGGTCGCCGCCCGGGAGGTCGTACGCCACTTCGAGCGGCCCGAAACAGACCTCGCAGGCGAAGATGGGTTCCAGCGGGAAGCGCTCACCGCACTCGCGGCAGGAGAGCGCGGACGCGGGGCCGAAGGCGGAATCGGTGGACGCGGGTGCAACGGTCTGCGCAGCCATGTCAGGCGAGGCCCTTTCTCCTCATCTTCCTCACGGCGCATTTCGCCGCGAGACGGAATTGGCACCTTCCCCACCTGGACCTCGCGGTCGGCGGGAGGGTTGCCGGGGCTTCAACGGGCCGTTCCCTCTGCCCCTCTGGATGAGCGGTATGGCGCCGGGCGCAGGGCCCGGGCATTTGTCTGACGGGGCGCGATCACCGCGGACATACGATGGTCATGCCTCGTGTTCAAGACTGTAACCGACGACCTCGAACCTGGTCATGGGCCGTCCGTCCTGCGAGACGGGCAGAAACGGAGCAACCCGGTGCTCGACGAGGTGGCCGGCTGGCTGCAACGGCGGTCCTGGACCGCCGACCACAGGCCGCTGCCGCAACTGCTCGCCGCCAAGCGCGCCGCGGGCGCGCGCGGCACGGTCAGCGTCGTGCTGCCCGCCCTCGACGAGGAGGCCACGGTCGGGGCGATCGTCGGGACGATCCGCCGCGAGCTGATGAGCGAGGCGGTGCCGCTGGTCGACGAACTCGTCGTGCTGGACTCCGGGTCGACCGACCGCACGGCCGAGGTCGCCGCGGCCGCGGGCGCGGTCGTCGTCCACCGGGACGAGGTGCTCCCGCGGCTGCCCGCCCTGCCCGGCAAGGGCGAGGTCCTGTGGCGCTCGCTGCTCGTGACGCGCGGGGAGATCGTCTGCTTCGTCGACTCCGACCTGCGCGAGTTCGACGCGCGGTTCGTGTCGGGGATCGTCGGGCCGCTGCTCACGGACCCGGACGTGCAGCTGGTCAAGGCGATGTACGACCGGCCCCTGGAGACCGGCGGCACGGTGGTCCCGGCCGGCGGGGGCCGGGTGACGGAGCTGGTCGCGCGGCCGCTGCTCAACCTGCACTGGCCGCAGCTGGCGGGGTTCGTCCAGCCGCTGGGCGGCGAGTACGCGGCGCGCCGCTCGCTGCTGGAGCGGCTGCCGTTCCCCGTCGGGTACGGGGTCGAGCTCGGGCTGCTGGTGGACGCGCTCAACACGGTCGGGCTCGACGCGCTGGCCCAGGTCGACGTGGGGGTCCGGCACCACCGGCACCAGGACGGCCAGGCGCTGGGCCGCATGGCCGCGGCGATCTACCGGACGGCGCAGATCCGCTTGGCCCGGGGCCATCTCGTGCGGCCCGTCCTCACACAGTTCGACCGGTCCCCGGACGGCGGTTTCGAGCCCCGCGTCCACGAGGTCGCGACGGAAGAGCGCCCCCCGATGCGGACGGTCCCCGAATACGCCCACCGCGCGGTGGCGTAGGCCTCCGGCCCGGTAGCGGGCAGTCGTCCCGCTGGGCGGGACGGGTGGGCGCACCCCACCCACCGGGGTGCACACGCCGACGCAACCCGCGGTACCGCACAGGTGCGGCGCCGTGGCCAGGTTGTGCCCACCCTCCCCCAGCTCCGCTGGGGGTGCCCCCACGCCTGGCGGCGGACCGCCTGCCCACAACCTGGCTGGAACCCCCGGCTGGGCTAGCTCGTACGTTTGCGGTCGGGGATGCGTGGCTAGGCTGGCCGCATGGTCGCATCGCATGCCGCGCGCGTACTGGTCGCGTCCAACCGCGGCCCCGTGTCGTACAGCCTCCGCGAGGACGGCACGCTCACCGCCCGCCGCGGCGGCGGCGGACTCGTGTCGGGCCTGAGCGCGATCGGGCCGGACGCGGACGCCGTCTGGGTCTGCGCGGCGCTCGGCGAGGGGGACCGGGCCGCCGTCCTGCGCAGTTCCGGGGGTACGGGCCGGCTGTCCACCGCCGACACCGGCGGCCAGCACGTACGGATGCTGGACATCCCGGCGGACACCTTCGCGTCGGCCTACAACGGCATCGCGAACTCGGTGCTGTGGTTCGTCCACCACATGCTGTTCCAGACCCCGCTGGAGCCCGTCTTCGACGAGGACTTCCGCGAGCAGTGGGCGGCGTACGTGGCGTACAACGCCGCCTTCGCCGACGCGCTCGCCGACGAGGCGGGCCAGGGCGCGGCCGTCCTGGTGCAGGACTACCACCTGGCGCTGGTGCCGCAGCTGCTCCGCTCGCGCCGCCCCGACCTGCGCATCGGGCACTTCTCGCACACCCCGTGGGCCCCGCCGGACTACTTCCGCGTGCTGCCCGACGACGTCGCCGCCGAGGTGCTGAGCGGCATCCTCGGCGCCGACCGGGCCGGCTTCCTGACCCGCCGCTGGGCGGACGCCTTCGCCGCGTGCTGCGCCGACGTGCTGGGCGCCTCCGTCATCCGTGACGAGGGCAGCCTCACGATCACGTACAAGGGCCGCACCACGCGGATCGGGGTGCACGGCCTCGGCGCGGACGCCGACTTCCTGCGGGAGCGGGCGCACCGGCCGGACGTCGACGAGCGCCTGGCGTCGCTGCAGGAGGCCGTGGGCGGTCCGGACCGCAAGGTCATCGTGCGCGTGGACCGCACCGAGCTGTCGAAGAACATCATCCGCGGCCTCCTCGCGTACGCGCAGCTGCTGCGCGACCACCCCGAATGGCAGGGGCGCGTGGTGCACATCGCCTTCGCCTACCCCTCCCGTCACGACCTGGCCGTCTACCGGGAGTACACGGACGAGGTCTCCGACTTGGCCGAGGAGATCAACGAGGAGTTCGCCACGCCGGGCTGGCAGCCGGTGGTCCTGCACGTCAAGGACGACTTCGCGCGCTCCCTGGCCGCCTACCGCCTGGCGGACGTCG
Source organism: Streptomyces sp. NBC_00510 (assembly GCA_036013505.1). Classification (NCBI taxonomy): domain Bacteria; kingdom Bacillati; phylum Actinomycetota; class Actinomycetes; order Kitasatosporales; family Streptomycetaceae; genus Streptomyces; species Streptomyces sp. NBC_00510. The sequence continues at coordinate 5,504,662 of CP107851.1, read as the reverse complement.
CGCTGGTCAACCCGATCCGCGACGGCATGAACCTGGTGGCCAAGGAGATCCCGGTCGTCTCGGAGGACGGCGTGGCGCTGGTGCTCTCCCGCGAGGCGGGGGCGTACGAGGAGCTGGCCGACGACGCGTTCGTGGTCAACCCGTACGACATCCGGGCCACCGCCAACGCCCTCCACCAGGCGCTGTCCGTGTCGCACGGCGAGCGGGCCGAGGCCACCAAGCGACTCGCGGCGGCCTCGACGGCGCTCCCCCCGCAGCAGTGGTTCCTGGACCAGCTGCGGGCGCTGGGCTAGGAAGGTGAGGGCGCCCGCCGGCTGATCCCCAGCCGGATGCGTCCGGCGGTCGTGCCCAGGGCGAGGTAGGTCTCCACCTGCGGCAGCGGTGCGCGGCGGGCGAGCGGGTCCAGCCCCACGACGAGCGCGACCGGTCCGCCGCCCGCGACGAAGGCGGCCCACCGGTCCCCGGCCGCGACCTCCAGCAGCGGGCCGCCGTCCGCGCCGCGCACCGTCGCCCGCCCGGGACGGGGGACGGTGATCCGCTCGCCGAGCTCCGGCAGCCGCCGCCCGGGCTCGGCCAGCCCGAGGAACACGGCGAGTTCCTCCGTCCCGCTCCCGTGCGGATGGGCCAGCAGCAGGAACGCCACCGGCCCGAAGGCCGTGTCGTCCAGCCAGGTCCACGAGGCGGGCCTCACCGCAGCACCACCCACACCTGCTTGCCGTCGGGGGTCGGCCATACGCCCCACCGGTGCGCCGCCGCCGCGATCAGGTGCAGGCCGCGCCCGCGTTCGGCCGCCCAGTCCGGCGGCCCGGGGGCCGGGACCGGCAGGACGGGGGAGCGGTCGCTGACCGTGGCCCGCACGCCCTCCGCGGCCAGGTCGTCCAGGGTCAGCTCGCACTCCGGGGAGCCCGCGTGCCGGTGCACGTTGGCGAGTATCTCCGTGACGCACAGCGCGGCGGCGGGCGCCAGGTCCTCGCGCCCCCAGGCGCGGAGCTGTTCGCGTACGGCCCGGCGGACCTCGGCGATGCGGGCGGGCTCGGCGACGACGCGCATCGCCGCCGCGGGTGGAGATTCCTGCGTCATGGGTCCAACGGTTCCGTGCCGTGGCTAGCCTGACCAGGGCGGACCTGACCCCGGATCAGTTGTGTCGGGACCGGTCCGCGGCTGTGTACGGCGTGTGTACCGGGGAGGTGGTCCCGTGTCCGCGAAGGGCGAGGGCTCGGCCAGCATGCGGATGTTCGGTTCCGTGGCGCGGTCCCTGCGGGAGGCGCGTGGGGTGTCGACCGACGAACTGGCCGCGCACGTCGGCTATTCGAAGTCGCTGGTGGTCAAGATCGAGCGCGGCGAGCGGATGCCGCCTCCGGCGTTCGTGGAGAGGGCGGGAACCCTGCTGGGCGACGGCGGCGGGGTGCTGCGGTCCGCGGCGCGCCATCTCGAACGGGCTGAGTTCCCCTCCTGGTTCGAGGAGTACGCGGAGCTGGAGCGGGCGGTGGTGAGCCTCTACACCTACGACACGCAGGTCATCAACGGCCTGCTGCAGACCGAGGAGTACGCCCGCGTCGTGCTCGGCGCCTACTGCCCGACGCTGGAGACGGAGGAGGTCGAGCGCCGGGTGCGGGCCCGGCTGGCCCGGCAGGCACTGCTGACCCGCGCCCCGGCGCCGCAGCTCGCCTTCGTCATCGAGGAGTGGGTGCTGCGCCGCCCGGTCGGCGGACGGGCGGTGCACCGGCGCCAGTTGGAGCGGCTGGTGGAGGCCGCGGCGCTGCGTCATGTGACGGTCCAGGTGATGCCGCTCTCGCACGAGGCCCACGCGGGCTTCGACGGCCCCATGTCGCTGCTGGAGACCCACGATCTGCGGCTGCTCGCCTATCTCGAAGTCCAGGGCCGCAGCGTGCTGGTGGACGGCCGGGACGAGGTCAGCAAACTCCACCAGCGCTATGCGATGATCCGCTCACAGGCCCTCAGCGTGGGGGACTCCGCCAGAGTGATCGAGCAGATTGCGGGGGAGCTATGACGTCCCAACTCGCCTGGTACAAGAGCAGTTACAGCGGCAGCGAGGGCGGCCAGTGCGTCGAGGTGGCCCATGCCCCGGGCGCCGTACACGTGCGGGACTCCAAGGACCCCGCCGGGCCCGCGCTGGCCTTCACCGGCGAAGCGTGGACGGCGTTCGTCGCCTTCGTCGCCGACAGCACCGGGACACCGGTAGAGTAATCGGCCGATCACCCTTCGTGCCCAGCGCATGAAGCGGCCCCCAGTGGTGCGCCAACACCGGCCGGGGGCCTACACCTACGAGGCCTGATCCGTCGAGGAGCCCCGCAAATGATCCGCCATGCTATCCCGCCGACCCGTTTCTTCTCCCAGACGCCGAACGACCTCATCCGCCATCCGCGCCTGAACGGCACCGCCGTACGGCTGTTGCAGTGGGCGCTCTCCCTGCCGGAGGGGTCCCGGGAGACCCTGCAGTCCATCGGCGAGAAGATGCCCGAGGGGCGCATCGCCCTGCGCCGGGCCCGGCAGCAGCTGGAGGCCGAGGGCTATGTGCACACCCGCCGCACACAGAGCCGCGAGACCGGCCGCTGGACCACCCAGGTGCTCGTCTCCAACGTGCCCCTGCGCGACCCCGCGGAGATCGAGGCGGCCTTCGCGGCTCCGGGTGGCAGCATCCCGACCGCCGGTGCGCCGTCCGTACGGGCCGTCGGCGCATCCCCCAAGGGGGAGAACAGGGAGAAGGAGAACACCTCCCACCCCGGGCCCCCCGCCGACGCGCCGCTGGTCGCCCGCGCGGCGGCCGCGCTGCACCGCCTCGGGCGGCGGGAGGCCAGGCTCGCCCTGGGCGTCGCCGAGGCGGCCCGGCTGGCCCCGCTCGCCGCCCGCTGGCTGGCACACGGCGCGAGCGAGCTGGAGCTGGGCACCGCCCTGTCCTGCGGACTGCCGCCCGCCGTGCACTCCCCCGCCGGCTTCATCGCCCGGCGCCTGCGCGACAAGCTCCCCGCACCGCGCCCCGCCCGCGACCCCGCCGCCCCGGCGGCCCCGCTCCCCGAATGCCCCGGCTGCGGCGACCCGCTGCCCCCCGGCCGGACCGGCCCCTGCCCGCCCTGCGCCACCGCCGCCCCCGCATCCGACGCCCCCGCATCCGACGCCCCGTCGGGTGCTCCGCGCGGCGCCTCGCTGGTCCGCGCGGGCATCGTGCGGCAGCGGCCACGCGTGGAACCGCGGGCGGTCGCCGGCGCCATCTGAGGCCCGTTCCGGCGTGCTGACCGAGCGTCGTACCGCCGCTCCGTCAGATCGCGCCCCGGGCACCGTTCATCCTCTTTGGTCACCCAAAGTGCGGAACACCTCGCACAAGGTGACGATGAGCGCAATCGCTTCGACCCGGAGCGAGCTCCTTCCGTCATCTTCGAAGGCAGAGAGATGAACATACGAGCGAAGAAGACCATGTCCGGTCGACCCCGTCGTAAGGTGCTTTGGGGCGTCGCCGGAGCCATGACGGTCGCCGCAGCGGTCGTCACGACCACCGCATTCGCCGGTCCCACGAACGCCTCCGCCACCGCGCGCACCGCCGCGGTCGCCGACGACGCCGCCTCGAACCCCGTCCAGGGCGGCGGCAACCGGGACAACTTCGGGCGGCTGAGGACCGCCGAGTTCCTGGGTGTCTCCGCCGTCGTGGCCGACATGTCCACCGTTACGGTCTCGGCACGCTGCCCCTCGCGCACCGAGGTCACCGGCGGCGGATTCGTCCTCAGCAGCAGCGACCTGCACGTACTGACGAGCCAGCGGTCCGGCAATGGGTGGTCCGTGACCGTCCGAAAGGTCAACGGAACCCCGTCGACCAACTTCAGCCCCACCGCCCGCGCCGTCGTGGAGTGCGCAGCGATCGTCCGCGACAACAACAACTGGTGACCCGACCCCCTACATGTGCCACCGCCCCGGCCCCCGTCGCACAGGAACGGGGGACCGGGGCGGGCCGTGCGCGACCGGGCGCGACCGGGCGTCAGGAGCGCTTGCCCGCCGACTCCGCCACGGAGAGGACCGCGACGCCGAGGACGAGCAGGAGGACGCACACGTAGATCTCGTAACCGTCCAGGAAGCCGATCCGGTGGGTCAGCGCCCACAGGCGGAACCAGCCGCCGGTGAGCTCGTAGGCGATGCCGCCGATGCCCTGGGAGAGCAGCACGAAGCTGAGGAAACCGAGGAAACCCTTCATGCCACGAGGCTAGGGAGCGCGCGCCCGCGCGGGCTGTCGGCGAAAGTCGCCGATCGCGCGGGGGCTGTCGTCCGAAAGTCTCGACTTGGGGCGCGGGGGTGGTGCCGGCGCCCCGGGACCGTACATTCGGGAACATGCGACGCGTACGGAAGGGCATCGTCGCCGACATCGCGGTCTTCCTCGGTGCGGCGGCCTTCTCCGTGCTGTCCGTGGACGGGGTGGGTGCCCCGGTCGGGGCCGTCGAGCAGGCGGTCAGCGCGGCCGCGTGCGCGGCGCTCTTCCTGCGGCGGCGGTGGCCGGTGCAGCTGGCGGTGGTGCTGCTGGTGACCGGGTGGTTCGCGCACCTGGTCGGCGGCCCGACCGCGGTGGCGGTCTTCACCGTGGCGGCGCACCGGCCGCTGCGCACGACGGCCTGGGTGGCGGCCCTGGCGTTCGCTCCGCTGCCGCTCTTCATGGCGCGGGGGCCCGACCCGGACCTGCCGGAGACCGGCTCGGCGACGACCTTCTTCGTGATCATGGCGGGCTCGATCGGCTGGGGGCTCTACGTGCGCTCCCGGCGCCAGTTGCTGGCCTCGTACGCCGAGCGCGGACGGCGGCAGGCGCGCGAGGAGATCGCCCGGGAGATGCACGACGTGCTGGCGCACCGGCTGTCGCTGCTGAGCGTCCACGCGGGAGCGCTGGAGTTCCACCCGGGGGCGTCCCCCGCGGAGATCGAGCGGGCCGCCGGGGTGATCCGGGAGAGCGCGCACCAGGCGCTGGACGACCTGCGCGGCATCATCGGCGTCCTGCGCGAGCCGGACGGTTCCGGTACGGCGGACGGCGCGGGCGGACGGCCGCAGCCCACGCTGGCGGACCTGCCGCGGCTGGTCGAGGAGTCCCGGGACGCCGGGATGCGGATCGTGCTGGAGGCGGACGACGACGCGGTGTCGGCGGCGCCCGCCGCCTCGGGGCGCACGGCGTACCGGATCGTGCAGGAAGCGCTGACCAACGCACGCAAGCACGCCCCCGGCACGGAGGTGACCGTGCGGCTCGCCGGCGGTCCGGCGCGGGGGCTGACCGTCGAGGTCAGCAACCCGGTGCCGGCCGCGGCGGCCGTGGTGCCGGCCATCCCCGGCGCCGGGCAGGGGCTGATCGGGCTGACGGAGCGGGCCTCGCTCGCCGGGGGCGACCTGGAGCACGGCCGGGCCGGCGGGGACTTCCGGCTGCGCGCCTGGCTACCGTGGGCGGCGTGACGATGGTGCGGCTGCTGCTGGTGGACGACGACCCGCTGGTGCGGGCCGGGCTGCGGATGATGCTGGGCGGGGCGCCGGACGTCGAGGTCGTCGCCGAGGCGGCGGACGGCGGCGAGGTGGCGGCCCTGGTCCAGGAGCACTCCCCCGACGTGGTGCTGATGGACATCCGCATGCCCGTCGTGGACGGCCTCGCGGCCACCGAGGCGCTGCGGGCGCGGCCGGGCGCGCCCGAGGTGATCGTGCTGACCACCTTCAACACCGACGAGCACGTGCTGCGGGCGCTGCGCGCGGGCGCGGCGGGCTTCGTCCTGAAGGACACGGCGCCGCGCGAGATCGTCGAGGCGGTACGGAAGGTGGCGGCCGGCGAACCGGTGCTGTCCCCGGCGGTGACACGGCAGTTGATCGCTCAGGTCGCCGACTCCGGCGCCGGAGGAAGGGGTGCGCGGGCCACCGCACGGCGCAGGCTCGCGTCGCTGGGCGAGCGGGAGCACGAGGTGGCCCTCGCCATCGGGGAGGGCCGGTCCAACGCGGACATCGCGGCCGGGCTCCACATGAGCGTGCCGACGGTGAAGACCCACGTCTCCCGCATCCTCGGCAAGCTCGGCCTGAACAACCGGGTCCAGATCGCCCTCCTCGTCCACGACGCGGACGCCGCGGGCCGGGGCTGACCGGGCGGAGGCCGCCGGGCTGTTTAGGGTGCGGTCATCAGTACGCGCGCACCCGCGCACCCGCGCACCCGCACGGCCCGGCAGAGAGCGAGAGCCACCCCATGACCACCGGCACCCCCAGGACCGTCCTGATCACCGGCACCTCCTCAGGCATCGGCCTGGCCACCGCCGTGGCCGCCGCCCGTGCCGACTGGAACGTCGTCGCGACCATGCGCGACCCCGGGAAGGCGAACGCCCTCCGCAAGGCCGCGGCCGGGGCGGGGGTCGCCGAACACGTCCACGTGAAGCGGCTGGACGTGACCGACGCCCGGCTGGTCGCCGCGGTGGTGGAGGACGTCGTCGTCGAGTTCGGCGGCCTGGACGCGGTGGTCAACAACGCCGGCGCCGGGCACGTCGGCACGATCGAGCTGGAGACGGTCGCGGACGTCCGCGCCACGATGGAGGTCAACTTCTTCGGCGTCGTCGAGGTCACCAAGGCCGCGATGCCGCACCTGCGAGCCTCCGGCGGGCGGCTGGTCACCGTCACCAGCGTGGGCGGCGTCGTGGGGCAGCCCTTCAACGAGGCCTACTGCGCGGCGAAGTTCGCGGTCGAGGGCTACATGGAGGCGCTCGCGCCCGTGGCGGCCGCGGTCGGGGTCACCGTGAGCGTCGTGGAACCGGGCGCGGTCGGCAGCGAGTTCGTCGCCAACCTCGGCATCGACATCCCCGCGTACGCGGCGGCCGCGGGCCCCTACCGGCCCGCGTTCACCCACTACCTCGACCGGACCACGCAGGCGTTCACGGCCGCCCAGACCATCGACGAGGCCGCGGCGCCGATCGTCGAGGTGCTCGGCGCCGAGCGGCCGCCCTTCCGCGTCCAGACCTCCCCGCGGGCCCGGGAGTTCACGGGCGTGAAGCTCGCGGACCTCGACGGGTCCGCAGTTCAGTCGCTGACCGGCGGCTGGCTCTCGGCCCCGTCCTGACCGTCCCGCTCCTCCAGGGCGTCCGCGAGGGCGTCGACCAGCGCCACGACGCCCTCCGGGCCGTCCACGACGAGGTCCGCCCGGGCGGCCAGCTCGGCCACCTCCGCGCTGCCGCTGCACACCAGCACACCGGGCAGGCCGTCGGCGCGCCGCTTCTCCACGGCCCCGAAGGCGGCCAGGTCGCCCAGGTCGTCACCGGCGTACAGCACGGGACCGGCGCCGACCTCCCGCAGGTAGTCGTTGAGGGCCACGCCCTTGTCCATCCCGGGCGGCCGCAGCTCCAGCACCATCCGGCCCGGCTCCACGATCAGCCCGTGCCGGTCGGCCAGATCGCGCAGCGGTCCGCTCAAAGCCTCGAACGCGGCCTGCGGATCCTCCGTGCGGCGCGTGTGGACGGCCACCGCGCGGCCCTTGTCCTCCACCCACGTGCCGTGCCACGCCCCGATCGCGTCCAGCACGCCCGGCAGTTCCGCGCGCACCGCGTTGACCCCGGGGTGCGCGCCGGGCGCCTTGACCTCGCCGGAACGGGCGTCCCAGCGCTCGGCGCCGTAGTGGCCCAGCACGACCATGTGCTCCAGGGCCGGCACGCCGGCGAAGCCCCCGTACCGCACGGCCACGCCCGCGGGGCGGCCCGTCACGACCACGACGGACCCGATCCGCGGCGCCAGCCGGGCCAGTGCGGCGGCCGCGCGGGGATGCGCCCGCGCGGCGTCCGGATCCGGCACGATCGGCGCCAGCGTCCCGTCGAAGTCCAGGGCCAGCACGGCCCTGCGGGGCTCCGCGAGCAGTGCGGCCAGGCCGTCCTTGCCCTCGGGCGTCGTGGGTACCGGCAGTTCGTCCCTGCGGCTGCGGCTCATGCCCCCGACCATACCGACCCCTGCGGGGGGCATGCCCGGCGTACGGAAGCATCCCGCCTCCGGCGGTATTCTCCGCCCCCCACGGCGTGCGGCACCCTCCGGGCGGGGACCCCGCCGTCGCCGCCCGCGGGTCCGCGACGCGCGGCGCCCTCCGGGCGGGGACCCCGCCGTCGCCGCCCGCGGGTCCGCGGCGCCTGCGGCGGGCGGTCTCCCACCCACCCGCCCATACCCCGGACAACCAGTCACCGGCAGAGGCATCCATCGCACCGCCGCGAAGAGGGGACCCGCACAGCGCGGACCGACGGTGCCCCCGCGGGTCCGCGGCGCCTGCGCCGAGCGGTATCCCACCCACCCGAACCCCGGACAACCGGTCACCCGCAGGGCACCCGCTCCTCCCCCACGACGGCGGGACCCCGCACGGCGAGAGCCGGCGGTGCCCGCTGCGCCTGCGCCGAGCGGTATCCCACCCACCCGAACCCCGGACAACCGGTCACCGGCAGGGACGCCCATCACACCGCCGCCAGGAGGGGACCCCGCGGGGGGCGGGCGTCAGCGGGTGGTGCGGTGGGTGTCGCGGGTGCGGCGGAGGCGGTTGACCGTGACGGGGTCGTGCGCGAGGGCGCGGGGGTCGTCGAGGAGGGCGTTGAGGAGCTGGTAGTAGCGCGTGGGGGAGATGCCGAGGCGTTCGCGGACGGCACGTTCCTTCGCGCCGGGTCCGGCCCACGTGCGGCGGGCGATGTCGAGGACGGCGCGGTCCTGCTCCGTCAGCCCGTCCTCGGGGGCGTCCGCCCCGGTCTCGTCCCGTTCCATCCGACAACCATATCCGCGCCCCGTCGCCCCTGTTCCGCGTCGCGCGCCTCCACCTCGGCGATCGCGCTCAGGGTTCGCCTCCGGCCGGCCGATGCGCCGGGTGTTCCTCCGATCACACGGCGTCCCCATCCCGACCCCCCTCATGAGGTCTACACCACTCGGGGTTCGCGCCCGCAACCCCGCCTGGCGCCCGTTCGCACGCGGCACGCGATCTCTTTCGACGAGTGGACTAGACCTTTTGCCGGATCCCGCGCGACACTGTCACCCGTGAGACACGTCATCGCCCTCGATGTGGGCGGCACCGGCATGAAGGCCGCTCTGGTCGCGGCGGACGGCACGCTGCTGCACGAGGCACGCCGCCCGACCGGCCGGGAGCGCGGCCCGGGTGCCGTGGTCGACTCCGTGCTCGACTTCGCCGCGGACCTTCGTACCTACGGCGAAAGCGCTTACGGCGAGCCCGCCGCCGCGGCCGGGGTCGCCGTGCCCGGGCTGGTCGACGAGCGGGCCGGCATCGCGGTCTACTCCGCGAACCTCGGCTGGCGCGACGCGCCCCTGCGCGACCTGCTCACCCGCCGCCTCGACGGCACCCCCGTCGCCCTCGGCCACGACGTGCGCGCCGGCGGCCTCGCTGAGGGCCGGCTGGGCGCGGGGCGGGGCGCCGAGCGCTTCCTGTTCGTGGCGCTGGGCACCGGCATCGCCGGGGCGATCGGCATCGAGGGCCGTGTCGAGGCCACCGAGCTCGGGCACGTCGTCGTCCGCCCCGGCGGCCCGGTCTGCGGCTGCGGCCAGCGGGGCTGCCTGGAGACGGCGGCCTCCGCCGCCGCCGTGGCCCGCGCCTGGCAGGCCGCGGGCGGGAGCCCGGACGCCGGGGCCGCCGGCTGCGCCGCCGCCGTCGAGGCGGGCGACCCCCGCGCGGCGGCCGTGTGGGACGAGGTCGTCGCCGCCCTCGCCGACGGCCTGGTCACCGGGATCACCCTGATGACCCCGGGAACGCTGATCGTCGGCGGCGGGCTCGCCGAGGCCGGCGACACCCTCTTCGCACCGCTGCGGGCCGCCGTCGAGCGGCGGCTGACCTTCCAGCAACTCCCCCTCATCGTGCCGGCGGCCCTCGGGGACACCGCCGGATGCCTGGGCGCAGGGCTGCTCGCCTGGGATCTTCTCTCCGTGGAGGTGACCGCTTGACTGCGGCAACTAGCGTGCTGACCGGTGCCCGTGTGGTGCTGCCGGACGGCGTGGTCGAAGACGGCCGGCTGACCGTCGAGGGCCGCTCGATCGTCGCGAACGACCCGCTCCAGGCGTCCACCCGCGACCTGGCCGGACACTGGATCGTCCCCGGCTTCGTCGACATCCACGTGCACGGCGGCGGCGGCGCGTCCTTCTCCTCCGGTGACGCCGAGGCCGTCCTCACCGGCGTCGGGACCCACCGGCGGCACGGCACCACCACCCTGCTCGCCTCGACGGTCACCGGGGACCTGGACGACCTGTCCCGGCAGGCCGCTCTGCTGTCCGAACTGGTCGAGCAGGGCGACCTGGCCGGCATCCACTTCGAGGGGCCGTTCATCTCCCCGCACCGGCGCGGCGCGCACAAGCCCTCGCTGCTGCGCGACCCGCACCCCTCGGACGTCCGCAAGCTGCTCGACGCCGCCCGCGGCACCGCGCGCATGGTGACCCTCGCCCCCGAACTGCCCGGCGGGCTCGACTCGGTGCGGCTGCTGGCCGAACACGGCGTCATCGCCGCCGTCGGCCACACCGACGCCGCGTACGAGGCCACCCTGCAGGCCGTCGAGGCGGGCGCGACCGTGGCGACGCACCTGTTCAACGCCATGCCCGCGCTACTGCACCGCGCACCCGGCCCGATCGCCGCGCTGCTGGAGGACGAGCGGGTCACCGTCGAGCTCATCAACGACGGCGTCCACCTGCACCCGGCCGTCCTGGAGATGGCGTTCCGCAGCGCCGGGGCCGACCGGGTCGCCTTCATCACCGACGCCATGGACGCGGCCGGCTTCGGCGACGGCCGCTACCTGCTGGGCCCGATGGAGGTCGACGTCGTCGACGGCGTCGCCCGGCTCGTCGAGGGCGGCTCCATCGCGGGTTCCACGCTGACCCTGGACACCGCGTTCAAGCGGGCGGTGACCGTGGACGGGCTGCCCGTCGGCGACGCCGTGCGCGCGCTGAGCGCCAACCCGGCGCGGCTGCTGGGCGCGTACGACCGGATCGGCTCCCTGGAGCCGGGGAAGGACGCCGACCTGGTGGTCCTGGACGCGTCGTTCGACCTCGTGGGCGTGATGCGGAAGGGCAGCTGGGTCGTCGAGCCCTGACGGACCCCGGGCGGCGGGGTCTGTGCCTCCGGGCGTTCCTTTGGCATGATCCCTTCCCATCGCACACGCTGTTCGAAGGGATCATGCGGTGATCGTCACCGTCACGCTGAACGCCGCCATCGACGTGACCTACCGCGTCCCCCGGCTGCGGCCGCACACCACCCACCGGGTGTCGGAGGCCGCGGAACGTCCCGGCGGCAAAGGGCTGAACGTCGCCCGCGTCCTCGCCGCGCTCGGCCACGAGGCCGTCGCGACCGGCTTCGCGGGCGGCGCGTCCGGTGACCGGCTGCGTGCCTACCTGACGGGGATCGACGGCGTCACGGACGCCCTCGTGCCCACCTCCGGCAGCACCCGGCGGACGGTGGGCGTCGTGGACGAGTCGGGCGGCGACACCACGATGTTCAACGAGCCCGGCCCGACGATCACTTCGCAGGAGTGGGCGGCCTTCCTCGGTACGTACCGCAAGTTCCTGGACGGCGGCGCGGCGCGCGCCGTGGCGCTGTGCGGCAGCCTGCCGCCCGGACTGCCGGTCGGCTGCTACGCCGAACTCGTGCGGGACGCGCGCGCCGCGGGCGTCCCGGTGCTGCTGGACACCAGCGGCGAGCCGCTGCGGCGCGGCCTGGCCGCCCGGCCCGATCTGGTCAAGCCCAACGCCGCCGAACTGACCGGGCTCACCGGCGCGACGGAGCCCATGCGCGCCGCACGCGACGCCCGCCGCCGCGGCGCCCGCGCCGTCGCCGCCTCGCTCGGCCCCGACGGGATGCTCGCCCTCGCCGAGGACGGCACCGTGTGGACCGCCCGGCCCCCGGCGCCCGTCCCCGGCAATCCCGCCGGCGCCGGCGACTCCGCCGTCGCCGCCCTGCTCTCCGGGCTCGTCGAGGGCCTCGACTGGCCGCGCCGCCTCGCCCGCGCCGTCGCCCTCTCGGCGGCCACCGTGGCGGCACCCGTCGCGGGCGAGTTCGACCGCGGGGTGTACGAGGACCTGCTGGGACGGATCACCGTGATCCGGGAGGGCGACTCACGGCAGTAGCCCGCCGGTCACGGCGGGCCACTGCCGGTTCAGCTGCCCCAGCCCTCGGGCGACTGGCCCTTGTCCAGGAGCGCCACCTGGTCGAGGTTGAAGTGGCAGGCGTCGCCCTGACCGCAGGTGAGGGCGATCGTGTTGCTCCCCTGCTTCAGGTCGAGGGTGACGTAGGAGCGGTACCACGCGTTCCAGTCGCCCTCCTTGCCGTAGTTCTTCAGATCCGGCTTGTAGCTCTGGGGCGTCCCGTTGACCACGGTCGTGGCGCTGGCCGAGTCCTTCTCCGCGTTGGCGTAGCGGATCCAGAAGTCGTACGAGCCGTCCTTCGGCACGTCGACCGTCCAGGTCACCGACGCGCCCACCGCGTTCATGTTCTCGACGTACTTGCCGCCCGCCGCCAGGGTGCCCTTGTACTGGGAACCGACCCGGGCGCCGCCCGCCTTGGCCAGCGAGGCCGCGTCGACGACACCGGGCTCGGTCGCGCTCGCCGAGGCCGAGGGCTCGCCGGAGTTGTTGTCCTTGCCGGCGTCGCTGCTCGCGGTCGGCGTGGAGCCGGCGCCCGTCTGCGGGGTGTCGTCGTCACCGCCCGCCATGGCGACGCCGATGCCGATCGCGACGGCGGCGACCACGGCGACGGCGCCGATCAGCAGGCTCTTGCTGTTGGGGCCGCCGGGACGCGGGGACGCGGCGCGCCGGCTGCCGCCGCCGGCCGGTCCTGACGGGCCTGCGGGGCCCTGGGGGAACTGCTGGGTCGCCTGGGCCTGCTGGGGCTGCGGCTGACCGTAGGAGGGCGCCTGCTGGCCGTACGCGGGCTGCTGCTGCGGGTAGCCGTAGCCGCCCTGCTGCGGCGGCTGCTGCTGCTGGCGCCGCTCACCGACCCGCTGCACCTGGTTGTACGAGGTGCGGGGCACACCGGGCTGGGCAGCAGCCGCCTGACCCGGCTCTTCGCCGTCCTGGCGGTACAGGTACGCGAAGGGGTCGTCACTCCCGGGCTCGGGGGCACCGTTGTTGCCGGCCGTCATCCGCTCTTCACCTTCCACTGCCTGTCACTTGCACAGCACCTATCAGTACCGGGCCATCCGGCAATAGGCGTACGCTCCCGCGATGGCCGAATGTTCATGATCGATTCATCCGCGGCCGTCACGGGCGGACACACCTCTGACCACGGCACCCTACCTGGAACCGGTGATGGACCGCTCAACCGTCCGAAGCCCCGGGTTGTGCACATACGGTGGAGACGTGATCGACAGCACAGCCGCGTGGACGGGGTGGCGGGAGGCCACGGAGCGGGCCCTTTACGGCCCGGGAGGCTTCTTCCGCCGGGAGCGCCCGGCCGCCCATTTCCGCACCTCGGTGCATGCCTCGCCGCTGTTCGCGGGGGCCGTAGCCCGGCTCCTGGAGCGCGTCGACGCGGACCTCGGGCACCCCGGCGAGCTGGCCCTGGTGGACGTCGGCGCGGGCGCCGGGGAACTGCTCACGGGGGTGCTCGATGTGGTTCCCGCCACGTTGCGCGCCCGCCTGCGGCCGCACGCGGTGGAGAAGGCCCCGCGACCGGACGGCCTGGACGCCCGGGTGACCTGGTCCGACGAGCTCCCGCCGGGCCTGCGGGGCCTGCTCTTCGCCAACGAGTGGCTGGACAACGTGCCGGTCGCGGTGGCGGAGACCGACGCGCACGGTGTGCCCCGCCACGTCCTCGTCCGCGCCTCGGACGGCGCCGAGCGCCTCGGCGACGCGGTGGCCGGGGAGGACGCCGCCTGGCTGCGCCGCTGGTGGCCGGTCGAGGGCGCGGAGGCCGGGACCCGGGCGGAGATCGGCCGCCGGCGGGATTCCGCCTGGGCGGCCGCGGTGGCCTCCCTGGAGGCCGGGCTCGCCGTCGCGGTCGACTACGGCCACGTGGCCGGGGCCCGCCCGCCGTACGGGACGCTCACCGCGTTCCGGGCGGGCCGCGAGGTCTCACCGCCGGTGCCCGACGGCTCCTGCGACATCACGGCGCACGTGGCGATGGACGCCTGCGCGGGCCCCGGGGCGGTCCTGCGCACCCAGCGCGAGGCCCTGGGCGCCCTGGGGGTCACCGGGGCCCGGCCGCCGCTCTCCCTGGCCTCCTCCGACCCCGCCGGCTACGTGCGCGCCCTGGCCCGCGCGGGTCAGGCGGCCGAGCTCACCGACCCGTCCGGCCTCGGTGGCTTCCTCTGGCTGGAGCAGCCCGTGCCGGCGGCAGGGGAAGCTCCGGGGGGCACGCCCCGGGACGCGTAAAGGGATGGGAAACTGGGGCCATGACGGAGACCACGATCGGCATCGGCGGCGCCGCCGAAGGCACCGACATGGTGCTGAACATCGGCCCGCAGCACCCCTCGACGCACGGGGTGCTGCGCCTGCGCCTGAGCCTGGACGGCGAGCGGATCGGCTCGGCCGAACCGGTCATCGGGTACATGCACCGCGGCGCCGAGAAGCTCTTCGAGGCCCGGGACTACCGCCAGATCATCATGCTGGCCAACCGGCACGACTGGCTCTCCGCCTTCTCCAACGAACTCGGTGTCGTGCTCGCCGTGGAGCGCATGCTCGGCATGGAGGTGCCCGAGCGCGCGGTGTGGACCCGCACGCTGCTCGCCGAGCTGAACCGGGTGCTCAACCACCTGATGTTCCTCGGCTCCTACCCCCTCGAGCTGGGCGGGATCACCCCGATCTTCCACGCGTTCCGCGAGCGCGAGGACCTGCAGGCGGTCATGGAGGAGGTCTCCGGCGGCCGCATGCACTACATGTTCAACCGCGTCGGCGGCCTCAAGGAGGACCTCCCGAGCGGCTGGCACGGCCGGGTCCGCGCCGCCGTCGCCGCCGTGCGCTCCCGCATGGGGACCTTCGACGACCTGGTCCTCGGCAACGAGATCTTCCGCGGCCGCACCCGCGGCGTCGGCGTCCTCCCCGCGCGCGACGTGCACGCGTACGGGGTGAGCGGGCCGATCGCCCGCGCCTCGGGCGTCGACTTCGACCTGCGCCGGGACGAGCCGTACCTGGCCTACGGGGAGCTGGCGGACACCCTGAAGGTCCCCACCCGCACCGAGGGCGACTGCCTGTCCCGCTTCGAGGTGCTGCTGGAGCAGACCCACATCGCCCTGGACCTCGCCGACGCGTGCCTGGACCGGCTGGCCGAGCTGCCCCCGGGACCCGTCAACCAGCGGCTGCCGAAGGTGCTCAAGGCCCCCGAGGGCCACACGTACGCCTGGACCGAGAACCCGCTCGGGCTCAACGGCTACTACCTGGTGTCCAAGGGCGAGAAGACGCCGTACCGGCTGAAGCTGCGCTCGGCGTCCTACAACAACATCCAGGCGCTCGCCGTACTGCTGCCGGGCACGCTGATCGCCGACATGGTGGCGATCCTGGGCTCGATGTTCTTCGTCGTCGGCGACATCGACAAGTGACCGGCGGGGCGCCCACGGGCGGCCCGCCGGACGTCAGGCGGCCGGACGTCAGGAGGACTGGGCGCGCAGCTCGCTGAGGTCCAGCTGCTCGGTCTCGTCGTGCACGGTCAGGTCGATGACCTCGGCCTGCTCGGCCACGGCCTCGTCCCCGACGACGTCGGCGAGGTCCGCTCCCGCGGGCGCCGCCTCGCCGGCCGGTTCCAGTTCCTGGGGGCGGGCCTTCTCGTTCTTCGTGCCGAAGAAGTCGAAGCCGCCCTGGGCGCGGCTGGCCTGCCGGTTGGGCTTGGCGTACGGCAGCACGGCCGCGGCGACCGCCGGGACGAGCTTGGGCTGGCGCACCGGCAGCGCCGGGGTGTTCCCGCTGCCGCTGGTGGTGGCGTCGGCGGGACGCTCACGGACGGCCGGGTCCAGCGCGTGCCTGCCCTGCGGCTCGTCGGTGTCGGCGAGGTCGCGGCGGCGCGCCTCCTCGACGGTGAGCGCGGCCTGCTGGCGGGCGCCGTTGCGCGACAGGTCCCGCAGCGCGGAGGCGGCCCGCAGGTACGCGGCCGGGCTGACCGGTGAGGTGTAGGGCACGGGCAGCGCGGAGCCGATCGCCTTCTTGGCGACGCGGCCGTCCTCCAGGGCGCGGGCCCGCTCGGACTCGGCGGTGGCGTAGCGGCGCAGCAGGTCCGCGTGCTCCGTACGGAGCCGGGCCAGTTCGGCGCGCTTGCCGCGCAGCTTGTTCTCCAGCTTGCCGCGCAGCTCGCGGGAGTCCTCGAGGTCCACCTCGAGCTCCGCGATCCGCTCGTCGGCACGCCACTCGTCGCGCACACGCGCGGTCTTGAGGTCGGCGACCTGCTTGCCGGCGGCACGGTCCCAGCTGCGCAGCAGGAAGGCACCGCCACCGGCGACACCGGCCGCCGCGACGACGAACACACGGAGCAGCACCGGATCACCGATCACCAGCGCGCCGACGGCGAGGGCCGCGGCGGAGCCGGCGACCGTCACGGGCGGGAGCAGCCGGTGCAGCGGCTGGGAATGGCGGTGTCGTCCACGGGGCATGGAAGGGAACTTAGCGTGCCCGTGCGTCGTGTGGGGCCGCGGCATCCGATTTCTCACCGAACACACAACGACAAATACGGAGGGCGCTCGCACGTACACCAAACGTCACGCGAACGCCCTCCCGCCACCATTTAGTCGATCTTGTCCGTCCGGGCCCGTCCGCCGGCGCCGGGGCCTCAGCCCTTCAGCAGGCCCTTCGACTTCAGGTAGTCGGCGGCCACGTCCTCGGGCTTCTTGCGCTCCGCGTCCACCTGCTTGTTCAGCTCGGTGAGGTCGGCCGTGGTCAGCACCTGGGTGAGCTTGTCCAGGGCCGCGGCGACGTCCGCCCCGCCGGCCTCCTTCGCGTTGACGACGGGCAGCACGTTGTCGGCGTTCTGCAGGCCCTTGTCGTCCTCCAGCAGCACCAGGCCGAACTGGTCGAGGGTGGCGTCCGTGGTCGTGGTGAGCACCAGCTGGTCGGTGCCGTCCTTGACGGCCTGCTTGGCCTGGACGGTGCCGACGCCCTTGGTGTCGACCGACGTGACGTCTATGCCGTAGGTCTTCTTCAGGCCGGGCGAGCAGAAGGGGCGGATGGAGCACTCCTCGCCCGCGGCGAGCTTGACCTTGATCTTCGACTTCCCGAGGTCGGAGAGGGTCTTGAGGTTGTTCTTCTCCGCGAAGTCCTTGGTGACCGCGAACGCGTTCTGGTCGACCGCCTCACCGGCCGGCAGCACCTTCAGCCCGCGCGGGCCGGCGAGTTCGGTGAGCGCCGTGACGGTGGCGTCGACGTCGGAGGAGGCCACGGGCGCGGCGTCCTTGCCGTTCGCCTTCGCGTTGAGGAATTCCGCGAGCGTGGCCGCGTACTCGGGGACGACGTCTATCTGGCCCTTCTCCAGGGCGGGTTCGTACAGCTCGCGGTTGTCGACCGTCTTGATCGTGGTCTTGTAGCCGGTGTCGGTCAGCAACTGCGCGTACAGCTGCGCGAGGACCGTGCTCTCGGTGAACCCGGCCGAGCCGACGGTCAGGGAACCCTTGCCGCCGCCTGCCGACGAACTGCCCCCTCCCCCGCTCTTCTCCAGGCTGTCGCCGCCGCAGGCCGCCAGGCCGGCGGAGAGGACCGCCACGGCGGCCACGGCGGTGGCGGTGCGAAGGGCCTTGCTCATGAGAACTCCATCTGATGTGTGGGACGGGCAGGTCTTCGGGCGGGTCGGGACTTCCGCGTGGGGGACACCAGGCGCTGCAGCAACAGGAAGACTCCCTCCACGAGCAGGGCGAACGCGGCCACGAGCACCGCGCCCGCGACGACCTTCGGGGTGTCGTACTGGGCGAAGCCCGCGGTGATGATGCGGCCGAGGCCGCCCTCACCGGGAATCGCGGCGAGCGTGGCGGTGGCGACGACCTGGACGGCGGCCGAGCGCACCCCGCTCATGACGAAGGGCGCCGCGAGCGGCAGCTCCACCCGGGCCAGCAACTGGCCGCCGGTCATCCCCATGCCGCGGGCGGCCTCCACCGCGTCCCGGTCGACCTGGCGCATGCCGACGTAGGTGTTGGTGAGCAGCGGCGGGACGGCGAACAGCACCAGCGCGATGATGGTGGGCCAGTAGCGCGCCGAGTTCGTCGCGACGATGAGCAGCACCAGGATGGCGAAGGTGGGCACCGCCCGCCCGACGTTGGAGAGGTTCACGGCGAGCGCGCCGCCCTTGCCGAGGTGCCCGAGGAGGACCGCGACCGGCAGGGCCACGAGGCAGGCGATGGCCAACGACACGGAGGTCAGCACGAGGTGCTCGCCGAGCCGCTGCAGCGCCCCGTCGGTGCCGGTCCAGTTGGCGCCCGTGGTCAGCCAGTCCCACGCGCCGGGGATCGTCCCCATCAGCCCACCGCCTTCGCGGCCCTGGTCCACGGCGTGAGCAGCCGCTGCACCCCGAGCAGCAGCAGATCGGCGACGAGGGCGAACACCACGCAGATCACGGACGCGGTGAGGACCTCAGCCTTGAAGAAGCTGTACATGCCGTCCTTGATGAGGTTGCCGAGACCCCCGTATCCGACGATCGCGCCGACCGTGGTGAGGGAGACCGTGGCGACCGTGGCGATGCGCACGCCCGCCATCACCGCGGGCAGCGCCAGCGGCAGCTCGACCTCCCACAGCAGGCGTATCGGCCCGTACCCCATGCCGCGCGCGGCCTCCCGGGCGTCCTCGGGCACAGCGTCCAGCCCGGCCAGGAAGTTCCTGACGAGGATGGTGAGCGAGTACAGCGTCAGGCCGGTGACGACCACCGACGCGGAGATCCCGAACACCGGCACCAGCAGCGAGAAGAGGGCCAGCGACGGAATCGTGTAGAGCACCGTCGTCACCCCCAGCACCGGCGCCGCGGCCGCCCGCCAGCGCCGGGCGAGCAGGGCCAGCGGCAGCGCGAGCAGCACGCCCGCCGCCACCGACGCCACGGTGATCCACAGATGTTGCACACCCGCGTCCAGCAACTCCTGGCTGCGCGTGCGCACGAACTCACCGCAGATCCAGTCGTTCGCCGCCAGGCAGTCCTGTCCGGCCATGCGATGCCACCTCCCCCGCCCGCTTCAGATCATGCAGGTGAGCGTAAACCCGCCCGCCGACATTCCCGGCGTCCCGCCACATCCTCGCAACACCCCCTTCACAACCATCGCCGAGCGTGTACCAAGCTGGGGGGTGAGCCGCACCGCCCGGCGCCGACGAGAGGTCCCGATGATCCGCTTCGAGAACGTCACCAAGCGCTACCCCGACGGCACCACCGCCGTCGACGACCTGTCCTTCGAAGTGCGCGAGGGCGAACTCGTGACCCTCGTCGGGCCGTCCGGCTGCGGCAAGACCACGACGATGAAGATGGTCAACCGGCTCATCGAGCCCACCGCCGGCCGGATCCTGCTGGACGGCGAGGACATCGCCCGCACCGACCCGGTACGGCTGCGCCGCCGCATCGGCTACGTCATCCAGAACGTCGGGCTGTTCCCCCACAAGACCGTGCTGGAGAACACCGAGACCGTGCCGCACCTGCTCGGCTGGACCCGCGCCAAGCGCCGGGCGCGCGCCGCCGAGCTGCTGGAACTGGTCGGCCTGGACCCGTCCGTGCACGGCTCCCGCTACCCCGAGCAGCTCTCCGGCGGGCAGCGGCAACGGGTCGGTGTGGCGCGGGCACTGGCGGCCGACCCGCCGCTGCTGCTGATGGACGAGCCCTTCGGCGCCGTCGACCCGGTGGTGCGCGAGCGGCTGCAGTCGGAGTTCCTGCGGCTGCAGGAACAGGTGCGCAAGACCGTGCTGTTCGTCACCCACGACATCGAGGAGGCGGTCCGGCTCGGCGACCGCATGGCGGTCTTCGGCCCCGGCCGGATCGAGCAGTACGACACCCCCGCGACCGTGCTCGGCTCCCCCGCCACCCCGTACGTGGCCGACTTCGTCGGCTCCGACCGCGGTCTGAAGCGGCTGTCCGTCACGCCGGTCGAGACCGCCGACCTGGAGCACCCGCCCGTCGTGCGCGCCGGCTCCCCCGCCGCGGAGGCCGCCGCCGTCCTGGCGAAGCAGGGCGACCCCTACGCCGTCGTCCTCGACGACGACGGCGGGCTGCGCGGCTACGTCGCCGCGGGCACCCTCACCTCGGGCACCGTGGCCGACCACACCCGCCGCCTGGAGGCCTGGGTCCCGGTGGGCGCCCCCCTCAAGCGGGCCTTCAGCGCGATGCTCCAGCACGACGCGGGCTGGGTAGCCGTCGTGGACGGCGACCGCTTCGCCGGGGTGCTGACCCCGGCGACGCTCCACACCGCGCTGCGCCGTTCGGTCAACGAGGACGGCGACGACGGCGAGGACGCGGGGCGGACGGTGGCGGCCGGGACCGGGCCGGGTGACAATCGCCGGGCCGAACCGGACGCCGATGCCTCCTGATGCGGAGCGTTCCATGACCACCCCGCGGGACCTGATCATCACCGCCCTGGAACGGGCCGCCGAACGCGCCGTGGAGCCCGGCGACCTCTCCCTCGCCCTCGCCGCGGCCGAGGCCGTCGACCTCCTCGCCGCGGGGGCCGTCGCCCTGGACGGCGACCGCCTGGTGCCGGGCGGGCACCCGGAGATCGCCGACCCTCTGCTGGAGGAGGCCGCCGCCGCGCTGGTGCGCCGGGCGCCGTACGAGACCCCCGGCGACTGGCTGTGGCGCAGGGGCCGCGGCCTGGCCGGCGTCTACCTGGCCGCCCTGGAGGCCGGGGGCGAGGTCGTACGGGAACGGCACCGGAGCTGGCTGGTCCGCGACACCCGGACCGTGCTGGGCCACTCCCCCGCCCGGCGCCGCGCGGCCGACCGCATGGCGGCGGACGAGCCCGTCCTCGCCGCCCTCACCGGGGCGCTCGGCCTGCGCGGCGGCCCGGCCGCCGACGCGGCACCCGGCGTGACCGACCACGCGAAGGCCCGCGTCCTGGCCGCCCTCGACGGCGCGCTGGCCGAGCTGACGGCCGAGCGCCGACGGCGCTCCCGCCGGCAGGCCGACGCCGCCGCCGAGAACGTCCGGCGCGGTTACTGAGACGGCCCGGCCGCGGCGCGCTGCTAGGCCCGGCCGCCGACCGCGCCGGTGCGGTTGTCGTCCTCGTCCTCGGGGAGGCGGCAGACCCGCTCCAGGAAGATCGCGGCGGCGCAGACCGCGATGCCGGCGATCACCGCGGTGCCCGCGTAGATCGCCTGGTCACGGCGGGGGTCGTTGTCCAGCTGGTACATGACGAGGAAGACGCACGCACCGCCGTACATGCCCGCGACCAGGGCGGCGACCAGCGCGCTGGCCTGGCCGAAGACCACCGCCCGGGCGGCCAGCAGCGGGTCCACGCCCTTGGCTCCCGGACGCCGCTCGCGCTGCGCGCGCAGCCTGGACCGCAACGACAGCGCCGTCGCCGCCAGCACGGCGGCGATCAGCGCCAGCACGATCGGCGCGGCCACGGGCACGCCCGGCAGGGTGCCCAGCGAGTCCCAGAGCTTCGCGCCGGCCCAGGAGAGCACTCCGGCCACCACGAACAGTCCGACCAGGGTCCTGATGCGCAGCGCCTTCACCGAGTGCTCGCTCCCCACATCACATCGACGAACGTACCGACGGGATCGTAACGATTACTCCGGCAGCCTGAGTTCCACGTCGCCCCGGGCCCACACGCTCTCCCGGCCCACGCCCGCCAGCAGACCGGCCACCGGCCCCTGTCCCGGCAGCTCCGCCGCGGGGTCGATGTCGAGCCACGGCGCCAGTACGAAGGCCCGCTGGTGCGCCCGCGGATGCGGCAGCGTCAGCTCCGGGTCGTCGGAGACGACGCCCTGGTAGGCCACGATGTCGACGTCGATGGTGCGCGCACCCCAGCGCTCGGTGCGGGTCCGGGCGAAGGCGTCCTCGATCGCCCGGCCGCGTTCCAGCAGCGAGGACGGCGGCAGCGTCGTCCTGACCAGGACGACGGCGTTGAAGTAGTTCGGCTGCGAGCCCGGCTCGACGCCCCAGGGCTCCGTCTCGTACACCGGCGAGACCTTCTTGACCCGGACGCCCGGGGTGTCCTCCAGGGCGTCCACGGCGCCCTGCAGCGTCTCCAGGCGGTTGCCGAGGTTGCTGCCCAGCGAGATGACGGCGAACTTCGGATTCTGCAGCGTCGAGTCCGCGGCGTCGACCTGCGCGACGACGGAGGCCGGGACCGGCTGCACGGTGGGGTCGTAGCTCACGGGCGCCTCCGGGTGATGGTGACGGACACATCGGCGAACGGGACGGTGATCGGGGCATGTGGCTTGTGCACGGTGACCTCCACCTCCTGGACCAGGTCGTGCTTGAGGACCTGGTCGGCGATCCGCTGGGCCAAGGTCTCGATCAGGTCCACGGGCTCGCCCTCGACGACGGCGGTGACCTCCTCGGCCACGATGCCGTAGTGCACGGTCCTGGTCAGGTCGTCCGTGGCGGCGGCGGGTGCGGTGTCCAGGCCGAGGACGAGGTCCACGAAGAAGTCCTGGCCCTCGCGGCGCTCGTGTTCGAACACGCCGTGGTGCCCGCGGGCCTTCAGGCCGCGCAGCGCGACACGATCCACGATTCACTCCCGCTGGTCGTCGGACGGACGGGCGGGCGCGGTCCGCCCGCCCAGCGGGAGGGGAGGGCCGCTCCGCCCTTACTCGAATGTACCTTCGACCACCGACTGTCCCCAGTACCGGGCACCGAGGCGGCCGACCGCCCCGCGCTTACCCCGGGACACAGCGGCCTACTCCGGCCTTCACCACTTCTTGGCTCGAACGAGTGGTCAGAAGGCCTCAGGCTGACCCCTCGCCGCCGTTGTCGGCGTCCTCCGCGGCGTCCTCGTCGACCCCGTCCGCCATCACCGGGGAACCGTGGTGCACCCACAGCCGCCAACCCTCCGGTGTGCGCCGAAACACATTCGTGGCGACCACCAGGCCGCCCACGAGGGAGCCCATCTCGCCCTCCTCCTCGGCGGGGCCGCCGGTGAGGATGTTCTCGGTGCAGGTGACGAGGGCCGTGTCGCCGTCGACCGCCACCTCCACGTCGGTCAGGAAGAACTGGATGTACTCGGTGTTCGCCATGATCAGGGCGTACGAGCGCATCACCTCGCGTCGCCCGCGCAGCACCGGCCAGCCCGGGTGCACCACGGACACCGTCTCCGCCAGCGGGCCGGTCAGCACCAGCTCCTCCAGCGCGTCCAGGTCGGACCGCTCCACGGCGTCGTAGAACGCCTGGTTCGCCTCCTCGACCCGTGCGGCCTCGGCGGTACGCGGCGTCATCGTGTCCCCCCGTCCGTCGCCCCGCCCGCCCCGCGTCCCGCGGCGGGCACCCTCGTCGTCTGCTCGCGTGCGTCGCTCACCAAGCTCCCTCGTTCCCCTGTCCCGGCACCCTTCGGCACCTGGTCGGACACGTAGCTCACCGAGCCCCTTCCAGCGCCCGTGCGACCCGTACGGCGTCGGCGCTGTCGTGCACCTCGTGCACCCGGACCGCCCAGGCGCCGCGGCCCGCCACGATGGCGGTGACGGCGGCCGTGGCGGCGTCGCGTTCCCTGGCCGGAGGCGGATCGCCGCCCTCGCCGGCCAGTACGCGGCCGAGGAACCGCTTGCGGGAGGCCGCGATCAGCAGGGGGCGGCCCAGGGCCAGCAGGTCCTCGACGTGGGCGATCAGGGTCAGGTCGTGCTCGGCGTTCTTCGCGAAGCCCAGCCCCGGGTCGAGGACGATCCGCTCCGGGGCGATGCCGCCCGCCACCGCGCGCTCGAAGCTGCGCCGCAGCTCGGTGGTGACCTCGCCGACGACGTCCCGGTAGACCGCCCGGTTGTTCATGTCGATGCTCTGGCCGCGCCAGTGCATCACGATGAACGGGCTGCCCGTCGCCGCGACGACCGGGATCATCGCCGGGTCCGCCAGTCCGCCGCTGACGTCGTTGACCAGCGCCGCGCCCGCCTCGACCGCCTTCTCCGCGACCGTGGCCCGCATCGTGTCGACGCTCACCACGACCCCGGCCCTGGCCAGCTCGCGGACGACCGGGACCACCCTGCGCAGTTCCTCCGCCTCGTCCACCCGCGCCGCGCCCGGACGGGTCGACTCACCGCCGACGTCCACCAGGTCGGCACCGGCCGCGACGAGGTCCAGGCCGTGCTTCACCGCCAGGTCCGTGTCGAACCAGTCGCCGCCGTCGGAGAACGAGTCCGGCGTGACGTTGACCACACCCATGACCGCGCACCGGTCCCAGGACGGCAATCCGGCCACGTGGCCGCGCATCGTACCCATGGGGTCAGCCTAGAGCGGGCGGCTCACCGCAGGCGCCGGGAGGCCCACGCGGGGAGCGCCAGGGTGACGAATCCCTCGGCCCGCATGGCGGCCAGGCCGATCCGGGGCAGGTCCCCGGTGGCCCGGAAGACCAGGAAGCGCGGCAGCCACTCCGGCTGGAACTTGGCGTTGAACCGGTACAGCGACTCGATCTGGAACCACCGGGACAGGAAGACCAGCAGACCCCGCCAGGTCCGCAGCACCGGCCCCGCGCCGAGCCGCTCCCCACGGGCCAGCGCCGACCGGAACATCGCGAAGTTCAGCGAGACCCGCCGCACGCCCAGTCGCGGCGCCTCGCTCAGCGCGGCCACGATCAGCAGTTCGTTCAGCCCCGGGTCGGCGGACCGGTCGCGCCGCATCAGGTCCAGCGACATGCCGTCCTCGCCCCAGGGCACGAAGTGCAGCACCGCCCTCAGCGCGTCCTGCGCGTCGTGCGCCGTCACCACCACGCACTCCTCGTCCGCCGGGTCGCCGAAGCGGCCCAGCGCCATGGAGAAGCCCCGCTCGGTGTCCGTGCCGCGCCAGGCGTCCGCGGCGCGGCGGACCGCGTCGCGTTCCTCCTCGCCCAGTTCCGCCACGCGCCGGACCCGGCACACGTACCCCGCGCGCTCGGTGCGCTTGACCATCTGCCGCACGTTGCGCATCGCCCGCCCCGACAAGGAGAAGCAGGAGGTCTCCACCACGGCCTCGTCACCCAGCTCCAGGGCGTCCAGACCGGTCTCCCGGGTCCACACCTCCCCGCCGGTCTCGCTGCAGCCCATGACCGCGGGGATCCAGGCGTGCGCCCGGGCCTCGGCCATGAACCGCTGTATCGCCCCCGGCCAGGCCTCCACGTCGCCGATCGGGTCGCCGCTGGCGAGCATCACCCCCGACACCACGCGGTAGCAGACCGCGGCCTTGCCGCTCGGCGAGAAGACCACGCTCTTGTCCCTGCGCAGCGCGAAGTGCCCCAGGGAGTCGCGGGCCCCGTGCCGTCGCAGCAGCGTCCGCAGCCGCTCCTCGTCCCCGGCCGTCAGTTCGGCGACCGGGTGGGCCGGGCGCAGCGCCAGGTACGCGGTGGTGGCGGCGATGAGGAACCCCAGCCCGCCCAGCGAGTACGCGACGACGTCGGTGGCCTGGCCGGTGGCGTAGGAGACCGGCCCGTCGAAGCCGAAGAGCCCGCAGACCACCTCGGCCAGCCGGTCCGTCCAGGACGGGTCGCCCATCTCCGCCGCCGGGTGGGCGCTGACGATGACCAGTCCCACCACCAGGCTGAGCGCGCTCAGCCCCGCGAAGGCCGCGACCGCCTTCAGCCGGGTACGGGGGTCGCCGAGCGCCGAGAACTCCGCCCGGTACCCGATCAGCAGGGCCAGCAGCACCGCCGACAGCACGGCCCCGCCCAGCGAGTGCCGGTGCAGCACCTGCGCCACCGCGCCCGCCGGCAGCAGCAGCACGGCCGCCCGCCAGGCGCGCTTCTTCCCGCGCTTGAGGGCGTGCGCCAGCATCAGCATCAGGATGCCGGTGACCACCCCCGCCGCCGCGGCCACCGAGGTGACCGTCCCCGGGAAGACCCCGGCGAGCACGTGCATCCGGCTGTGCCGGAACCCGGGGAACACCGCCGCCGCGAGGTCCAGCAGCCCCACCAGCGCGCACGCCCTCCCCACCACGCGGGGCGCCGCCGACCCCGGCATCAGCCGTGGGAGCCGTCGCACCCTGTCCCGGGGAACCCGGACAGCCAGATCTTCCTCTGCCACGACAGACATCAGCCACCACGCCCCGGCGATGCGGTTCACCACCGCACGCCCCACTCTCGTCGGAGATTTGCGCCCTGTAGGACGTGAACTCCGGCGGGCGGGTTCCGTCGCCGGGCGGGAAGCGCGGAACGGGGAACGGAGACCGGGGACCGGGGACCGGAACGCCGACCGGGCCGCGGGCCGGGGCCCGCGGCCCCTCAGGTCACTGGGCCATGATCAGGCTCATCGCCTCCGCGCGGGTCGCGGGGTCGCGCAACTGGCCCCGCACCGCCGAGGTGATGGTCTTCGCGCCGGGCTTGCGAACCCCGCGCATCGTCATGCACATGTGCTCGCACTCGATGACCACGATCACACCGCGCGGTTCGAGTATCCGCATGAGCGAGTCCGCGATCTGCGTGGTGAGCCTCTCCTGCACCTGCGGGCGGCGGGCGAAGACGTCGACCAGGCGGGCCAGCTTCGACAGACCGGTGATCTTGCCGTCCACGGAGGGGATGTAGCCGACGTGGGCGACGCCCACGAACGGCACCAGGTGGTGCTCGCAGCTCGACAGCACCTCGATGTCCTTGACCAGGACCATCTCGTCGTGCCCGAGGTCGAAGGTGGTCGTCAGGACGTCCTCCGGCTCCTGGTAGAGCCCGGCGAAGATCTCCCGGTACGCCCGCGCGACCCGGCCGGGGGTCTCCCGCAGTCCCTCGCGGTCGGGGTCCTCCCCGACGGCGATCAGCAGCTCACGGACGGCGTTCTCGGCACGCTTCTCGTCGAACTCGCCGATGGGGCGCAGATCGCCCTCCAGGGTCACCGGGTCGGTCATGTGTGCCTCGTTCCTCAGACGTACCGAAATGCGTGGACCGCGGGAACCGCGGAAACGCCGCGCCCCCAGGATAGGAAACCTGGGGGGCGCGGCACGCATTCCGATGTCCGTGACCAAGGCCACGTCGCGGACGTCAGGACTCCGGGTTGGGCTCCTCCGGAAGCTCCACCGTCTCGGCGGACTTGCTCAGGGAGGACGCCGTGGTGCTGCCGTTGGCCGTCGGCTGGGTGCCGTTGGTCAGGGCGAGCTCCTTGGGCGAGAGCACCGGCGGGCGGGTCGACGGCGTGCGCCGCGAGGAACCCGTCCAGGCCGGACGCGCCGGACGCTTGACGATCGACTTGAAGATCTCGGCGATCTCCTCCTTGTTCAGCGTCTCCTTCTCCAGGAGCGCCAGAACGAGGTTGTCGAGGACGTCGCGGTTCTCGACCAGGATCTCCCACGCCTCGTTGTGCGCGGTCTCGATGAGCTTCTTGACCTCTTCGTCGACCAGCCCGGCGACCTCTTCCGAGTAGTCGCGCTGGTGGGACATCTCACGGCCGAGGAAGGGCTCCCCGTCGCTCGACCCGAACTTGATCGCGCCGAGCCGCTCGGTCATGCCGTACTGGGTGACCATCGCGCGGGCCGTGGTGGTGGCCTTCTCGATGTCGTCCGCGGCACCCGTGGTGGGGTCGTGGAAGACGAGCTCCTCCGCCGCGCGGCCGCCCATGGTCATGGCGAGCCGGTCGAGCATCTCGTTGCGGGTGGTGGAGTACTTGTCCTCGTCCGGCAGGACCATCGTGTAGCCGAGGGCACGGCCGCGGGACAAGATCGTGATCTTGTGGACCGGGTCGCTGTTGGGAGAAGCCGCCGCGACCAGGGCGTGACCGCCCTCGTGGTACGCGGTGATCTTCTTCTCTTTCTCGGACATGATCCGGGTGCGCTTCTGCGGGCCGGCCACGACACGGTCGATGGCCTCGTCCAGCATCGCGTTGTCGACCAGCTTCTTGTCGCTGCGCGCGGTGAGCAGCGCCGCCTCGTTGAGCACGTTGGCGAGGTCCGCGCCGGTGAAGCCGGGGGTCCGGCGGGCGACGGCCTTGAGGTCGACGTCCGGGGCGACCGGCTTGCCCTTCTGGTGGACCCGGAGGATCTCCAGGCGGCCCTGCAGGTCCGGGCGGTCGACGGCGATCTGCCGGTCGAAACGGCCCGGGCGCAGCAGCGCCGGGTCCAGGATGTCCGGGCGGTTGGTGGCGGCGATCAGGATGACGCCGCCCTTGACGTCGAAGCCGTCCATCTCGACCAGCAGCTGGTTCAGCGTCTGCTCGCGCTCGTCGTGACCGCCGCCGAGGCCCGCGCCGCGGTGCCGGCCGACGGCGTCGATCTCGTCGACGAAGACGATGGCCGGGGCGTTCGCCTTGGCCTGCTCGAACAGGTCGCGGACACGCGAGGCGCCGACACCCACGAACATCTCGACGAAGTCGGAACCGGAGATCGAGTAGAACGGGACCCCCGCCTCGCCGGCGACGGCGCGCGCGAGCAGGGTCTTGCCGGTTCCGGGCGGGCCGTAGAGCAGCACACCCTTGGGGATCTTGGCGCCCACGGCCTGGAACTTCGCCGGCTCCTGCAGGAACTCCTTGATCTCCTGGAGTTCCTCGACGGCCTCGTCCGAGCCCGCCACGTCGGCGAAGGTGGTCTTCGGGGTGTCCTTGGTGATCAGCTTGGCCTTGGACTTCCCGAAGTTCATCACCCGGGAGCCGCCGCCCTGCATCTGGTTCATCAGGAACAGGAAGACCACGACGATGAGGACGAAGGGCAGCAGCGAGAGCAGGATGCCGACGAAGGCGTTCTGCTTCGAGGGCGCGACGGTGTAGCCGTCGGGCAGCGTGCTCTTGTCGCCGTCGTCGACCTTCGCCTGCAGGATCTTGGCCACGTCGACGCCCTGGTCGCCGATGTAGCTCGCCTTGATCTTGGAGCCCAGGTCCTTGTCGCCTACCTTGGCGCCGTCCTTGAGCTCGACCTTGATCGTGTTCTCGTCGCCGGTGGTCAGCTCGGCGGACTTGGCCTGGTTGCTGTTGATCGCCTCAATGGCCTGGCCGGTGTCCACCGTCTTGTAGCCACCGGAAGAACCGACGACCTGCATCAATACGACCACGGCGAGGACAGCCAGCACGATCCACATGACTGGCCCACGGAAATAGCGCTTCACGTCCATCCATGCGGGGCGATATCGCCCCGTCCCTCCTGCCACAGTGAGGCACCGCGGCCTGGGGGCCGCCGGTGCATCCGGTGTATGAACCGACCTTCGGACGGTACCCCAGCATTGTCACCCGAAGTCGCCGGAGACCATAAACAAACAGCGTTACCCCCCTCCAACGCGGAGGAGGGCGTCGGGGTTCCCGGAGCCTCAGCCGCCGTACACGTGCGGCGCAAGGGTGCCGATGAACGGCAGGTTCCGGTACTTCTCCGCGAAGTCGAGGCCGTATCCGACCACGAACTCGTTGGGGATGTCGAAGCCGACGTACTTCACATCGATCTCGACCTTGGCGGCGTCCGGCTTGCGCAGCAGCGTGCAGACCTCGAGCGAGGCCGGACGGCGCGAGCCGAGGTTGCTGATCAGCCAGGACAGGGTCAGTCCGGAGTCGATGATGTCCTCGACGATCAGGACGTCCCGGCCGGCGATGTCGGTGTCCAGGTCCTTGAGGATCCGCACGACACCCGAGGACTTGGTCCCGGCGCCGTACGAGGACACCGCCATCCAGTCCATGGTGACCTGGGAGGACAGGGATCGCGCGAGGTCCGCCATCACCATGACGGCGCCCTTGAGGACGCCGACGATCAGGAGGTCCTTGCCCTCGTAGTCCTTGTCGATCTGCGCAGCCAGCTCCGCCAGCTTGGCGTCGATCTCTTGCTTGGAGATGAGCACCTTCTCGAGGTCGGTGCCCATGTCGTTCTCGTTCACCCGCACAACTTCCGGCTCGGTCTACAGGGCCTGGAAGAACAGTCTGCCATTCCGCCGGCCGACGACGACGCCGCCCGGGAGGTTGAGCGGCTTCTGACCGCGCCACGCGGTGAGCAGGCGGTCGGTCTCCTCGACGTGCCGGGCGAAGAGCGAACCGGCGGGAGAGCCCGCCGCGACGGCCGCGCGGCGCAGCACCCGGCGGCGCACGGCGGCGGGGAGGGTCAGCAGCCGGGCGACGTCCAGCCCGCCGTCGGCGTCGACGGCGGTCCGCTCGGCCTGGGCCGCCCACTGGTCGAGGGCGTCGGCGTCGTCCCGGGAGAGCTGGGCGGTGCGGGCCAGCGCCTCCACGACACCCTTGCCCAGGGACTTCTCCAGCACCGGCAGCGCCTCGTGGCGGACCCGGGAGCGGGTGTAGGCGGGGTCCTGGTTGTGCGGGTCCTCCCACACGTCGATGCCCTGCGCGAGGCAGGCCTTGCGGACCGTGTCACGGTCCAGCAGCAGGAAGGGACGGCGGTAACGGCCGTTCACGGCGGGCATGCCGGACAGCGACCGGATGCCGGAGCCGCGGGCCAGCCCCAGCAGCACCGTTTCGGCCTGGTCGTCCCGGGTGTGCCCGAGCAGCACGGCGGAGGCGCCGGCGCGTTCCGCGGCGGCGTCGAGGGCCGCGTACCGGGCGTCGCGGGCGGCGGCCTCCGGGCCGCCCTGGCGGCCCACGGTGACCGCGACGGCGTCCACCGGGTCGAGTCCGAGACCGCGCAGCCGGTCGGCCACGTCGACGGCGCGGGCCGCCGAGCCGTCCTGCAGGCCGTGGTCGACGGTGACGCCGCCGGCCCGGATGCCGAGCTTGGGCGCCTCGAAGGCGAGGGCGGTGGCGAGGGCCATCGAATCGGCTCCGCCGCTGCAGGCGGCGAGCACGAGCGGGCTGCCGCCGGGGTGGTCGGTCAGGACGTCCTGGAGTACGCGGCGGACCGCCAGGCGTATCGCCGCGACCGCGGGGTGGGGACCCATGTCCGGTTTCCCTCCTGGAGAGGCTGGGGGAGGCGTCGGGACGGTGAAGATGACGCAGGGTAGCTAGATGGTGACAGACAGCGGGCAATACTCGAGCATCGCACGCTTACCCTGCGCCCACGGTCCCTCGGACGGGTGAACCGGGAGGCCCCGGGGCCTGTTGTGCCCCGGGTCGACTCAGGTTTCGCTCCGCCCGTGCACCCGTGCCACCCAGTCCGCGGGTTTGGCGATCTCCTGCTTGGTGGGCAGGGTGTTGGGCGAGGTCCAGATCCGGTTGAAGCCGTCCATCCCGGCCCCGTCCACCACGGCCCGCACGAAACGCTCGCCGTCACGGTACTGGCGCAGCTTGGCGTCCAGCCCCAGCAGCTTGCGCAGCGCCATGTCCATCCGCCCGGCACCGCTCTGCCTGCGGCGCTGGAACTTCTCCCGGATCTCCGCCACGGACGGCACGACGTCCGGGCCCACCCCGTCCATCACGTAGTCGGCGTGCCCCTCCAGCAGCGACATGACCGCGGTCAGCCGCCCCAGGATCTCCCGCTGGTTCGGGGTCTGCACCAGGTCGATCAGGCTGCGGCCCTCGTCGCCGTCCGCGTCGACCGACGCCTCGTCCGCGTCGGGCCGGTTGCCGGAGGAGAAGGCCTGGAACGCCTCGCGGAGCCGCTCGATCAGCG
The DNA here is from genome assembly GCA_036013505.1 of Streptomyces sp. NBC_00510. Lineage (NCBI taxonomy): Bacteria > Bacillati > Actinomycetota > Actinomycetes > Kitasatosporales > Streptomycetaceae > Streptomyces > Streptomyces sp. NBC_00510. Next base: position 5,473,209 of record CP107851.1, on the reverse strand, counting down.
TCGACGGGTCGATCTCGGTCTCGCCGAGGAAGGCCTGGACCTCCTGCTCGATGTGGTCCCGCAGCCAGGGCACGGCCGTGAACTGGGTGCGGTGGGTCTCCTCGTGCAGGCACACCCACAGCCGGAAGTCGTGCGGGTCCACGTCGAGTTCGCGCTCCACGTGGACGATGTTGGGGGCCACCAGCAGCAGCCGCCCGGTGCGCGGCTCGCCCGGACCGGGCGCGGCGGGGCCGGCCGGCATGTCACGGGTCGCGGGGGCGAAGGTCTCGTACTGGCCCAGCACGCGGGAGGCCAGGAAGCTCAGCAGCATCCCGACCTCGACGCCGGTCACCTTCCCGCCGACGGTGCCCAGCACGGCGCCGCCGGGACCTCCCGGCTTGCGCGCCTGCATCTTGTCCAGCAGCGGCTTGAGCACTTCGCGGAAGCCGGCGACGTTGGCCCTGATCCACCCCGGGCGGTCCACGATCAGCACCGGGGTCCCGGTGTCGGCCGGGTCCTCCTGATCGCCGAACATCCTGGTGAAGGCCCGGACGTGCGCCTCCGACTCCTTTGCGTGCCGCCGCAGTTCCGCCACGACCGCGCGCGCCTCGTCCCGGCTCACGTCCGGTCCGGGCCGCACGAAGCGGGTCGCGGTCGCGACCGCGAGGTTCCAGTCGACCATCTCCGCACCACCGATGCTCGTCATTCCTTCACGGTACGTGCTTGTCCCCCTCCCCGGGAGCGTTCCTCGCGGGGGCGGTGTCGGGCAGTCGTCGTCCCGCTGGGCGGGACGGGTGGGCGCACCGCACCCACCGGCGTGCAGACGCCGGCGCAACCCGCGGCACCGCACAGGTGCGGCGCCGCTGGGGTGTGCCAACCCTCCCCCAGCCTTCGGCCGGGGGGACCCCCATGCCTTGCGGAACGACTTCCCACAACCCCCTATGTGCGGCAGCCGCACGTGGCGAGGCCGGCGGCGAGGCGGTCGAGGGCGGACTGCGCGGCCGTGGGGTTGGTCGTGCCGTTGGTCAGGAAGGCGAACGTGAGCAGGCGGCCGTCCGCGTCGACGACCGTCCCGCCGAGCGCGTTGACCCCGGTGAGCGTGCCCGTCTTCGCGCGGACGAGCCCCGCGCCCCCGCCCGCGGAGGTGAAGCGTTCCCGCAGGGACCCGGTGAAGCCCGCCACCGGCAGCCCGGTGAGGACGGGGCGGAGCTCGGGGTGGTCGGAGTCGGCCGCCAGCGCCAGCATCCGCGCCAGCTGCTCCGCCGTGAGGTGGCCGGCGCGGTTGAGCCCGCTGCCGTCCACGAAGCGGGCCCCCTTGAGCGGGAGCCCGAGTTCGCGGAGTGCGGAGCCGATGGCCTTGGCGCCTCCGGAGAAGGACCCCGGGCGGTCCGCGGCGAGGGCCGTGTGCCGGGCGAGGGCCTCGGCGATGTCGTTGTCGCTGTTGGTGAGCATGCGCTCGACCAGGTCGGCCAGGGGTGCGGACCGCGCCTCCGCCAGCCGGTCGGCCGCGTGCGTGCGCGTGGGCGCCTTGCCGGCCTTTACCGCGCCGTCGATCTCGATGCCGCGCTTGCGCAGCAGGTCCGCGAAGGCCGCCGCCGCGTCCGCCGCCGGGTCCCACCCGCGGACGGCCGGGCCCTTGAAGCTCTTGCCGTCGGTGCGGCCCTCGTCGGCCATCAGGGCGGTGACGGGCGCGATGTTGTCGTTGTGCCCGATGGGGTGGACGGCGGGGCCGGTGAAGAGCGAGGTGTCGTACGTGAGCTTCACCGAGCGGACGCCCTTGGCGCGCAGCGCGCGGGCGGTGTCGGAGGCGAGGGTGCGCAGGGAGGCCGCCGTCCATCCGCCCCCGGGCTTCGCGCGGGCGGTCAGGGTGGGGTCGCCGCCGCCGACCAGGACGACGCGGTCCTTGCCCGCGGCGACCACGGAGGTGGTGAGCCGGTGGTCGGCCCCGAGCAGCGACAGGGCCGCGACGGCCGTGGCGACCTTCGTGGTGGAGGCGGGGACGGCGGCCGTGGCGGGGCCCTGCCCCCACACGGTCCGGCCCGACACGGCGTCGACGACGGCGCCCGTCGTCAACGCGCCGAGCGCGGGGTCGTGCAGCAACGGGCCGAGCCGGCCCGTCAGTCCGGCCTTGGTCGGCAGCGGCGCGCCCTGCGGCCCGGACACGGCGGTGAGCACCTCGGGGGCGGGCGGCACCGGGGCGACCGCCCCCTTGTGGCCGCCCCCACCGGCCTTCTTGTGGGGACGCGCCTGCTTCCCCTGACCGTCCCGGGAGGCGGCGATCGCCCGTTCGGCCGTACGCTGGCCTGACTCCCACGGTCCTGCTGCGGCCACAGCCGTCAGCGCCACGGCAAGTCCTGCGACAGCCGAACCTGCCACCACCTGCCAGTTCTTCGAGACGGGCACCCCGGACCAGCCCCTTTCGCGACCACACACAAGCGTGGGAGACACTTAATCACCAGAAGTATGTGCTGATCATGGAGGACAGGCTGTGCTCGAGTTCGACGTAACGATCGAGATCCCGAAGGGTTCCCGCAACAAGTACGAGGTGGACCACGAGACCGGTCGTATCCGCCTGGACCGGCACCTGTTCACCTCGACGGTCTACCCGGCCGACTACGGCTTCGTGGAGAACACCCTGGGCGAGGACGGCGACCCGCTGGACGCCCTGGTCCTGCTCGACGAGCCGACCTTCCCCGGCGTCCTCGTGCGCTGCCGCGCGATCGGCATGTTCCGCATGACGGACGAGGCCGGCGGCGACGACAAGCTCCTGTGCGTGCCCGCCTCGGACCCGCGGGTCGAGCACCTGCGTGACATTCACCACGTCTCCGAGTTCGACCGCCTGGAGATCCAGCACTTCTTCGAGGTCTACAAGGACCTGGAGCCCGGCAAGTCCGTCGAGGGCGCCAACTGGGTGGGCCGCGCCGAGGCCGAGGCCGAGATCGAGGCGTCCTACAAGCGCCTGAAGGAGCACGGCGGTCACTGACCCCGTACGCTCCCGCGGCCATGAGGGCGGCGCGCTCCCTGCCGGGGCGGGCCGCCCTCACGCTTGTCCGGAGGCGTCACCCGCAGGCGTCGAGCAGTTCGGCCAGCGCGCCGTGCAGAGCCCTGGCGAGCGTGTCGGCGTCCGGCAGGGACTCCGCGTCCGCGAGCAGCCCGATGTGGACCCGGCGGCGGTACGTGGAGACGGCGACCGCCAGCGACTGCCCGCGGGCGAGCGGGGCGATCGGGTAGAGCTCCGTCATGCGGCAGCCGTCCAGGGTGAGCGGCACGTCGAGCATCGGCACGTTGGTGATCAGCACGTCGAACAGCAGTCGCGCCGAGGCGGCGAGCAGCGGCGCGGCGAAGCGGTGCGCGAGCGGCGGCACGCTGTCGGCCAGCAGCGCGACGGCACCGGGCCCCGAGTCGGGTCCGGCGTCCTTGTTGCGGTCCATGCCCGCGCGGACGTCGCGCAGCCGGGCGAGCGGGTCGGGCTCGCCGACCGGCAGCCGCAGCAGGTAGCCGGAGATGCGGTTGCCCCGGCCGCCGCGCACGCCTCTGCGGCGGCGCCGCGCCACCGGGATCAGGGCGCGCGGGCCCGGACCCGCCGGGTCGTCGCCGCGGGCCTGCATCCAGCGCCGCAGCGCGCCGGCGACGACGGCCATGACGACGTCGTTGACGGTCCCGCCGCTGGTCTTGCGGACCCGGTGCAGGTCGTCGACGTCGAGGGAGGCGGTGGCGAAGCGGCGCTCCGCGCCGCCGGGCGTCCAGGCCGCGCCCAGCGCGGCGGGCCCGCCGGGGTCGAGGGAGGCGCGCAGCACGGCCGAGCCGATGCCCAGGGCGCGCCCGGCCTCGCGCACCCGGTCCGGCAGGGAGGCGACGACCTGCCGCGGATCGGGCAGCGGCAGCGCGGGCAGGTGGATGCCGAGCCCCCGGACCTGGGCCGGCACGGCCGCCTCGGCGCCGGACCGCGGCGCCGGAGCCGCCGGGGCGGGAGGCTCCGGGGCGGGGGCGGCCGCCGTGGTGCGGGCCCCCTGGTCGAGCAGGGCGGCGCCGAACTCCACGGCGCGCAGGCCGTCGGCGAGGGCGTGGTGCAGCTTGACCAGGACGCTGAAGGGCGCGTCGGGGGCGCCCTCGATGACGTAGACCTCCCACGGCGGCCGGTCGCGGTCCATGGGCCGGGACATCAGTTCGGCGACGGCGGCCCGGGCGTCGGCCCGCCGGACGGCGTGGACGTGGTGCCGGGCGTCGAAGTGCTCGTCGGCCGCCCAGGCGGCGCCGCCGACGCCGTACCAGACGTCCTTCACGCGCTGCCGCATCCGCGGTACGGCCTCGGCCCGGGCGGTGAGCAGCGCGGCGAGTCCGTCGGCGTCGACCGGGTGCTCCGGGTCGCGGTCGAAGACGGCCACGGCGCCCAGGTGCATGGGGTGGCCCGGCGAGTCCAGGTTCCAGAAGGCGAGGTCCAGCGGGCTCAGGTGCTCGTCAGCCAAGGCTCCATGCCTCCGAAAGGTCGGGTTTTGCCCCGGAACGGACTCCAGTTGGTGAAGTGAAACCCCTAAAACCGATTACAGTCAACTACGACCACGATACGGACAGTTAACATCAGGTTGCCCGTGCGATCTCCGGGCGGCGAGGCGACGGGGCCCGGAGGGCTCAGAAACCGCGGGTCCGCTTGGCCGCCGCGCGGCGTCGTGCCTGGTCAGGCCCACCGGGCAGCTTGATGAACAGCCGCGCGATCTCTCCTCCCAGGTTCACCCCGATGGCCACGGCGAGCGCCAGCGCCGCCGCCTTCGTCAGCGAGGCGAATCCCTGGTCCAGGTGACCGCGGGTCAGCCCGAGGAGCCCGAAGTACGTCGCGGAACCCGGCAGCAGCGGGCCGATGGCCGCCGTGACGTACGGCAGCGCGGAGGCGTAGCGGTAGCGGGAGAGCACCTGACCGAAGAGACCCACCAGGCCGGCGGCGACGGCGGTGGCCGCCACCGGCGACATGCCGATGCCGATCTTCTCCTGGTGCAGCGCCGCGTAGACCGTCCAGGCGACACCGCCGTTGAGCGCGGCGACCACCAGCACGCCGCGCTCGCACTGCAGCAGCACGGCGAAGGCCAGGCTCAGCACCATCGCGGCGACCAGTTGCACCGGCGGGTTCTCGTAGGGCCGGAAGACCTGGTCGGGGTCGAGTCCGGCGCCCAGGCTGACCCCGGCGTAGAGGATCAGCGTCACGCCGACGACGATGCCGGTGAAGAGGTACATCACCTCCAGCAGGCGTGCGGAGGCGGTGATGTAGAAGCCGGTCAGGCCGTCCTGGACGGCCGCGACCAGGGCCCTTCCCGGGATCAGCGCGAAGAGCCCACCGGTGATGACCGCCGAGGCCTGCAGGGTGCTCGTACCGGGCAGGTGCTGGCCGAACCGGGCGACCAGCACCCCCATCACGGCCGCGGGCATCGCCGCGGCGACGAACTGGTAGAACTCCGGCAGCCCGCGGCCCGCGCACAGCCAGGCCAGCCGGTCGCCCAGCATCGCGCCGAGCGCGGCGATCGCGAACACCAGCGGACCGCCGCCGCCGACCAGCATGCTCGCCGCGCCGGCGAGGAGCCCGGCCGCCACGGTCAGCAGCCAGCCCGGGTACGGGTGCCGGTTGCGGCGGATCTCGGCGAGCCGCCGGTAGGCGTCCTCCAGGCTGAGGTCGGCCGCGGTGACGTCGTTGATCAGCCGGAAGACGGCCGCGAGACGGGTGTAGTCGGTGGCCCGGCGGCGCACCGTGCGGTTGGCGGTGACCGGCGCGTCCACGAGCGAGGGCTGGTACGAGATGCCCAGCAGGGTGAACGTCACGGTCGGTTCGACCCGTCCGAGCCCGTAGGCGTGGGCGACGCCGAGCATCGCGGCCTCGACGTCCTCCGCGCCCTCGCCGCCGGCGAGCAGCAGCTCACCGATGCGCAGCGTGAGGTCGAGCACACGCGGGACCGGCGGGCCGCCCTCCGCCTCCGGCCGCCGGGCGGGCTGCTCGGGAGCGGGGCGCTCGCCGACGGGCATGCGCAGCATCGTGCGCATCCGGTCGGGCCAGGGGGTCTCCTTGGAGAGGCTGACGACCGGGATGCCCTCGGGGGGCGTGAAGGCCGGGTGGGACAGCTGCGACGAGGTCCGCGTCCCGGGGCGGGCGAAGGCGGAACCCTGCGGTTCGGGCCTGGGCAGTTCCACGCCCAGGGGCGGGGTGAACTCCGAGCCGCCGGTCGGCTGCTCGGGCCCGTCGGGCTCCTTGGGGTGCGCCACGGGATCCTCCTTTCGACGCGCGATCACTCGACGGTGCCGGGGTGCGCCAGAGGGGAGGGTGCGGTCACCCTCCCCCCTGGCACAGCGGGACGACTGCCCACTCCCTCCGTCGGCTAACGGCGGTTCGCGCGGTGCCGCCCGCCGGAGCCCCGCTGGAGCGGGGGCTGGCCGGCCTCGTCCTCGGCCTCGTATTCGGGAGCGCCGGGCAGCGGCCCGGGTCCGGCCTTGCGGGAGGCCGCGCGGGCGCGCAGGAACTCGATGGCGATCGGGACGACCGAGAGCAGCACGATGCCGACCAGGATCAGCTCGATGTGCTCGTGGACGAACGCGATCTGGCCCAGCCAGTAGCCGAGCAGGGTCACGCCGGCGCCCCACAGCAGGCCGCCGACGATGTTGTACGTCACGAAGACGCGGTAGTTCATGCGGCTGACGCCGGCGATGATCGGGGTGAAGGTGCGCACGATCGGCACGAAGCGGGCGAGCACGATCGACTTGGCGCCGTGCCGCTCGAAGAACTCGTGGGCCTTCTCGACGTTCTCCTGCTTGAAGAGCCTGGAGTCAGGGCGCCGGAAGAGCGAGGGCCCGACCTTGCGGCCGAAGAGGTAGCCCACCTGGTCGCCGGCGACCGCGGCGAGCACGACCAGCACGCAGACCAGCCAGATCGGATAGTCGAGCTTGCCGCCCGCGACCAGCAGGCCGCCGGTGAAGAGCAGGGAGTCACCCGGCAGGAAGAAGCCGATGAGCAGACCCGACTCGGCGAAGACGATCGCCAGCAGGCCGATCAGGCCCGCTGACGAGATGAGGTAATCGGGGTCGAGCCATTGCGGGCCCAGGGCGATAGTCGTCACGGGCCAAAAGTATCAACGTGGTCGCGACCGAACCGTTCCCAGTCCGCGAACGCTCGGCTACGGTCCTCCCAAGCGTTTTACCGTGCAACACCGCAAGTCGCCCGTCACTCCTGAATCATCATGATCCGGCGGAACCCACATGACTCGCGCCATCTCCCTGCACGACGTCTCGAAGACCTACGGCCGCGGCGTGCGCGCCGTGGACCGCTTCTCCCTGGACATCGCCCCCGGCGAGTTCCTGGTGCTGCTCGGCCCCTCGGGCTGCGGCAAGTCCACGGTGCTGCGCATGATCGCCGGCCTGGAGGACATCACCTCCGGGGAGCTGCTCCTGGACGGCGAGCACGCCAACGACCTGGCGCCGGGCGACCGGAGGATGGCCATGGTCTTCCAGAACTTCGCCCTCTACCCGAGCATGACCAGCCGGGAGAACATCGGCTTCCCGCTGCGCTTCGAGATGCCCGGGCAGGACACCGGGCCCCGGGTCGCCGAGACCGCGCGGACCCTGGGCATCGAGGACATCCTCGACCGCTACCCGGGCCAGCTGTCCGGCGGCGAGCGGCAGCGGGTCGCGATGGGCCGGGCCATCTCGCGGCACCCGTCCGTCTTCCTGATGGACGAGCCGCTGTCCAACCTCGACGCCAAGCTCCGCTCGCACCTGCGCGCCGAGATCGCCCGGCTGACCCGCGGCATGGGCGTGACGACCGTGTACGTCACCCACGACCAGGCCGAGGCGATGTCGCTGGGCGACCGCGTGGCGATCATGCGCAACGGCGTGCTGCAGCAGGTGGGCACCCCGCGTGCGGCGTACCACCTGCCGCAGAACGTCTTCGTGGCCGCCTTCATCGGCACCCCGCGTATCAACCTCATGGAGGCGACCGTGGTGGCCCCGCTGGACGGCGGGATGTGGATCGACCTCGGACGGCAGCGGCTCGTCCTCCCCCAGCCGCTGAGCAGGGACCACCAGATGCTCCGCATCCAGCAGGGCCGGCCGGTCATCGTCGGCCTGCGCTCGGAGGCCGTGCGCATCGACCGGCCGAGCAGCGCGCGGCCGGGCGAGGTGGTGCTGAGCGGTGTCGTGGAGCACGTGGAGTACCAGGGCCACGAGTCGCTGGTGCACCTCGGCACCGGCGCCCGCGCGGCCGTCGTGCCCGAACTGGAGTCCGCCCGTCCGGGCACCGGGCGGCAGCGCTCCCGGGCGGCGTCCCGGCAGGGCGGTGCGGCAGGCCTCGGCCGGTTGGTGCAGAAGGCCGCCGCACGGGTCTCCGGCCAGGGCCAGACGGCCGTACTGGACCCGCCGGGGCAGCGGCCGGAGACCGAGCGGCCCGCCACCGGGGGCGGCGACCTGGTCGTGCGCACCGGGCCCGACCTGCGGCTGCGCGCCGGACAGCACGTGCCGCTGCTGGTCGACCTCGCGCACCTGTACGTCTTCGACCACGCGGGCCACCGGATCTGCCCGGCCCCGGACCGGGCACCGCACCTGGAGTACTGAGACCGCGCGGGACGGCGGCGGGGGGACGACGATGCCCGTATGGGTATCGACGAGTACGGCGGCGGACAGTCGCCCCGGTCCGCCGTCCTGGTGGTCACCACGAACGACGTGCCGGGCTACCGGGTGGAACGGGTGATCGGTGAGGTGTTCGGCCTCACCGTGCGCTCCCGCCACCTGGGCAGCCAGATCGGCGCGGGCCTGAAGTCCCTGATCGGCGGCGAGCTGAAGGGACTCACCAAGACCCTGGCCCAGACCCGCACCGAGGCGATGGAGCGGCTGGTGGAACAGGCGCAGTCGCGCGGCGCCAACGCGGTGCTGGCGATGCGCTTCGACGTCGGCGAGGCCGCCGACGCCGGCACCGAGGTGTGCGCCTACGGCACGGCGGCGGTGATCAGCCCCGCGCCCGCCTAGCGTTGGCGACGATCGCGTCGTGGACGTACTGCGCGGTGCCCGGCGCGATCGCCTCGTAGAAGGCGTTGAAGCGCGGGTCCGCCAGGTACATCTCGGCGAGACCGGTGTGGATCTCGTACGTGCAGTCGTAGTAGTGGTCCACGATGAACTGCCGGTGCTCCTCGGCCAGGTCCATCGCCGCCTCGCCGTCCGCCGGGGCGCCGGACCCGCGCAGCGCGACCAGCCGGGCGCCCCAGTCCTCCTGCTCGGCCTTGATGCGCAGCCAGTCCTCCTTGGTGTACGAGGCGGCGCGGCGCTGCGACTGCTCGTACGCCTCGGTGTCGCCCCAGCGCTCCCGGGTCTCCTCGGCGTGCCGGTCGGGGTCGTAGTCCCCGAAGACCTCGAACTTCTCCTCGGGCGTGAGGTTGATGCCCATCGTGCGTGCCTCCATGGCTCGTTGGACGGCGTCGGCCATCTCCGTCAGCTTCCCGATCCGCGCGGTCAGCAGTTCGTGCTGGCGCCGCAGGTGCTCCCGCGGGTCCGCGGCCGGGTCGTCGAGGAGGACCGCCACCTGGTCCAGGGGGAAGCCGAGCTCCCGGTAGAAGAGGATCTGCTGCAGCCGGTCGAGGTCGGCGTCGCCGTAGCGCCGGTGGCCCGCGTGGCTGCGGGCGCTGGGCGAGAGCAGTCCGATCTCGTCGTAGTGGTGCAGCGTGCGGACGGTCACGCCGGCGAAACCCGCCACCTGCCCGACCGGGTAGCCCGTGCTCGTGTTCATGACCACACCCTCCGGCCTCACGCCACGTGAGGTGCAAGTGCCATATTGGTGCCCATGCTGGGAATCACCGACCTGTCGACGTACGTGCTGGGCACCGTACTGATCGTGCTGCTGCCGGGGCCGAACTCGCTGTACACCCTGTCCGTCGCGGCGCGCCGCGGCGTCCGGACGGCGTACCGCGCGGCCCTGGGCGTCTTCCTCGGCGACACCGTGCTGATGACCGCTTCGGCGGCGGGCGTGGCCGGGCTGCTCCAGGCCAACGCCGTGCTGTTCGGCATCGTGAAGTACGCGGGCGCCGGCTACCTGGCGTGGATCGCCGTCGGCATGGCGCGGGCCGCCTGGGGCATGTGGCGCTCCCGGGGCACCGAGCCGGTGGCACTGGCGACCGCGGCCGAGGAGGTGGCGGACGCCGAGCGGCCGTTCCGGCGGGCGCTGGTGATCAGCCTGCTCAACCCCAAGGCGATCCTGTTCTTCATCTCCTTCTTCGTGCAGTTCGTGGACCCCGGCTACGCCCATCCCGCGCTGTCCTTCCTCGCGCTGGGCGCCATCGCGCAGGTCTTCAGCTTCTGCTACCTGACGCTGCTGATCTTCGGCGGCACCTACCTGGCCGCCCAGTTCCGCCGTCGCAAGCGCCTGGCGGCGGGACTGACCTCGGGCGCCGCGGCGCTCTTCCTGGGCTTCGCGGCCAAGCTGTCGATGTCCTCGGCGGGCTGACCGGCCCCCGGCCGGGGCGTTCGCCGCCGACCTGCCGGTGACCGGTTTCACACGTATCGTGACGGTATGTCGCTGCACAAAGGTGCCGAGGGCCTGCCGAAGCTCGCCGTGAACCCCTTCTACGCCGGGGCCGACCCGGTCGCCGGGATGCGCGCGGCGCCACCGAAGCACCGGCTGCCCGACGGTCCGATGGCGCCGGCCACGGCGTACCAGCTCGTCCACGACGAGCTGATGCTCGACGGCAACGCCCGGCTCAACCTCGCCACCTTCGTCACCACGTGGATGGAGCCCGAGGCCGGGGTGCTGATGGGCGAGTGCCTCGACAAGAACATGATCGACAAGGACGAGTACCCGCGCACCGCCGAACTGGAGCGGCGCTGCGTGTCGATGCTCGCCGACCTGTGGCACGCCCCCGATCCGGAGAGCGCCGTCGGCTGCTCCACCACCGGCTCCTCCGAGGCCTGCATGCTCGCCGGGATGGCCCTCAAGCGCCGCTGGATGAGGCGTGCCGGCGACGGCACCCGCACGTCCCTCGCACGCCGCCTGACGAGGCGCGCCGGCGACCGCCACCCGGGCACCGGCCGCCCCAACCTCGTCATGGGCGCCAACGTGCAGGTCTGCTGGGAGAAGTTCTGCAACTTCTGGGAGGTCGAGCCGCGCCTGGTGCCGATGGAGGGCGACCGGCTGCACCTGGAGGCGGACACCGCCGTCGCGATGTGCGACGAGAACACCATCGGGGTCGTGGCCGTCCTCGGCTCGACCTTCGACGGCTCCTACGAGCCCGTGGCCGAGATCTGCGCCGCGCTCGACGCCCTGCAGGAGCGCACCGGCCTCGACATCCCCGTCCACGTCGACGGGGCCTCCGGGGGCATGATCGCGCCCTTCCTCGACGAGGACCTGGTCTGGGACTTCCGGCTGCCCCGGGTGGCCTCGATCAACACCTCCGGCCACAAGTACGGACTGGTCTACCCCGGCGTCGGCTGGGCGCTGTGGCGGGACACCGACGCCCTGCCCGAGGAACTGGTCTTCCGGGTCAACTACCTCGGCGGCGACATGCCGACCTTCGCCCTGAACTTCTCCCGGCCGGGCGCCCAGGTCGTCGCCCAGTACTACACGTTCCTGCGGCTGGGCCGGGACGGCTTCCGCACCGTCCAGCAGACCGCCCGCGACGTGGCCGTCTACCTCGCCTCGCGGATCGAGGAGTGCGGGGACTTCCGGCTGATCACCCGAGGCGACCAGTTGCCGGTCTTCGCCTTCACCACCGCCGACCACGTCACCGCCTACGACGTCTTCGACGTCTCCCGGCGGATGCGCGAGCGCGGCTGGCTGGTGCCCGCCTACACCTATCCGGCCGACCGCGAAGACCTGGCGGTGCTGCGCATCGTGGTCCGCAACGGCTTCTCCGAGGACCTCGCCGACCTCTTCCTCGCCGACCTGAAGCGCTACCTCCCCCAGCTGCGCGAACAGGAGCACCCGCTCCACCCGCCCGGCGAGGCGCCCACCGCCTTCCACCACTGAGGGCCGCGTCGCGGGGCACACGCTCCCCATGGGGAAGGACGAACAGACCAAGGGCACCGTCTTCATCGCCCTCGCCGCGAACCTGGTGATCGCCGTGGCGAAGGCGGTCGGCGGGCTGCTCACCACCTCGCCGGCGCTGCTGTCGGAGGCCGCGCACTCGGTGGCCGACACCCTCAACGAGGTCTTCCTGCTGGCCGCGCTGCGCCGCAGCCGGCGCAGGCCCGACGCGCGGCACCCCTTCGGCTACGGCAAGGAGCGCTGGTTCTGGTCGCTGCTCGCCGCCGTGGGGATCTTCGTGATGGGCGGCTGCTTCTCCTTCTACCAGGGCGTGTCCGCGTTCCACGAGCGCGAGCCGCACACCACGCAGGCCTTCCTGACCGCCGTGGCCGTCCTGGTCGTCTCCCTGATCGCCGAGGGATCCTCGCTGTTCAGGGCGCTGCTGCAGGTACGCGGCGGGGCCCGCGAGCACGGCCGCCCCTTCCGCACCGAACTGCGCGAGGGCGACGACCCCACGCTGCGCACCGTGCTCGGCGAGGACAGCGCCGCGGTGCTCGGCGTGCTGCTGGCGCTCACCGGCGTGGTGCTGCACTGGACGACCGGCGACCGCACCTGGGAGGCGTACGCGTCCCTGGCGATCGCCGTCCTGCTGATGTACGTCGCCTACCGGCTCGGCAAGGACTGCCGGGACACCCTCATCGGCGAGGCCGCCGACCCCAGGCTGCGGCAGCGGGCGCACGAACTGCTGACCCTGCAGCCGGAGATCGACACGGTCACCGCGCTGCTGACGATGCGCCTGGGGGTCGACTCGGTGCTGCTGGCCGCCCGGGTGGACCTGACCGAGGGCATCGACAGCGAGACCGTGGAGGAGGCCGCGGTCCGCATCAAGCGCACCCTGGCCGGGGAGTTCCCCGAACTGGACCAGATCTTCCTGGACGTCACGGACGCCTCCGACGAGGACCGCCGCGCGGCGCACCGGCTGCGGCGGTCCCTGCGCGCCGAGGCGGGCAAGGGCGAGGGCGGGGGCTGACCGGTCGCCCGGCCGGCCCCCGCCCTCGTGCGGGTGGTGCCGCGTGCGTCAGCGCACGTCGACGTAGACGGCGGTGCCGTCGCTGTCGAAGTGCTTGGAGTCACCGAAGTGCTGGATCAGCCACTTGCCGTCGGAGGACGGCTTGCCCTTCACGGTGGCCTTGCCCGTCGAGCTCGTGGTGCCCGAGGCGACGTACGTCCACTTCGTCGAGCCCTTCTTCTGGAAGAACAGCTCGACGTACCGGCCCTTGTACGGCCGCCAGGAACCGGAGACGTACTCCTTCAGCGTGCCGGTGAAGGTGACGGTGGCGCCCTTCTTCACCTTCGTCGCGGACGCCTTGATCGAGTACATCCGGGTGTTGGTGCGGGTCAGCCGGACCGGCTTGGTGGTGCTGTCGGCGAGCTGGTCGGAGACGTAGTGGTGCAGCCGGTAGTAGCCGTCGAGGTGACCCCACTTGGTGATCGTCACCACGCTGCCGTTGTTGTCGGCGTGCGCGGTGCCGAGGTCCTGCCAGCCCGTCTTGCCGTCCTTGGAGTACTCCAGGTGGACGACCTGGGGCTGGTAGAGGGACGTCACCCGGTCGTACGCGGCGTACAGCCGGGCGGACAGGGTCACCTTGGTGTCCGCGGCGATCTTGGCGCTCGCCTCGGTGAAGACGGAGTCCGCCGGGAGGACGATCGAGCCGCCGGCGGAGACGGAGGCGGTCAGGTAGGGGTCCGCCTCGCCGGCCGACCAGGACCCGTACACGGCGGGAGCCGCGATCACCTTGCCGGTGAAGGCGCCCGAGGCGTCGGTGGTGACCGTGACCTGACCCGTGCCGCTGAGCGCCAGCGCCACCGGCACCCCGGCGACCGGCGCGCCCGTGGTGTCCTTGACGTGGCCGCTGATCGTCACCGCCTGGCCGGGCACCGCGCGGGTGCGGTCGGCCGTGGCGGTGACGATCACGTCGGTCTGCCGGATCTCCGGGCTCCCGGCCTCCGCGGTGACGGACCCGTGCACCCGCCCGCCGTCCACGGAGAGCGCCGCCCTCAGCCCGGACCACGCGACGACCGGGAACTCCTGGGAGGTGAAGGACCCGTCCGCCCCGGTCACGGCCTGCCCGGTGCTGTCGGGCCGCCCGTCCACGGAGTAGTAGGTGCGGGTCACGTCGACCGTGGCGCCCTCGACGGGCACCTGGTCGCCGCTGCCCGGCTGGACGCCGAGGAGCGTGCCGGTGACGGCCGTCGTGCGGTGGTCCTTGTCCAGCACCGTCCGGGTCAGGGCGGTGCCGGTGAGGACCGGCCGCAGGGTGAAGTCCAGGGTGCCGGCGCCCGTGCGGGTGACGGTGTGGCCCTGGTCGTCGGTGGCGGTGACGTCGATGGCGTACCGGCCCAGGTGCGGCATGGCGCCGCCGTCCTCGGTCAGCTTCAGCGAGGCGCCGGACGGCACCGACCACCGCTCGCCGGCTCCGGCGAGCGACAGCGCGTCCACGACCACCGCGTCGCCGTCGCGCACCGTCGCCGTGACCGAGGTGACCGCGGCGCCGGGGACGTCCGTCCACACCGGCACCGTGAAGGAGCCGCGCTCGGCGTCGGCCGTGCGGGCCACACCGATGCCGACCGGGCCCGCGTCGTCGGCGAGGGCGGGGGTGACGGCGAGACCGCCGGAGAGCGCGGCCACCGAGGCGATCAGCGCGAGGGCGCGCCGGGACTCAACGGGCATTGACGTACTCCGTCTTCGACTCGCTGTAGAAGTGCGTGGAGTCGGCCTCCAGGTAGGCGCCCCACGTGCCGTCGCCGTAGGCCTTGGTGCCGAGGCTGAAACGGCCCGAGGAGTCGGTCTTCCCCTTCACGGTCCAGTACCAGGTGCTCTCGCCCTTGGGCCGGAAGACGATGACGACCTTCCCGCCCTTGTACGCCTTCCACTTGCCGCCCGACTGGTACTGCAGCGTGCCGCGGGCCTTCAGCGCACCGCCCACGCGCGGGCTGTTGGGCGTCATGTCGAAGGAGACGATCCGGGTCACCGTGCGGTGCAGGCGCTTCTTGGCCGAGGCCACCGCGAGCATCCCGTCCGACTCGGCGTGGTACAGGCGGTAGTAGCCGTCCGTGTAGCCGTAGGCGTTCACCGAGAAGGAGCACTTGCCGCCGGAGGAGTCCCCCGCGGAGCCCGACTTGAGGGTCTTCCAGCCGGTGCTGCCGTTCTTGGAGTACTGCAGGGAGACCTGCGCGTTCCAGCAGGATCCCGCCAGCTTGCCCTTGGCGGTGACCTTCCCGTAGGCGTCCAGCGACATCGTGACGCCCGAGTAGGAGCCGGCCGTGGGCACGTTGACCAGGTGCTCGGCGTAGGCGAAGCCGGACACGTACTCCGACGGCTTGACGTAGGTGTAGTGGTGCGTGGTCTTCGTCGCCGTCACCGCGAGCGAGAAGTTCCCCGAGGCGTCCGCGGTGCCCGTGCCCATCAGGCCGGGCGTGGTGTACCGGTACACGTCCGGGGGCTGCGGGGTGGTGACCAGGGGCGCGCCGGCGAACGGCTTCCAGCCCTCGTCGGTCAGCCGCTGGACGGTGCCCCGCATGGTGAAGGTCTTGCCCTGGTGGACCCGCTTGGCCGACGGATCGGCGCTGATCCGGTACTGCACCGCCTTGGCCGGCAGCTCCGGGAGGGCGGCCGGGGCCACCGGGTCGGTGTCGGCCCCGCCGCTGACGACGGCGGTGCCCGCGGTGAGCGCGCCGCCGGGCGTCACGCCGACCGAGAAGGTGCCGTCGGCTCCGGACGTCGCCGTCGCCGAACCGTGCTTGGTGTCGACCCCGACGCGCGCGGTCCAGTTGACCCGCACCGGAGTGCCGGGCGCGGCCGGACCGGTCGTGCCGGTCGCCGGGTCGAAGGTCGTGACGGCGCCGGTGAGCACCGCCGACTGGTGGTCGAAGTCGGTGTGGTCGCGGTCGTAGGCGAGCGTGCCGACCCCGGTGTGCAGCCGGTAGCCGAAGAGCCCCGCCCCGCCGTGCGCGGCGCCGCTCCAGTGCTGGACGGTGCCGCCGGGCAGGCGGTAGTCGACGTCCACCGGGTAGTCGCCGAACGCCGTGCCCGCGGGCAGGCCGACGGGCCGGTCGGTGTACCAGCCGCGCTGCCACGAGAAGGACAGGTCGTCGGTCGAGGCCAGTACGGGCGCGTCCACGGCCGCGGAGGCCCGGACGCTCACCTTGACCCACAGCGCCTCGCCGTCGGCCAGGCCCACGGCCAGGGTGCCGTCGTCGCCGGTGGTCAGACCGCTGACCGTCACGTCGTCGGCGAAGGCGGGCCAGGCGGTCAGCGGTCCGGCCGCGAGGCCGGTGGTGAGAAGGAGAACGGATGCACTTCGGAGGACGGCAGCCCGATGTGCGCGCGGAATGCGCATGCAGGACCCCCCACAGGTCAGAAAGCGGCGCCGAAACGGTCAGCGCCGGAGGCCGAACAATAGCGAACCTGTGGGGAAGCTGTGGGGGGTGGGGTTCCCGTGCCGGTCGGCGGCCGGTCAGCTGCCGATCCGCACGCCGTGCCGGGCCAGCCAGGGCAACGGGGCGACCGACGAACCCATCTGCGGCGTGACGCGGACCTCGAAGTGCAGGTGCGGTCCGGTGGAGTTGCCGGAGTTGCCGGACCGGCCGATCCGCTCGCCGGCGCGGACCCGCTGCCCGGGGACGACCTCCAGGACGGACAGGTGGGCGTAGTGCGTGCAGTAGCCGTCGTCGTGCCGGACGACGACCTGGTTGCCGAAGCCGTCACCGCACGCGGCCACCACCACCGTGCCGTCGCCCACCGCGCGGACCGGGGTGCCCGGCGGCACCGCGAAGTCCTGGCCGGTGTGACGGTGCGCCCAGTGCGCCCCGGAGGCGTCGTAGCCGGCGGTGAGCGTGTAGTGCGCCACCGGGCGCACCCAGTGCGGGGCGCCCGGGCGGTGGGCGGCGGCGGACGACCGGGGCGGGGTCCGGGGGAGGTCGCGCGGGCAGTCCACCGAGAGTCCCTCGTGGGCCATGAGCGCCAGGTCCCGGGCGGACAGCCCGGCCCGGGCACGCAGCAGCCGCGCCTCGATGCGCCGGCGGAGCGCGTCCTTGCGGCGGGCCTCGCGGGCCAGCACCGCCAGCGTCCGGTCGACGGCCTCGGTGTCCGCCGCCAGCCGGCGCTCGGCCAGCATCCGCTCGGCCAGCAGCGCCGCCTGCGCGTGGTCGCCCTGCCGGGCCAGCGTCGCACCCTCCAGCAGCCGGTCGGGCCGCCCGGACAGCAGCAGCCGCGCCGAGGGTCCCAGCCCCCCGTTGCGGTACTCGCTGCGCGCCATCGCCCCGATCCGGTCCCGCAGCACCTCCAGCCGCCGCCGTTCCACCGCCGCGGCCCGGTGCAGCAGCCGCAGGTCGGCTCGCTTGCGGCGGACCGCCCGCTCCGCGTCCTCGTACGCCTGCACCGCACGGGCCGCCTGCGCGTACAGCCGCTCCACCCGGGCCGGGGGGCCCGGGCGCGGCCCGGGGTGCTCGCCGGCCACCGCCGGCGAGGCGGTCAGCAGCAGGCAGAGGGCCACGGCCGCCGTCCTCCATCGCATCGCCCGATCCTTTCGGGCCGGTCACCGCAGGGCCGGGACGACACGCCCCGCCGCCCGGCGGCCACCCGGCGGGGTGACCGCATCCGGGCGTGCGCCCGGCCGGGGACCGCCCGATCATGGGAACGGGCACACTCGGCGGACAGGAGGGTGACCGGGTGAGCGGTGACGGTGAGCCCGGCGGCTGGTCACCGCCGGACGACGGGGTCCTGCGGCAGGTGCTGGACGGCAGTCCCGCGGGCGTGGGCATCTACGACCCGCAACTGCGCTACGTCTACGTCAACCCCGCCCTCGCCCGGATGAACGGCCTGCCCGCCGAGGCGCACCTCGGCCGCCGGATCACCGAGGTGCTGCCGGACCTGGACGACGCGGGCGAGGAGGCGCTGCGCCAGGTCCTGTCCGACGGCAAGTCGCGCGAGGTGCCCTCCAGCGGCCGCACGCACGCAGAGTCCGGGACGGGCCGGCGCTACTGGCAGGGCGCGTACCACCGGCTGGACGCGGCGGACGGCACGATGCTCGGCCTCGTCGGGATCATGCTGGAGGTCAGCGCGTCGCGCCAGCACCAGCAGGAGCTGGAACGGGCCCGGGAGCGGCTGGCGATCCTGGACCGCGCCGCCACCTTCATCGGCACCACCCTGGAGATGGACGAGACCTGCGCCGAGCTCGCCGGGTTCCTCGTGCCGCTGCTCGCCGACATCGCCACCGTCGAGGTCTTCCCCACCGAGCGCTGCACCCCCTACAACCGCGGTGTGCTGCGGCTGCGCCGGGCGGCGATGGCCGCGCTGCCGAACCTGCGCGAGCAGGTCAAGATCTTCGGCGAGCCCGGGGAGTACGTGGAGTACCCGTCGGGCACGACCATCCCGCGCTGCCTGCAGTCGGGCAGCCCGGTGGTCCAGAGCCTCTTCGAGGACGACGCCCTGGGCCACGGCGGGTCGGCCCGCGAGCGGATGGACGCCTTCCGCTCGGTGGGCATCCACTCGGCGCTCGTCGTGCCGCTCGCGGCGCGCGGCGAGCCCATCGGCACGGTGACCCTGGTCCGCTGCGGCGAGTCCCCGGGGTTCACCGAGCGGGACACCGAGACCGTCCAGGACATCGTCCGGCGGGCCGCGATCTACCTCGACAACGCCCGCCGCTACACCCACGAGCACGGCATCGCCCTGGAGTTGCAGCGCGCCCTGATGTCGGAGCCGGGCTCCCCGCACCCCTCCGTGGAGGCCGCGTTCCGCTACCAGCCGGCCGGCAGCACCGCGCTGGTGGGCGGCGACTGGTACGACGCCGTACGGCTGTCCTACGGGCGCACCCTGCTGGCCATGGGCGACGTCATGGGGCACGGGGTGGAGGCCTCGGTCGACATGAGCCAGTACCGCTCGATGCTGCGCTTCGTGGCCGCGGCCGACCTGCCGCCGCACCGCATCCTGCGCCGGCTGGACACCCTCATCTCGGAGACCGAGTCGGGCCGTCCGGCGAGCTGCCTGCTGGCCCTCGTCGACCCGGTGCGCAACACGTGCACCTTCTCCAGCGCCGGTCACCTGCCGCCCGCCGTCATCCGGCCGGACGGCACGGTCGACATCGTCGACGTGCCGGTCGGGCCGCCGCTGGGCACCGGCCACGGAGGCTACGAGCCCGTCGCGGCCTCCTGCCGGGCCGGTGACGTCCTGCTGCTGTACACCGACGGTCTGGTGGAGCGGCGCGGGGAGGACATCGACGCCTCGCTCGACCGCCTCGCCGGGTTGCGCCTGCACTCCGACGGCGATCTGGGCGGACTGGTCGACCGGGTGCTGTCCCTGCTGGTCGTGGAGCCGGCCGACGACGACATCGCGGTCCTCGCGGCACGGATCATGCGATAAGCGGATCAACCGCTCGGAGTACCACAACAGGCGGATCCCGACTTGCGCCCGCACGATGATCAGACGGGCCGCCGCAGGGGCGGGCCCGGGAACCGGCCCCTCGGGGAGGATCTGCCGTGACCGTCAGTCTGGCGCATCTGCGTCGTTGCTCCGTTGCCGTCGACCTCGGGGCGTCGCGCACCCGTGTCTACCTCAAGCACCAGGGACTCGTCGTGGACGAGCCCAGCGTGGCCGCCGTCAACGCGCACAGCGGTGCCCTCATCGCGGTCGGCTCGCTCGCCGAGAAGATGACCGGCCGCACGCCCGAGCACATCCGCGTGGTCCGCCCCATCCAGGCCGGCATGGTCGTCGACATCGAGATGGCCCAGCGCATGCTCCGTCACCTGCTGGGCGGTCAGCTCCGCAAGGCGTGGCGGCGCAAGCCGATGCTCCGGGCGGCCGTCTGCACCCCCAACGGCAGCGGGCCGCTGGCCCAGCGGGCCGCCGTCGAGACGATGTACGGCCTCGGTTCGCGGCGGGTCGAACTCGTCGACTCCGTCATCGCGGCCGCCATCGGGTGCGGACTGCCGGTCGAGCAGCCCGAGGCGACGATGATCATGCTCGCCGGGGCGAGCACCACGCAGATCGCGGTCATGTCGATGGGCGCGATCGTCGCGGCGGAGACCATCGCGGTGGGCGGCGAGGCGATCGACCACGCCGTCGTCCAGCACCTGCGCAACACGCACGAACTGGTGCTGCCCAGCCAGTCGGTGCGGCCCCTGCACGAGATCCTCTCGGCGCCCGGCCCCACCGCGCCCAGCGCCGAGGTCCAGGGGCGCGACGTCGCCAGCGGCATCGCCCGTACGGTCCGCGTCGACACCGAGGCGGTGCGGCAGGCGATCCGGATGCCCATGGCGACGCTGGTCGACGGGATCGGCCAGACGCTCAGGCGGTGCCCGCCGGACCTGGTCGCCGACCTCACCGACCGCGGCATCATGCTCGCGGGCGGCAGCGCGCTGCTGCCCGGCCTTGACATGATGCTCCGTCAGGCCACCGGGATGCCGGTCACGATCGCGGACCGGCCCGACGTCTGCGCGGTGCGCGGGCTGGGCGCGATGATGGAGGGCCACCCCGTCCCGATGCCGCTCGACCCGCTGTCCGTGTAGGCCCCGGGCCGGGTTCAGACGTCCAGGACGAGACGGGAGCCGGCTGCTCCCCGCGAGACGCAGACGAGCATCGCGTCGTCCGTGCGGCGGGCGGCCGCACTGCCGCCGTGGCGGACCGCGTCCGCGCCCGCCAGGACCCGGACCCGGCAGGTGCCGCAGAAGCCCTGGCGGCAGGAGTACGACGTCGCGGGCCGCGCCCCCGTCAGGACGGAGAGCGCGGTGCGGTCGGCCGGGACGGGGAGCACCTCCCCGTCCCGGCCGAGCTGTACCTCGAAGGCGGTGCCGTCCGTGATCGGCGGCGGCGAGAAGCGCTCCACGTGCAGCACCGGGGCCGGGCGCAACGCCGGGATCAGCGCCGGCGGACCGCAGAAGTAGACCGCCGTACCCGCGTCCGCGCCCGCCAGCAGCTCCGCCCCCGTCGGGGGACCACCGGCCTCCTCGTCGGTGCGGACCCGCACTCGCCACGGCTCGTGCGCCGCGAAACCGGCCAGCTCCGCCAGGAACGGCAGCGTCGCCCGGCTGCGCCCCGCGTACACCAGGCGCCAGTCCGCCCCGGCGGCGGCCGCGGCGCGCACCATCGGCAGGACCGGCGTGATCCCGATGCCGCCCGCGAGGAAGAGCAGCGACCCGGAGCCGGTCAGGGCCAGGGGGAAGGCGTTGCGCGGGCCGAGGGTGCGCAGGACCGCGCCCGGGGCGAGGGCGTGCATCTCGCGGGACCCGCCCTCCCCGTCCGGGACGAGCCGCACCGCCACCCGGTAGGCGTCCCGTTCGGCCGGGTCGCCGCACAGGCTGTACTGGCGGCGGCGCCCGGACGGCAGGTCGAGGTCGAGGTGGGCACCGGGGTGCCAGGCGGGCAGCGCGGCGGTGCCGCCGTCCGCCCGCACCAGCCGCAGCCCCACGACGCCCTCGGCCGCCGTGGTGACCTCGGCCACCCGCAGGGCCAGCGAGCGGTCCACGGCGGCCGGTTCGCGCACCGGCCGCCGCCCGCTGCCGCGCACCAGCAGCGGAGTGATCCGGGCGAGCAGCGCGAGCAGCGGCTCCGGGCGGGAGCCACCGGCCCGGCGGGGCGGCGGGGTCGCCCATGCCGGAGGCGGGGGAAGGGTGCTCGGGTCGGGCAGGGACACGTGCGGGGACCCCCTAGTGGAGCGCCGCGCGCGCGGCGGGCGAGGACGCGAGGTAGGCGACGGCCTGCGTGGTGGACCCGTACTGCGACGGGTGGTAGCCGGGCCGCAGGTAGGACAAGAAGAGCCGGACGACCGCGCGCGGCGGCGGCAGCAGCCCCCGCCGGGCACCGCGGTACCAGTCGCGCCAGCGCGGCTTCCCGGCTCCCACCGGATCCTCGGCCATAAGGCAGCGCAGCCCGCGCACCCACCAGTAGAGCAGCACGGGGAAGGCGACCAGGTGCGCCCGCACCCGGTGCCGGTAGCGGCCGTCGAGATGGGTGAACAGGTCGTACGCGACGGCGCGGTGCTCGACCTCCTCCGCCCCGTGCCAGCGGTAGAGGTCGAGGACGGCCCCGGCCTTCTCGTGCTTGTCGAGGGCGTCCAGCGCGTGCGCGTTCAGGATCCAGTCGCCGAGGAAGGACGTCACGTGCTCGATGGCGGCGATGATCGCGACCCGCTCGACGAGCCAGCCGTGCGCGGCCCTGCTGGTCAGACCACGGTCGCCGAGCATCTCCTGGAAGAACCAGCGCAGTTGGGCGACGAACCCCTCGGTGTCCAGACCCGCGTCGTGGAAGTGGCCCAGCAGTGACTGGTGGGCCTGGGAGTGCATGGCCTCCTGGCCGATGAAGCCGATGACGTCCTCGCGCAGCCGGTCGTCCCCGATCATCGGCACGGTCTGCTGGAAGACGGTGAGGAACCAGTCCTCGCCCTCGGGGAGCAGGATGTTGAGGACGTTGGCGAAGTGGGTGAGGAAGGCGTCGTCGTCCAGGTAGCGGACGGGCAGGCCGTCCCAGTCCCAGTGCACGTCGCGCGGCTTGAGGACGAGGTGCTCGGGCTCGGCGGTCATGCCGCGGTCCTTTCCTTCTCGGCACGTTCGACGAGGCGGGCGGCGTGCTCGGCGACGAGGTCCGGGCGGTGGGACGGCAGCCAGTGGCCGCCGTCCACGTGGTGGACCTCGGCCCCGGGCGCCCAGTCGGTGATCTCGGTCTGCCAGGGCGGCAGGACGAACACGTCCTTGGACGGGGCCAGCACGACCGCGGGGAGCGCGGCGTGCCGGACCCGGGGGCGGAACATGCGGGGCAGCACGTTGGCGCGGTAGAGCTTGAGCCCGGCGCGGTTGCGGGCGGCGAGCCCGGGGCCGTAGCCGGAGGGGGCCTCGCCGGTCTCCAGGCGGCGCAGGGCCGTGACGACGCCGTCCAGGAGGCCGCTGCGGCAGGCGAGTTCGGCGATCCCCGCCAGGTGGAAGAAGCCGACGTACTGCGAGGCCAGCGACTGCTTGGCGAGCTTGAGCAGGCGGGCGGGCGTCGGCCGGCGCAGCTGGGCGCGGTACCAGCGGCCGGTGTGGTCCAGGTCGGGGCCGGAGATCGAGGTGATCGAGGCGTAGCGGTGGGCGAGCTCGGGGGTGCTGACGGTGTGCCAGCTCTGCACCGACCCCCAGTCGTGGGTGAGCAGGTGGACCGGGGCCCGCGGGCTGACCGCATCGGCGACGGCGGTGGTGTCGGCGGCGAGCTGCGGCAGCCGGTAGGCGCGGGTGCGGCGCGGGACGTCCGAGGCGCCCGAGCCGCGCACGTCGTACGTCACGACGTGGAAGCCGCGGGCGGCGAGGCGCCCGGCGACGCCGTCCCACACACCGTGGTCGTCGGGGAAGCCGTGCACGCACAGCACCGTGGCCCCGGCCGGGTCCCCCTGCTCGTACACCGCCAGCCGCACCCCGTCGGAGGCCGTGACCCAGCGCTGCGCCATGTCCGCCGCCCTTCGTCTTCGCCTTCGCGTCACCGCGTCGTCGGTTGGTCGTTCCGTCGCCGTTGCGCTGTCGTTGCGCTGTCGTTGCGTCGTCGTTCCCGGCGGCCACGATGGCAGCTTGTTGACGTCGTGTCTAGCAGTGGGACGGTATAGCTTTGCCGCCGTGACCGGTGAGAACGCGATACTGCGACGACGGCTCGGCGTCTTCGACGCCACCGTCGTCGGACTCGGCTCGATGATCGGCGCCGGGGTCTTCGCGGCCTTCGCCCCGGCCGCCCGCGCGGCAGGGTCCGGGCTGCTGCTCGGGCTCGCGGCGGCCGCCGCCGTCGCCTACTGCAACGCCATGTCCTCGGCCCGGCTCGCCGCGCTCTACCCCGCCTCGGGCGGGACCTACGTCTACGGGCGCGAACGGCTCGGGCCGTTCTGGGGCTACCTGGCGGGCTGGTCCTTCGTCGTCGGCAAGACCGCCTCCTGCGGGGCGATGGCCCTGACGATCGGCGCGTACGCCTGGCCGGAGCAGCAACGGGCGGTCGGCGTCGCCGCGGTCGTGGCGCTCACCGCCGTCAACTACGCGGGCGTGCAGAAGGCGGCCTGGCTCACCCGGGGCATCGTCGCGGTCGTCCTCGCGGTGCTCGCGGCCTTCGTGGTCGCCGCGTTCACCGGCGGCGACGCGGACGCCGCCCGGCTGGACATCGGGGCCGACGCGACCGCGGGCGGGGTGCTGCAAGCGGCCGGCCTGCTGTTCTTCGCCTTCGCCGGGTACGCCAGGATCGCCACGCTCGGCGAGGAGGTCAGGGACCCGGCGCGCACCATCCCCCGCGCGATCCCGCTCGCCCTCGGCATCACCCTGGCCGTCTACGCCGCCGTCGCCGTCGCCCTCCTCGCGGTGCTGGGCCCACAGGGGCTCGCCCGTTCCGCGGCGCCCCTGGCCGACGCCGCGGGCGGCCTCGCGCCGCTGATGCGGGTGGGCGCGGCGGTCGCCGCCACCGGATCCCTGCTCGCGCTGATCCTCGGGGTCTCCCGCACCACCCTGGCCATGGCCCGCGACGGGCACCTGCCGCGGACCCTGGCCGCGGTGCACCCCCGGTCCGGGGTGCCGCACCACGCCGAACTCGCCGTCGGCGCGGTCGTCGCCGTGCTCGCCGCCACCGCCGACCTGCGCGGGGCGATCGGCTTCTCCTCCTTCGGCGTCCTCGCCTACTACGCCGTCGCCAACGTCTCCGCCTGGACCCTGGGCCCCGGCGCCCGGCGCACCGTCCCCGCCCTCGGCCTGCTCGGCTGCCTCGCCCTGGCCTTCGCCCTCCCCTGGACCTCCGTCACCGCGGGCGCGGCCGTCCTGGCCATCGGGGCAGCGCTGTACGCGGCACGCGCCCGCCACACCCGGCCCGCCTGACCTCCGCTGCCTCGTCCGAGGCGCCGGCGACACGACCTGGGGCGGGAATCAAACGTGGCCGCCGGGCGCTGGGCACGGGGTGAAGAAGATCGGATTCCTCTCCTTCGGTCACTGGTCGCCCAGCGAGCATTCCCGGGCCCGGTCGGCGGCGGATGTCCTGCACCAGTCGATCGATCTCGCGGTCGCCGCCGAGGAGCTCGGCGTGGACGGTGCGTACTTCCGCGTGCACCACTTCGCCCGGCAGGCGGCCAGCCCGTTCCCGTTGCTCGCGGCGATCGGCGCGCGGACCTCGAAGATCGAGATCGGCACCGGCGTGATCGACATGCGCTACGAGAACCCGCTGTACATGGCCGAGGACGCGGGCGCCGCAGACCTCATATCGGCCGGTCGGCTGCAACTGGGCATCAGCCGCGGCTCACCGGAACAGGTGATCGACGGTTGGCGCCTGTTCGGCCACAACCCCGAGCCGGGCGAGACGGACGCCGACATGGCCCGCCGCCACACCGAGGCGTTCCTCACGGTCCTCGGCGGCGAGGGCTTCGCCACGCCCAACCCGCGGCCGATGTTCCCCAACCCGCCCGGGCTGCTGCGGATCGAACCGCACTCCGAGGGACTGCGCGACCGGATCTGGTGGGGCTCCGCGTCGAACGCCACCGCCGTCTGGGCCGCCGAGCTGGGCATGAACCTGCAGAGCTCGACGCTGAAGAACGACGAGACGGGCGAGCCGCTGCACGTCCAGCAGCGCAAGCAGATCGAGGCGTACCGCGAGGCGTACCGGAAGGCGGGCCACACCCGGGAGCCGCGGGTGTCGGTCAGCCGCAGCATCTTCGCCCTGACCGACGACCTCGACCGGGCCTACTTCGGCCGCGACCGCAACTCCCGCGACCAGGTCGGCATGCTCGACGACACGACCCGGGCCGTCTTCGGGCGCTCCTACGCCGCGGAGCCGGAGGAACTGGTGAAGCTGCTGCGGGACGACGAGGCGATCCAGGCCGCGGACACCCTGCTGCTGACCATCCCGAACCAGCTCGGGGTCGACTACAACGCGCATGTGCTGGACAGCATCCTCACCCACGTGGCTCCGGAACTCGGCTGGCGCTGAGCATCGGGCACCGCGAGGCCATCCACCACGGGTCCGAGACCGCCCCGCTGCGCGACCTGTACCGCGCCCGCCAAGCCGCCCCGGGCGAGAGGGCGTTGCCCGACTGAGATCCATCCGCAACGGCCCCGATGCCACCCGCCCGCCCCCTCCTGCGTCACAGTCGCAGAAGGCGCAGGGGGCGCCCCCGGGGGAAGCAGGTGACGGTGATGCGGCGGATCACGGCGGCGGTGCTGGCGGCGGTGGCGGCCGGAGCGGTCCTGACGGGTTGCGGCGCGAACACGGACCGGGGCCACGCCGGTGACACGCGGCGGCCCGGACCGGTACGGGGCGCGGACGGCGCCCCCAAGGACGGTGGCTCCGAGTGGAACGGGCAGGGCACGGACGAGGACCGGGGCCTGGAGCGGGCGCCCGACGCGTCACAGCTGTCGACCTTCGCGCTGGACGTCGACACCGCCTCGTACGGCTACGCCAAGCGGCGGCTCGACGAGGGCTCGCTGCCCTCCCCCTCGGACGTGCGCTACGAGGAGTTCGTCAACAGCTTCCGCCAGGACTACCCCACCCCCGCGGGCGACGGCTTCTCCGTCACCGTCGACGGCGCCCGCATCGGCGGCGAGGAGGGCTGGTCCCTCCTGCGGGTCGGCCTCGCCACCCGCCCCGCCGACGAGGGGAACCGGCCGCCGGCCGTGCTCACCTTCGTCGTGGACGTCTCCGGCTCCATGGGCGATCCGGGCCGGCTGGACCTCGTCCAGAAGGCGCTCCGCGCCGCGGTCGGCGAACTGCGGGACGACGACTCCCTGGCCGTCGTGACCTTCAGCGACCGCGCACGGGTCGCCCTGCCGGCGACCCGGCTCGGCACCGGGGGCGCCCGGCAGCGCGCCCTCTCCGTCGTCGACCGCCTCGCGCCGGAGGACTCCACCAACCTGGAGGCGGGCCTGCGCACCGGCTACGACGTGGCCCTGGAGAGCGCCCGGCGCGGGGCCACCAACCGGGTCGTCCTGCTCTCCGACGCCCTCGCCAACACCGGGCAGACCGACCCCGACGCCCTCCTGGAACGGATCGACCGGGCCCGCTCACAGCACGGCGTCGCCCTGTTCGGGGTCGGCGTCGGCAGCGAGTACGGCGACGAACTGATGGAGCGGCTGGTCGACAAGGGCGACGGCCACACCTCGTACGTCTCCACCCCGGCCGAGGCCCGCGCCCTGTTCGTGGACCGGCTGCCCGTCAACATCGGCCTGCGCGCCCGCGACGCCAAGGCCCAGGTCTCCTTCGACCCGAACACCGTCGAGCGCTATCGCCTGATCGGCTTCGAGGACCGCGCCGTCGCCGACGAGGACTTCCGCGACGACCGCGTCGACGGCGGCGAGGTCGGCCCCGGCCACACCGTCACCGCGCTCTACGCCGTACGCCTGAAGGCGGGCGCCCGGGGCCACGTCGCCACCGCGACCGTGCGCTGGCTCGACCCGCACGACCGCTCCCCGCACGAGGCGGCGGGCGCCGTCGAGGCGGACCGGCTGGCCGGCCGGCTGTGGGACTCCGGCACCTCGTCGCGGCTCCGGGTGGACGCGGTGGCCGCCTACTTCGCCGACGCGCTGCGCACCTACGACACCGGCGACGAGCAGCTGCCCGGCGCCCCCGGCCTCGCCCGGCTCGGCGACCGCGCGCACGCCCTGGCGGCGACCACCGAGGACCCGGCGGTACGCGACCTGGCGGAAGCCGTGGACAGCGCGTACGCGCTGCGCGCGGGCTGATGGAGTATCAGTGAACCCATGACAGAAGAGAAGGAACCCGAGCCCCAGCTCGACGCCCGCTTCAGCAGCACCGGCGCGGCCCCAACGACCTGGCACGACGCCCGCGGGCACCTGGCCGGTGCCGAGATCTACTGGCTGACCACCGTCCGTCCCGACGGCCGCCCCCACGTCACCCCGCTCATCGGGGTCTGGCTGGACGACGCCCTGCACTTCTGCACCGGCGCCGACGAGCGCAAGGCCAAGAACCTCGCCCGCAACGGCCGGGTCGTCCTCACCACCGGCAACAACGCGCTCGGCGAGGGCCTGGACGTGGTGCTCGAGGGCAAGGCGGCCCGCGTGCGCAGCGAGAACCAGCTGCGCCGGATCGCCGCGGCGTACGAGGCCAAGTACGGCTCCGGATGGCACTTCGAGGTGGGCGACCAGGTCTTCGTCGGCGACGGCCACGAGGCCCTGGTGTACGAGGTGGAACCCACCACGGCCTTCGCGTACGCCCGCGGCACCACCTACAGCCAGACCCGGTGGCTCTTCTAGGCGTACGCGGCCGGGACGTGGACGACGCCGTGCCGGAGGTCCGGTCGCCGGAGCGGGCGGGTGCCCCGGGGCTCGGGACGATCCCTCACCCCCGGGAACCCGGGGACGGACCCGGGCCCCGGCCGCGCTCCCGTCCCGGTCCGGCGCCGGCCGGGCCGTGGAAGGCGGCACGGTCGGCGGCGGCGGTGCCGCGTTCCCAGCCCTCGCGGTCGCGGCCCCTGAGCCGCTGCGTGCGGGTCTCGGGGAACATCGCGTCCGCGGCGCGGCCGACGGCGACCTCGCGGGCCGCCAGCACGGGGAGCACCTCCGTGGACCCGCCGGCCTCCGCGGCTTCCTCCGTCGCGTCACGGGCGGCGGCGGCCAGGCGCTCGCCGATCCGGCCCGCGTAGGCGATGAGGAAGGACTCGCGGAAGTCCCGTGACAGGTCCCCGCCCCTGGCGCCGCCCTTGCCGCCCTTGCGTCCCGGGCGACGCGTGGCCGGCCCCGGGGCGCCGCCGCCGCGCATGGCCGCCTCGGCCTGCACCAGCAGCGAGGTGTACAGCACCTCCACGGCCTCCAGGTCGGCCTCCCAGCCCACGACGGTCGAGAAGCCGAACTCCGCCGACCACACGGCACGGCAGCGGTTCGCCGCCGCGACCGCGTCCAGCAGCAGCGCCTTCGGCGCCTCGTACGGACGCTCCACGCCGATCCGCCGCGCGCCGGGACCGCCGCCGCCCGGTGCCGTACCCGCGACCAGCGCCTCGTCCACGCTGTGCCGTGCCATCAGGTGCTGGGCCTTCGCGCTCAGCGCCTCCGCCTCCTCGGGGAAGGCCGTGGACTCCGCCTTCGCCAGCAGCGCCCTGATCCGCCGCAGCATCGGATGCCCCGCACCGCCCGCAGCGGGCGCGGGCGCCGCCGGCGGCGTGATCCCGGGCAGCCGCCCCAGCAGGCGGACGAGCTCCAGCACGGCCGTCGCCACCGTGAAGCGGTCCAGCCGCTCGGCCGCCCCGTACGCCGTCAGGAGCCCCGCCGTGTCACCGCCTCCGTCGGCGGTCAGGCGCCCGGCGAGCCGCACGTGCTCCGGGCGCAGCTCGCGGCGCACCATCCGCAGCAGGTCGGCGTCCTCCCAGCCGCGCGCCCGGCAGCCCCGCAGCAGCCCGGCGACCGCGGTCGCCACCGCCCGGCCGACCTCGTCCCACCCGGCCTCCGCCGCCGCCATCGCCGACGCCCCGGCGTCCAGCGCCGTCTCGACGTCCCCCTCCGGCGCCCCCAGGACACCGGCGAACGCCGCCTCGACCACCGTCATCGCATCTCGCACGCGGTTCAGGATCGCACCGACACGCCGCGCACGGAGCACGGTGCCCGCCCCGGCGGGCCGGGACATCCGCACGACCGGGTTCCACGCCGACGTCACGGCCGAGCCCGCGCCGGCGGCCGCCGGATCCGGCCCGGTGGCCGTCGCCCTGCCCGGTCACGGGCGCGGCCCCGCTCCCGGGGACCTGTCGACGGGAACCGCGCCCGCCTCATGGGACGGCTCGCCGCCGACACGGGCTGCGACGTCGTCGTCGGCCGCAGCCTGCCGGCTCGCCCAGCCACCAGTGCTGGGCACGGCGGCCTGGGCGGTCGCGCTGAAGACCCTGCCCCGCCGCTCCCTCGTCGCCCGGCTGCGCGCCGTCGGCGGCACCGCCGACGACATCGGCCTCACCGACCGGGAACGGCTCGACCTCGGCACCTGCACCGCGCCGGGCACGGCGTCCTCTTCGAACAACCCGGCCGCGTCGCGGAGATCATCGTGGCGGTCCCCGCCGGGATCAGCCGACCGCGCCGCCCCGCTCCACCAGGACCGGCCACAGGCGCTCCGCCAGCACCGGGTCGGCGCGGGCCACTTCACGCCCCAGGGCGGACGCGGCCGCGGCGAGCGCGCGGCGCAGTTCGGCCGGCTCCGCCGAGCGCACCAGCGTCGCGTGCAGCGGCCCCGTGACCTCGTCCGGCAGCAGGTGGGCGCTCTTGGCGTAGGCCGCGGGGTGCCCAAGGCGCAGGCAGGCGAGGGCGATGACCTGGGTGCGCACCGCGCCGATCCAGTGCTCTGCCTGCCACAGCCGGCCCCGCTCGATGCTCGCCGCGGCGTGCAGGACGTGGTGCCAGCCGAGCCCCACCGGCGTCCCCGGGTCGGCCGGCGCCGCCTCCGGCACCCGGCCCGCGGCGCCGAACACCGTCCGCCACTGCGGCCCCCGGGGCCCGAACTCCTCCTCCGGCGTGAACGCCACGTCCGCCTCCAGCGCCCCCGGCAGCAGGAACACCCGGTAGACGGTCGCCCCCGCCGGCAGGTCCTAGTGGTGCAGCGCCCCGAACCCGGGCCCGTACAGCCACCCCGTCCAGCGGCCCAGCGCCGTGCCCACCTCGCCCCGCACCCCGAGCACCAGGTCGACGTCGGACCACCGGTCGCCGCCGCCCGGCACCGCGAGCGAACCGGTGAGCGCGGCCCCGGTGACGTCCGGGTCGTCCGCGGCGAGACCGAGCAGCCGGGCCCGTACGCGGTCGCGTTCCCCGGGTGTGAACATGCCCTCACCGTAGCGAAGCGGGCGCCGCGCGTCCGGGCCGGTCATCCGCCGGTCGCCCGCCGGTCGTCCGGCGGACATCCGGTGATGGGAGCGTGCGGGCGTGACTCGCACGATGGCTCTCGGACTGGCCGGTACCGCCGCGCTGGCGGTCGGCGGCAGGGCCGCGGGGGCGCTTCCGGTACGGGACGGGATCGCGCTGCCGCAGGGGCAGGCGGCGGCCGGACTGCTGGTGGCGTACTTCGGCCTCGGGCTGCTCGTCGCGGCGTGGTGGCAGCTCGGCCGACTGGTGCGCGGGCCCCGGCCACCGTCGATACGCGCGCTGCTGACGACGTTCGCCGTGTGGGCGGCACCGCTGCTGCTGGCCCCGCCGCTGTTCAGCAGGGACGTCTACAGCTACCTGGCGCAGGGCACGATGGTGAACGCGGGCATCGACGCCTACACGCACGGGCCAGGCGTGCTGGGAGGTACGGCGGCGGCCGAGGTGCCGGCGATCTGGCGGAACAGCCCCGCGCCGTACGGGCCGGCGTTCCTGGCGCTGGCACGCTTCGGGGCGCACGCCGGGGTCGCCGGGATGCGGGCGCTGGCGCTGCTGGGGGTGGCCCTGCTGGCCACGCTGCTGCCGCGGCTCGCCCGGCGCTGCGGCGCGGACCCGGCCGCGGCCGTGTGGCTGGGGGCACTCAACCCGCTGGTGCTGCTGCACCTGGTGGCGGGGGCGCACAACGACGCCGTGATGCTGGGCCTGCTCGGCGCGGGCCTGGGCGCGGCACTCGCCCGGCGCCCGGTCGTGGCCGCCGTGCTGGTGACCCTGGCCGCCCTGGTCAAGGCGCCCGCGGCGCTCGGACTGCTGGTCGTGGCCAGCCTGTGGGCGGAACAACTGGAGGGCCGCCGGCGCCTGGCGCGCGCCGGGGCGGCCACGGCGGCGGTCGCCGGCGCGGCCACCGTGGCGGTCACCGCCGTCACCGGCGTCGGCTACGGCTGGATCGGCGCGCTGACCACGCCCGCCTCCGCCTCCAACTGGTCCCTGGTCAACGTCCTGGGACGGTTCGTCGGCACCCCGGACGTCTGGCGGCTGCTCGGCATGGCCGCGGCCGCGCTCGTCATCGCCGCCGTGTGGCTGTACCGCGAGCGGCTCGGGCCGGTGTACGCCCTGGGGATCAGCCTGCTCGCGGTGGCGCTGCTGGGCCCGGCGATCCGCCCCTGGTACCTGCTGTGGGGGCTCGTGCCGCTCGCCGTGGCCGCCCCCGACGGCCGGGTGCGACGGCTCGCCGCGCTCGCCAGCGCGGTGCTGGCGCTCGTGGTGCTGCCCAGCGGGTTCGCCGCGACGCCCCGTCAGATCGCCCTGGCGGCCACGGGTGCGGCCCTCGCGCTGCTCCCGCTCGCCGCGCTGCGGCTGGTCCGGCTCGTACGTCCCGCGCTCGCCTCATGAGGCGGATCGTGACGGCAGCCGCCGCCGTGGCCGCGACCGCGCTGTTCCTGGCGACCGTGCCGCTGCACCGGCACTGGTTCGACCTCGGCGTGTACTGGGGCACCGTCAACGCCTGGACGCACGACGGCGTCGGCGTCTACGACTACCTCAGTCCCGGGACGACGTACGGCTTCACCTACCCGCCGTTCGCCGCGCTGTGCATGCTGCCGCTGGCCCTGGTGAGCTGGCCCGCGGCCGTCGTCGGCGCGGCCGCCCTCAACATCTGCGCCGCGGCGGCCGTCCTGTGGTGGACGGTGTGGCCGATCGTGCGCCGCGAGGGCTGGACCCCCTGGTACGCGATGGTGCTGGCCGTGTGCCTGATGGCGCTCCTGGAGCCGGTCCACGACACCTTCACCTTCGGGCAGGTCAACCTGGTCCTGCTCGCCCTGGTGCTCGCCGAC
This sequence comes from Streptomyces sp. NBC_00510, assembly GCA_036013505.1. Classification (NCBI taxonomy): domain Bacteria; kingdom Bacillati; phylum Actinomycetota; class Actinomycetes; order Kitasatosporales; family Streptomycetaceae; genus Streptomyces; species Streptomyces sp. NBC_00510. The sequence continues at coordinate 5,440,605 of CP107851.1, read as the reverse complement.
ACCGAACTGCTGCGCCGCGGCAGCCGCTGGGCCGGGTGCGCGATCGGCCTCGCCGCCGCCGTGAAGCTGACGCCCGCGCTGTTCATCGGGTGGCTGCTGCTCGCCGGGCACCGCCGCGCCGGCCTCACCGCGGCCGCCACCGCGACCGGCGCGACCCTGCTGGCGGCGCTGGCCGCGCCCGGTGCGTCCCGCGACTTCTGGACCCGGGCGATGTGGGACACCGACCGCGTCGGCTCGCTGTCGTACGCCTCGAACCAGTCGCTGCGCGGCACCTTCGCCCGGCTCGACGCACCCACGTGGGTATGGGCGGTGGCCGTCGTCGCGGTGCTGGCGGTGTGGGCGTACAAGGTGCGCCGGACCGGCGTCACGACGGGCGTCGCCCTCACGGGGGTGACGGCCTGCCTGGTCAGCCCGGTGACCTGGGTGCACCACCTGGTGTGGCTGATCCCGGCGCTGGCGGCGCTGGCCGGCGAGGCGCTGCGGGTGCGGACCCGGGGCCTGACGGTCGCGGCGGTCGGCGGCTACGTCCTGCTCTGCAGCAGCGTCGTGTGGCTGTGGCGGGGCGACCCCGGCACCGGCGGCCTGGGCACCCTCGTGGGCGGCAGCGCCTACGTGTGGATCGGCCTGGGGCTGCTCGTCGCACCCCGGCCCGGATGGCGTAGCAGGGCGCGCCCGCGTCCGATCCTGGCTGACAGGGTGGGGGAGAGGACCGGCTGACGGCCCGTCGGCCGAGCTGTCCGCCGAGCCCCGAGGAGATCGACACATGCGTGTGTCCCTGCGCCGGACGTTCGCCGCGCTGCTGATGACCGCCGTCCCCGCGCTGGCAGCCCTCCCCGCGCCGGTGCCCGCACAGGCGCACTCCTCCGTCGCCCTGGCACCCCTGCTCGGCGTCGGGGCGCCGAACTCCATCCCCGGCCGCTACATCGTCACCCTCGCCCCGGACAGCGACCCCTCCGCCGTCGCGAGCGCGGCCGGGATCACCCCGGCCCATGTGTACGACAGCGTGATGCGGGGCTTCGCCGCCCCGCTCACCGGACGGCAACTGGCCCGGGTACGGGCCCTGCCCTCGGTGCGCGGCGTCGAGCAGGACACCACGGTCACCCTGCCCGCGGAGGACCGGATCCCGAAGTCGACCAGCCGCCGGCTGCCGGGCAGCCCACCCCCGGCCGACGGCACCGGCCGGTTCTGGGGCCTGGAGCGCGTGAACAACCGCGCCCCGGCCACGCACGGCTTCACCGTCCGCGCGACCGGCGCCAAGGTCACCGCGTACATCATCGACAGCGGGATCGACTTCACCCACCCGGAGTTCGGCGGCCGCGCCAAGCCCGGCATCGACGAGATGGACGACGGCCGGAACGCCGCGGACTGCGCGGGCCACGGCACGCACGTCGCCGGCACGGTCGGCGGCGAGCACACCGGGGTCGCCCGGGCGGTCTCGCTGGTCTCCGTACGCGTGCTGGACTGCGAGGCGCGCGGCCCCAACTCCGGCATCATCGCCGGGATCAACTGGGTCGCCCAGCACGCGGTGAAGCCCGCCGTGGCCAACATCTCGCTGGGCGGCCTCTACTCCCCGACGATGAACGAGACCCTGGACGCGCTGGCCCGGGCCGGGGTCTTCCCGGTCGTCGCGGCCGGCAACGACGACGTCAGCTCCTGCGTCGTCTCCCCGGCGAGCGCGACGGAGTCCTTCACCGTCGCCGCGACCGACCGGGCCGACCACCGGGCCGCGTTCAGCAACTTCGGCAGCTGCGTCAACCTGAACGCGCCCGGCGTCGACATCGCCTCCGCCTTCCCCGGCGGGCTCTACGCGATCATGAGCGGCACCTCGATGGCGGCCCCCCACGTCACCGGCATCGCCGCGCTCTACAAGGACACCTACGGGGACGCCGGCTTCGAGGTGCTGAAGAAGTGGCTCCTCGACCACGCCACCCGGACCGCGGTCCCCGAACCGTGGGGCACCCCGCAGCTGGTGGCCTTCACCGGGGACCTCTGAACGGCCCCGCCGTCCCGCGCCGCGCCCGCGCCCGTCAGGTGAGTTCGCGCGCGAGGTGCAGCGCCGTGATCGCCATACGGCGTGCGTGGAAGAAGCGGTGCGCCCCGTGGTTGGCGACGCCCGCGTCCAGCTCCAGCCGCTCGCAGCCCGCCGCCCGGGCCCTGGCCTCCACCTCCGCCAGCAACCGCGTACCCACCCCCGCGCCACGCGCGTCCAGCGCCGTGACCAGGTCGTCGACCAGCAGCAGCCGCCCCCTGCTGGTGGTCAGCACCCGGTGCGTGGCCACCCCCAGGTAGCGCTCCCGCTCGTCCAGCGCCGCCGTGAAGACCACCCCCTGGTCATGCGCCTCGGCGGCGAAGGCCGCGAACCCGTCGGCGGTCAGAGCCGGTCTCAACGCCCTGATCAGCGGCCCGACTTCAGCGGTCATGGCCGGTTCACCAGACTTCACGTCCACGAACGTCAGTTCCATGGCGTGATCCTAGGAGGCGCCGGCGCCCGCCGCGCTCCCGTACGGATCAAGTGGCCCCGGCGTTCAGCACGGCGAAGGCCGAGCGGTTGTGCGCCGCCGTTGATCGGCGAGACGGCGCACTCCCACCCGGCCCGGGGGGGGGCGGACGGCCCCTAGACCTCGACCCGCTCCCGGACCTCGACCACCATCGGCAGCCGGTCGGGGTGCGGCACCGCCGCGGTGACCTCCCGTGCCGTGTGGCCCGGGGCCGGCCGCAGCCGCCGCCGGCCCAGCACCGTGGCCAGCGAGATGATCATCTGCGTCCAGGCGAAGGAATCCCCTATGCACTTGCGGGTCCCCGAGCCGAACGGGACGAACGCCCCCCGCGGCAGGTCCGCACTGCGCTCCGGCAGCCACCGGTCCGGGTCGAAACGCTCCGGGTCCGGGAACGAACGGCGGTCCCGGTGCAGGGCGTAGAGGCTGAAGGCGACCTCGGTGCCGGCGGGCAGGGTCACCCCACCGAGTTCGACGGGCTCGACGGCACGGCGCATCAGCAGGGTGACACCGTGCAGCCTGACCACTTCGTTGATGACCCGCGGCAGGTACTCGTACGCGGCGACGTGCTCCAGCGCAACCGGGCCGGAACCCGATACCGCCGCGATCTCGGCCAGCAGCCGCTCCTCGACCTCGGGGTGCCGTGCGATCTCGTGGAACGCCCAGGTGAGCGTGGTCGCGGTGTTCTCCGCACCGGCGAAGAGGATGGTGCTGAGTTCGTCCCTGACCTCCACGTCCGTCAGGGCCTCGCCGGTGTCCGCGTCACGCGCCGCGAGCAGTGTCGACAGCAGGTCGGGCCGGTCCGTGTCGCCGGACTCGCGGGCGGCGGCGACGACGTCGTCGATGACCCGGAGGAGTTCGCCCGCCGCGGCGTCGAAACGGCGGTTGGCCGGGATGGGAACCCTGTCGAGGAACCTGGGTGAGGCGGTGCGCAGGAGCAGGGTGTTGACGATGACCGGCAGGTGCACCCGTATGGCGTCGACCGCGGGCTTGCCGATGTCCGTCGAGAACATCGTCCCCGCCAGCGTGTTGACCACCATGGCGGCCATCTCCCGCTCCACGGCGACGGTGTCCCCCGGGCGCCACGAGTCGGCCGTCGCCCGTGCCTGAGTTGCCATGACCTCGGCGTAACCGGCGATGCGGGTCCGGTGGAACATCGGCTGCATCAGGCGGCGGTGCCGGCGGTGGGTGTCTCCCCCGGCGGTGACCAGCCCCTCCCCCACCAGGACCTTCAGCCGGTCGAAGAAGCGCCCCTTCTCGAAGCTGCGCCCCTTGGTGACCAGCAACTCGTTCACCAGCGCGGGGCTGTTCACGAAGTAGACGGGCATCGTGCCGACGTCGACCCGGACCAGGTCACCGGTGTCGCGGAGCGACGAGACAAAACCAAGGGCATTGCGCGCCAGCGGCCAGACGTGGCCGATGAGCGGAAGCCGACCGGGGGCGCGCGGAACCGAGCGCAAGTCTGCATTCACCCCGAGAACTCCTCTTCTTTCGCGGAACCTACGCCGTGCGCTGTGCGATCGGGTGTATGAAGGAGTCGACGGTTGCCGTTTGGGTGAACTCGTGTGACGGACGGGACGGTCCCCTCTCGGGAAGCAGATCCCACCACCAGTCGATCGCCGGGATGCCCAGCGGATCCAGACTGTCGTCGCTGGGTGTGTCACAGAAGGTCGAGGGGAGGTTCGCCGGATCATCGGGTGTGGTGTAGCGGACCGAGCTGACGCCCCAGTCCTGGGCCCCGCGTATGAAGTGGCCGAGGCTGTCGAGGAACTGTCGCAGCTGTGGACTGCCGAAGATCCTCAGATGGTCCGAGACGCGGAGGAAGAGGTTCATCACGCGGTCACGCTGTGCGATGGCCAGGGTGAGGGCCTTGTCCTGCGGAAGCCCCCGCTCCTCGGCGAGCACGCGCACCACGTTCAGGTAGAAGCCGCCTGCCCGCTTCTCCTTGTGGTGCGAGAAGATGTCGTTGTCCCAGCAGATGATGAAGTACGCCATCTCGGCCGCGGCACGCACCGCGGTGAGGTCCCTCTCCAGCGGCTGGAGCTCGTAGCCGTGCCCCATCTCCAGCAGCGGCATCATCACGGACGTGGCGCCGTCGTAGATCCGCATGAGCGTGTAGTCGTTGAGGTCCGGTACGGTGCCGCGACTCCTGAAGGACGCCTCCCACACGACGGAGGAGAAGTACTCGCGCAGGGCGTCGACCCAGCGGGCGACCTGACCTGGAGTGCCGAACACATCCATCCGGTAGCGGAGGTCCCGCAGCCCTTGCGCCAGCGGATCGTCCGCCAGCATCGAGACCTCGGGGTTCTGGGCTATGCGCAGCAAGCGGGAGAGCGCCCCCATGAGATCGCCCGGCCGGGTCCCGATGTCGCCTTCCTCGCAGTAGCCGTCGTCAACGCCGAAGAGCCAGATGATGAAGTCCGCGGCGATGGTGATGACCTCCTCGCGGCCATCCGGGAGGATGCGTGCCGCGAAGGTACCGATGTCGTGCTGCACGAGGCGGCTGCGGAGCGCGTCGGAGCCGATGGAGAAGTGGTCGGCCCATTCGGCGGTCCGCGCATCGATGGCGGCGTGGCTGGGATGGATGGCCGGACTGAGTGGAGAGTAGATCGGTGGAACTATCAGGTCGGGCCCCACTGACGGTCACCTCTCAGTTGTCAACCCTCTGACCACCAGCAATTTCGCCTGGCACATGCCCAAGCGGAACACGAGTGGATCATTTACAGCGACCATTACTCCGGCATATGGCCATGCAGTCAAGTGGCCAGATCTCGCCATGTGAACGGTAGTTGGCCCACGCAATGCTTGCGCCGGGCGTGCGCCGTGTGCGCGGACGGCGCGCCCTCGCGCCGCGACCAGGCGGGAACGGCCCTCCGTATACACAGAGGCGCACGGCGGGCGCACGGGCGCATCCGCCCGTGCGCCCGCCGTGCGCGGGTCACAGAATGAGACGTTCGGTCTACCGGCGCAGCCAGCTCCGCAGAGCGCTCCACCAAGACCGCCTGCGCGCCGGAACCGAGGGCATCGGCGCTGCGGCCACCTGCGCAACCGGTGCCGCAGAAGGCTGAGGCACCGCCTGCGGCAAGGGCTGGGGGATCACTTCGCGCGGTGCCGGCTTCACGCTGGCCCCGGTGTCCTCCTCCTCGCGCGGTCGGCGCGGCGTGAATTCCACGGGGAGTTCGGCGAGATGGTGCGAGGTCCACGCCGGAATCCGGGCGAGCTCGTCCGGGTCGACCGTGAGCCGCAGATCGGGAAGCCGCGCCAGCAGGACGTCGATGCCGGTCTCGGCGATCGCCCGACCGATGTCCTGGCCCGGGCACTCGTGCGGACCGCCGCCGAAGGCGAGGTGGGACCGGTTGCCGTGCATCGGGGTCACGAGGTCGGGACGGATCGCGGGGTCGGTGTTCCCCGCGGCAAGCCCCAGGAGGAGCATGTCCCCCTCTTCGATGCGCTGGTTGCCCAGCTCCATCGGGCCCGTGGCGTACCGGGCAGGCATCACCCAGAGCGGGGGCTCGTCCCACAGCACCTGTTCCAGGCCGTCAGGCAGCGTCATGTGGCCGCCCGACAGGTTGCCACGGAACCGTGGATCGGTGAGCACCAGTTTCACCATGCCCGCGATCAGGTTCGCGGTGGTCTCGTTCGCGGCCACGAGCACGAGACGCAGGTGCTGGATGACCTCGTCGTCACTGAAACCGGCGGCGTCGTCGATGAGCCAGGACGCCAGGTCGGGACCCGAGTCGGCGTGCTTCTCCGCCACCAGCCGGGTCAGCGACTCCAGGATGTGGACGTAACTGGCACCGGAGGTCTCGGTGCCCTTCATCAGGTCACGGCACGCCTCGGCGAGCCGTGGCCCTTCCTCCTCGGGGAGACCGAGCAGGTTCGTCATGACGAGCAGAGGAAGCTGCTCGGCGAACTGGGGCACCAGGTCGGCATTGCCGGCGGCGGCGAACTCGTCGATCAGCTGGTTCGAGACCCGCGTCACGTGGCGGCGGATGCCATGGCGGTTGAAGCGCCCCATGCCGCGGCTGACCGCGCCGCGCAGCCGCTTCTGGTCCTCACCGTCGGCGAAGACGACCAAGGGCTGCCAGGTGATGGTGGGGGCGAGCGGGTGCTCCGGCTTGAGCTCCCCTCGCTGGAAGACGTTCCAGCGCCGGGAATCGGAGGAGAACCGGGACGGGGTGCGGAGCACCTCGAGGTTCTCCCGGTAGCCGAGCACCAGCCACGCCGGCAGGTCGTCGTGGAGCAGGACGGGAGCCACGGCTCCGTGCTCGGCCCGGAGCTTCTCGTAGACGCCCATCGGGTCGGCCTCGGCCTCGGGGTCGTAGAGGCGGCGTATGCCGCCGGCACCGGAGGCGTGGGCGGGGCACTCGGGGGGTGGGGTTGTCACGATGCCTCCGTGGAGAGGGCGAGGGAGTGCAGATATCGCATCAGGGTGAGCAACACGTCGCGGCTGGAGTCCCGCTTGCGGGCGTCGCAGTGCACGATCGGGACGTGCTCGGGAAGGTCGAGGGCGGCCCGCAGGTCCTCGACGGGGTGCGGAGGCGCCTCCGGGAAGGTGTTGATGGCCACCACGAAGGGCACCCCGCGCTCCTCCAGCCGCCCTATGACGTCGAAACTGACTTCGAGGCGGCGGGTGTCGACAAGGACGACCGCGCCCAGCGCCCCCTCGAAGAGCCCGTTCCAGAGGAACCAGAAACGCTGCTGGCCGGGGGTGCCGAAGAGGTACAGCACCAGTTCCCGGTTGATGCTGATCCGGCCGAAGTCCATGGCGACCGTGGTGGCGGTCTTGCGTTCCACTCCGGCGGTGTCGTCCACACCGACACCCGCCTGGGTCATGGTCTCCTCGGTCGTCAACGGCCTGATCTCACTCACCGATCGGACCAGGGTCGTCTTGCCGACCCCGAAACCCCCGACGATCACTATCTTGACCGCGGCGGTGGCGGTTTCCGGCAGTGCGTCCTCGCTCCGCGGCCCGGTGACGACGAGGGGGTCAGAGCTTCTCAAGTCCATGCATCACCGCCTCAATAAGAGCGACGTCGGGAAGGTTGGCGGGCGGAATCGGCGAGCGCGCCTCCACCCTTTTCTCGGCCAGCAGGTCGGTGAGGAGCACCGTGACCACGCTGACCGGAAGATTGAGGTAAGCGGAGATCTCAGCCACGGAGAGGGGCGAAGTGCACAGTCGCACGATCGCCGCCTGCTCCGGCGGCATCCCCGGCGGTGGCCCGGTACGCGCCCGGACCAGCGTGACCAGGTCGAGGGTGGAAGTGTCGGAACCCCCGCTCCGACCTCCCGTGATCACGTAGAGCCGCTCGGGGCTTCCTTCCTCCCATCCCTGACCCGATTCGCTCATCCGGCATGCTCGTCGCTACGCGGCGGACTGCTCAGGTGCTCACCGATGCGCGCCACGAGGTCGCGCATCCGCTGCCCCATCAGTCCGGCATCGACCCCCTCGTCGGCGAGCACCGCGAGGTACGCTCCGGCGCCGGCCGCCATCAGGTAGAAGAAACCGCCCGACATCTCGATCACGACCAGCCTCATGCGGCCGTCACCGTGCGGGAACTCCGACGCGACGGCCGCCGCCAGGCTCTGCAGACCGGCACAGGCCGCGGCGATCCGGTCGGCCGCGTCCGTGTCCGTTCCCCACTGAGCCATGCGCAAGCCGTCCGCGGAGAGCACCACCACGTGGCGGGTCTGCGGAACGCTGGTCGCCAGGTCCTTGAGCATCCAGTCCATGTTGGCCCGCTGCTGAATCACGGCTACTCACCCTTATCTAACGACTCGTCACTGTTGCTGACGGGAGCGGCAGCGGGCGTCTCCCCGGAAACGCCGCTCTGGAAGGCGGCCAACCACATGCCGGGCTGCACCGGCTCTTGGGCCGGTGGTTTGGCATGGGAAGCAGTGACGGAACCGGCGGCCGAGCCCACGGGGGCGGACTGGGCGGGCGGGATGCGCCGACGTCGCTGGGGCAGCCCGTTCGAGGTGCGCTCGTGGACGACGGGGATGTCGTCCGCCATGTCGGCCGTCACGGGCGCCGAGGCCTGGGGCCCCGTCGTTCGCGCGGCACCGGAACCGGAACCCGAACCGGTGCGCGGCGCCGGCACTGACCGCGGACCGGAGGCGGCACCGATGCCGTGCGCCAGGCCCGTCGCGTTGGTGGTGGTAGTGATCAGGTCCTGCGGGACGATCAGGACCGCGCGCACACCGCCGTAGGCGGAGGTCCGCAGCGAGACCTGGAATCCGTAGGCCTTCGACAGACGGCCCACGACGGCCAGGCCCAGACGGGGCGTCTCACCGAGGCCGTTGAGGTCGATGCCGGCCTGCGCCTGGGCGAGCATCTGCTCGGCCCGCTGACGGGCCTCCTCGCTCAGGCTGACGCCGCCGTCCTCGATCTCGATCGCGATGCCCGACTGCACCTCGACCGCGGTCAGGTGGACCCGGGTCTGCGGCGGGGAGTAGCGGGTGGCGTTGTCGAGCAGCTCGGCGACCGCGTGGATCAGCGGCTCGACCGCGGGGCCGATGATCGCGACCTCGGAGACCGAGTGCAGCTCGACCCGCTGGTAGTCGGTGATCCGCGACATCGCGCCGCGCAGCACGCTGAAGAGAGGAACGGCCTTGCTCCACTGACGCCCGGGGCGGGCCCCGCCGAGGACGGCGATGCTGTCGGCGAGACGGCCGATCAGGGCGGTGCCGTGGTCGAGGCGGAGCAGATCGCCGAAGACCTCCGGGCTCTGGCCGTGGCGGTCCTCCATCTCCCGCAGGGCACTCGCCTGCTGGTGGACGATGGCCTGCACGCGGCGGGCGATGTTCACGAAGGCGCGCTGCGACGACTCCCGGATGTCCTCCTCGGCGGAGACGGCCGTGAGGACGGAGTGGAGAACGGCTTGGTGCGCGCTGTGGAACTCTGCGGTGAGGCCCTCGGTGCGGGTCTCGACGCTCTTGAGCACGTCCTCCAGGAACTCGCCGCGCTGGAGCCTCGCCATGGCGTCGGGCAGCTGTTCCTTGGCGAGGCGTACGGTCTCGGCCTCCTGCTGGGCCAGCCGGTACCGCAGCTCGGCGTCGTGACGGGCCACCTCGGCACGGAGTTCCGCGGTCAGGTGCCCTCGGCGCGCGACCTCGACGGCGAGGACGGCGACGGCCACCGTGGCGGTCACCCCACACCACAGCACCGCAACCCTGGCGGACGAGGGGACGGTCCATACGGCGACGGTCGCGACCGCCGCGACTATGACGACCGGCAATAACCACGCGGACGTCGCGGTGGGCCGGTGGTCTCCGGGGGACGATCCAGCACGAACCATCAGCATCCTCAGGTGATCGCTAGTCATGGAACGAACACGGCACGAGCAGCGGATTGCGGCGTCAACGGAGTGGGCAATCAGCAGGCCACGCCTGACCTGGCGTAATTGCTACAACACGCTGAGCCGCAAGTAGCATAGCCGCTTCCATTCCCTGGCTGATGCCGCCTCACGATGCCCTTGGCACATGCCGTTTGACGTATGGTTATCGGTTCTCGAGCGTCGGCGCAAACCCCTCCCGGGCGCTCCCTCACCATCTGTGCGCCCACGATTCGATCATGAGTAATGACCGATATAAACTGTTTGACCACGGATGGCTCGATCGACGGCGACGCCGGTCCCCGCGCCCCGGGAGGCCCTCATGAGCGAGCAGGAACACGCCGAGCCGAACTGCCCGGCGAGGGCCCCGGAACACCGCTTCCCCATGTCACGCGCCCCCCGCGGGATGCGTACCGAGCCGGGCGGCGGGCGTCGGCGGGCGGTACGGGCGGGCGCCGCGGAGGGCGGCGGGGCCGAACCGGAGCGACCGGCTCCACGGCTCGCGCCCGGGCGGTACGGCGGGACCCCCGGCGGCACGGCGGAAAGGCCCCGGCGTGCGCCGTCCGGCCGCGCGCGGTGCGCCCGCGCCGCGGGGTCCCGGAGGGGCGCGAAAATTGGCTTCACCCTTAAGAGTGATGGGTACTTGCGCCCGGCCCGTTCGGGGAGCAATGTCACGCGCGCGGAGACCGGGGCCGGCCGATGACCGCCGGGGAACTGCAGGGGCTCGCCGCGATCGTCACCGGCGGCGCCACCGGGATCGGGCTCGCCACGGCGGAGACACTGGCGGCGCGCGGCGCGCGGGTCGCCGTGCTGGACCGGGCCCCCGGCCGGGCACCGGCACACCTGCACGCGCTCGCCGCCGACATGGCCGACGACGCCTCCGTGCGGTGGGCGGTCGGCCGGGCCGTGGAGGACCTGGGCGGGCTGGACATCCTGGTCAACAACGCGGGCACCGGGGCCGTCGGCACCGTGGAGGAGAACCCGGACGGCGAGTGGCGCCGGGTGCTGGAGGTCAACCTCCTCGGCGTGGTCCGGGCGAGCCGGGCGGCGCTTCCCTACCTGCGCCGCTCCCCCTACGCGTCGATCGTCAACATCTCCTCGGTCACGGCCACGGCCGGGCTCCCGCGCCAGGCGCTGTACGCGGCGAGCGAGGGCGCCGTCCTCGCGCTCACCCTGGCCATGGCCGCCGACCACCTGCCCGAGGGCGTCCGGGTCAACTGCGTCACCCCCGGCACCGTCGACACGCCCTGGGTGGAGCGGCTGATCGCGGCCGCCCCAGACCCTGCGGCCGAGCGGGCCGCGCTCCAGGCCCGCCAGCCCAGCGGGCGCCTGGTCACCGCCCAGCAGGTCGCCGACGCCGTCGCCTACCTCGCCGGACCCTCGGCCGCGGCGGTCACCGGCACCGCGCTCCCCGTGGACGGCGGCCTGCACGCGCTGCGCCCCACCCCTCCGCCCCTTCCCCCGGAACCGCTGCCCTGAGCGGTGCCGGACCGGTCCGGGGCCGCTCCGGGGGCCGGTCCGGGGCCGGTCCGCGCGAGGAGCCCCCGCGGACGGGACGTCCTAGCATGAAAGACACGGATCGGCGGAAATGAGACGCCCCTGATGGTCACGCCGGAGGGAAGCGCGGCGGCGCCGGCGAAGGCGCCGTTCGACCTTGCCCACGCCGCGTCGGCGCTGATCGACGGCGAGGGGACGATCGTCGGCTGGACGGCCGCCGCGGAGCACCTGCTGGGCTACCCGGCCGCGGAGGCGCTGCACCGCCCCGCCGCGCAGCTGCTCGCCTCGTCCGGCCAGGCCGCCAAGGCCGCGGAGGTCGCCGCCCAATGGCACGACCAGGACATCTGGGGCGGTCTGGTGGCCGCCCGGCACCGTGACGGACGCCGGATCGAGCTGGGCCTGCGGGTGTCCCCGCTGGCGGCGCCCGACGGGCACGAGCGCTGGCTGGTGTCCGGGATCGACCTGGCCAGGACCCCGTCCTGGGCGGTGAGCAGCGCCATCCTGGAGGGCTTCCTCACCCGGTCCCCGATCGGCATGGCCGTGCTCACCCCCGACCTGCGGTACGTGTGGCTCAACGAGACCCTGGAGCGCTTCGCCGGCGTGCCGCGCGAGCACCGCATCGGGATGCGCATGAGCGACTCCCTGCCCGGTCTGGACACCGAGGCGCTGGAGAACATCATGCGCGAGGTGCTGCTGACCGGTGAGCCGGTGATCGACCACGAGTACCAGGGCTGGACGCTGGCCGCCCCCTACCGGGAAAGGTCCTTCTCCACCTCCTTCTACCGCCTGGACGACGCCGAGGGCCGGGTGATGGGCGTCTGCTACATGGGCATGGACGTCACCGACCGCTGGCGCGCCCGGGGCCGGCTCGCGCTGCTCAACGAGGCCGGGGCCTGCGTCGGCAGCACCCTGGACGTCACCCGCACCGCCCAGGAACTGGCCGACGTGTCGGTCCCGCGGCTCGCCGACTTCGTCACCGTCGACCTGCTGGAGCCGGTGCTGCGCGGCGACGAGCCGCCGGCCGGCGGCGCGCTGGGCCGCGTGCCGCTGCGCCGCGCCGGGATGCGCTCGGTGCACCCGGGCACCCCGGAGTCGATCGTCGCGCTCGGCGAGCGGATCAACGCCGGCGCCACCTCGCCGCACGTGCGCTGCATGACCTCCGGCCGGCCCGAGATCGAGGCCGACATCGCCATCGACCGCGCGTCGTGGCTCACCGACGACCCGGCCCGCGCGGCCAAGATCCGCGAGTTCGGGATGCGGTCGGTGATGTGGGTGCCGCTGCGGGCCCGGGGCACGGTCCTCGGCGTGGTGACCTTCATCCGGTACCGCCGGCCCGGCCCCTTCGAGCCGGACGACCTGCTGCTCGCCGAGGAGCTCGTGGCCCGCGCCGCGGTGTGCGTGGACAACGCCCGGCGCTGGACCCGCGAGCACGAGGCGGCGCTCACCCTGCAGCGCAGCCTGCTGCCGCAGACCCTGGCCGGCGGCACGGCGCTGGAGGTCGCCTCCCGCTACCTGCCCACCGACATCCAGGACGGCGTGGGCGGCGACTGGTTCGACGTCATCCCGCTGTCCGGGGCGCGGATCGCACTGGTGGTCGGGGACGTCGTCGGGCACGGGCTCACCGCGGCGGCGACGATGGGACGGCTGCGGACGGCCGTCCACACCCTCGCCGACATGGACCTGCCGCCCGACGAACTGCTGGCGCACCTGGACGACCTCATCATGCGGCTCACCGAGGAGGAGAGCGCCGACGCGTCCGTGGCCACCACCGTCACCGGCGCCACCTGCCTCTACGCCGTCTACGACCCGGTGACCCGGCGGCTGACGATGGCCCGGGCCGGGCACCCGCCGCCCGCGGTCGTCGACCCCTCCGGCCGGGTCACCTTCGCCGAACTGCCCGCCGGCCCGCCGCTCGGCCTGGGCGCCATGCCCTTCGAGTCCGCCGAACTCGAACTGGCCGAGGGCAGCATCATCGCCCTCTACACGGACGGCCTGATCGAGACCTTCGGCGAGGACGTCGACGTGGGCCTGGAGCGGCTCGCGCACGCCCTGGCCCACCCCGAACTTCCGCTGCAGGACCTGTGCTCGGCCGTGCTGGAGCGTCTGCTGCCCGGTCCGCCCGCCGACGACGTCGCCCTGCTCGTCGCCCGTACGCACGCGCTCACCACGGACCGGTTCGTCGCCTGGGACCTGCCGGTCGACCCGGCGGTCGTCAGCCGGGCCCGGGCGCTGGCAGCGCGCCAACTCGCCGAGTGGGGGCTGGAGGAGCTGCGGACGACCACCGAACTGGTCGTCAGCGAGCTGGTCACCAACGCCATCCGGCACGCCTCGGGGCCGATCCGGCTGCGGCTGATCCGGCAGTCGGTCTTCATCTGCGAGGTCTACGACGGCAGCAACACCGTGCCGCGGCTGCGGCACGCCCGGACCACCGACGAGGGCGGCCGCGGGCTCTTCCTCGTCGCCCAGCTGACCCGCCGGTGGGGCACCCGCTACACCGCGGACGGCAAGCTGATCTGGGCGGAGCAGGAGATCCCGGACGTCCACCCGGGCTGAGCGTGCGGCGCGTCAGTCCTGGAGGGCGGCCGGGTCCATGTACACGACCTCCCACAGGTGGCCGTCCGGGTCCTGGAAGCTGCGGCCGTACATCGGCCCCTGGTCCATGGGCTCGTTCGAGGGCGACCCGCCCGTGGCCAGGGCCGCGTCGGCCAGCTCGTCCGCGCGCTCCCGCGACTCGACGCCCAGGCAGAGGATGGACTCCGTGGTCTTCGTGGCGTCCGCGACCTCCTTCTTGGTGAACTGCCGGAAGAAGGGCTCGACGAGCAGCATCGCGAAGATGCCCTCGCCGATCACCATGCACGCGGCGTCGTCGTCGGTGAACCGGGCGTCGAAGGAGAAGCCGAGGCCGCCGAAGAAGGCCTTCGACCTGGGCAGGTCCTGCACGGGGAGGTTGACGAAGATCTGGGTCGGCATGGTCCGCCTCGTTCCGTTCCGGGGTTTCTGTCAGTGGTCTGTGCTGAAGTAGACCCGTGGACGCTCCGGAACTCATCGGAAGGCGGAGGAGAACCATGAGCGATCTCGCTGCACCCCCGGACGTGGCGCAGGAGCTGGAGCGCTACCGCGCGGAGCTGACCGGCTACTGCTACCGGATGCTGGGCTCGGCCTTCGAGGCGGAGGACGCCGTCCAGGAGACGATGGTGCGCGCCTGGCGGGCGTACGACCGGTTCGAGGGCCGCTCCAGCCTGCGTTCCTGGCTCTACCGCATCGCCACCAACGCGTGCCTGGACATCCTGGGCGGCACCGGGCGCCGGGCCCGCCCGATGGACCTGGCCTCGCCCGGCAGCGCCGACGGCCCGCTGCCCGGCACCCTGCCGGAGAGCACCTGGATCTCCCCCGCCCCCGACGGCCGCGTCCTGCCCGAGACGGGCGACCCCGCCGACCTCGCCGACCAGCGCGAGAGCGTGCGCCTGGCGTTCGTCGCCGCCCTGCAGCACCTCGCGCCGCGCCAGCGGGCCGTGCTCATCCTGCGGGAGGTGCTGGCCTGGAAGGCGGCCGAGGTCGCCGAGCTGCTCGACACCACCGTCGCCTCGGTCAACAGCGCGCTGCAGCGGGCCCGCGCCGCCCTCGCCGCCGCCGGCCCCGCCACGACCGACCCGGCCCGTCCGCTCGACGAGGAGCAGCGCGCCCTGCTCGGCCGCTACGTCGCCGCCTTCGAGTCGTACGACCTCGACGCCCTCACCTCACTGCTCCACGAGGACGCCACGCTGTCCATGCCGCCCTTCGGCCTGTGGCTGCGCGGATCCGCGGACATCAGGGCCTGGATGCTCGGGCTCGGCTCCGGCTGCCGCGGTTCGCGGCTCGTCCCGGTCACGGCCAACGGCACACCGGGCTTCGGGCAGTACCGGCCCAGCCCCGACGGGGGTCACGAGCCGTGGGCGCTGCAGGTCATCGAGATATCAGACGGCCGGATCACCGGGCTCAACTCCTTCCTCGACACCGAGCGGCTCTTCCCGCTGTTCGGCCTCCCCGCGCGCCTCGGACCCGAGGCCCGCTAGCCCGCCCAGCCCGGTGAGCGCCAGCAGTTCCCGCAGCGCGCCCCCGGCGCCCCGCAGCCGGATCCGGCCGCCGTGGCGCCGGGCGGTCAGCTGCAACCGCGCGATGGCGTCGACCAGCACGACGTCCGGAGCGCCGTCGAGCCCGCCCACGTCGCACAGCACCGTCCCGCCGCCCCGCTCGGCCAGCAGCGCGCGCAGCCGCTCCACCAGCGGCGGGATCCCGGCGCGGTCGAGCCGCCCGGTCAGGACGAGCACGGCGGGCCCACCGCCCGGTCGGGACGCGGGCGGGGGCGGCGCGGGCCGGGCCATGGGCGACCTCCTGGGGCGGATGCGGGGATGCGTACCGCGTACGTCCCTAGGACCGCCGGCGCCGCCGTAATCCATCGGCGCCGCGTGTCACCGTCCGAGCAGCGCCGTGATCTCCCGCGGGTCCCAGGCCCCGTCGGCGCACTCCGCGAGGTAGGCCGCGATGCCGGGCAGGTCCCAGGCGCCCGTCTCGGCCAGGCCCTCGGCGATGTGCCGCATGTAGTTCCCGGACGGCCTGACGTGCTCGGCCCCGCCGGAGCCCCAGGGCGCGGTGAAGGTGAGCACCGGGTGCCCGTCCACGTCCCCGGGGTACAGCAGCGTCTCGTACCGCCCGTCGCCCAGCCGGGCCCTGCCGTGCCGGAGCACCTCGGCGAGGTCGAGGTCGGAGCCCGGCGACCGGTACATCTCCTGGGCCGCGATGTCCGAGAACTGACCGACCGTCAGCAGATGGGCCCTGGCGCGCACCCCGCCGCCCGGCACGTCGCCGTCGTAGAAGGCCCGGCCGCCCGACCAGACCGGCGACCGCGTCGCGAAGTACATCCGCCCCGGCAGTTCCAGCGGCACCGACCGCAGCGGCGGGCGCGCGTCCCGGCAGCCCGGGTACTCCCGGCCGCCGCCGGGGGGCACCCCGCCGGCGAGGTAGCTGTTGAGGCGCACGAGGTGGGTGTTGGAGCCGTAGGCCGCGTACCAGACGAAACCGGGCGGCCGGTCCCGCCGCACGGCACCCCGGGGCCCCACGCGCTGCGGTGTGGTCACCGCTCCATCATGCGGGCGCCGCGGGGTCAGGCGGCCGGCACCGTGCCGCGGATCTGCCGCAGGAAGGCCGCGTTGTCCGGGGTCGCCCGCATCCGCTCCAGCAGCGTCTCGAAACTCCCCGCACCACGCAGCGCCCGCCGCAGACCGCGCGCGGCCGCCAGTTCCGCAGGACTGAGCAGCAGTTCCTCACGCCGGGTCCCCGACGGGCCGACGTCCACCGCCGGGAAGACCCGCCGGTCGGCCAGCCCCCGGTCCAGCCGCAACTCCATGTTGCCGGTGCTCTTCATCTCCTCGAAGAAGTAGTCGTCGGCGCGCGATCCGGTGTCGACCAGCGCGGTGGCCAGGATGGTCAGCGAACCGCCCTCCTCCGCGAGGCGCGCCGAGCCGAACAGCCGCTTCGGGCCGAGCAGCGCCGCCGCGTCGACACCTCCGGACAGCGTCCGGCCGCCCGAGGAGGCCGCGTTGTTGTGCGCCCGGCACAGCCGGGTGAGGGAGTCCAGCAGCACGACCACGTCCCGGCCGGTCTCGACCAGGCGCTTGGCCCGCTCGACGGCCAGTTCGGCGACGGCGATGTGCTGCTTGGGCGTGCGGTCGAAGGTCGAGGCGACGACCTCGCCCCGCACCGACCGCCGCATGTCGGTGACCTCCTCCGGCCGTTCGTCCAGGAGCACCACCATCAGGTGGCACTCGGGGTGGTTGTCCGCGACGGCGTCGGCCAGCCGCCGCAGCAGCATCGTCTTGCCGGCCTTCGGCGGCGCCACGATCAGCCCGCGCTGGCCCTTGCCGACGGGGGCCAGCAGATCCACGACTCGGGTGGTCAGACCGCCCTGCGGGCACTCCAGGCGCAGCCGCTCGGACGGGTGGAGCGGGGTCAGGTCCGCGAAGTGCCGCCGCCCGCGGGCCAGGCCGGCGGGCAGCCCGCCGACCTGGTCGGCCCGTACGAGGGCGCGGGAGCGGCCGGCCGTGGCCACGCCTTCGACGGCGTCGCCCTTGCGCAGCCCGTGCCGCCTGATCACCTCCGGCGGCACCGGGACGTCGTGCGGGCCCTGCGCGTAACCCGCGGTGCGCAGGAAGCCGCGCCCGCCCTCGACGTCGAGGACCCCGGCGACGGCGACGAGCCGTTCGCCCGAGGGGGAGGAAGCGGGAGTGGGGGTGGGGGTGGGGGTGGGGGTGGTGGTGGGAGCTGTGGACATACGTGGTCCTCGGGGGAAGGGCGCGTACGGCGGCGGAATGGGCCGGCCGCCGGGACACGCGGCGCAAGAGGCGGAGCCTCGGGAAGATCGCCGACGCGGGGCGTGGGCGAAGGGGAACACCGCAGTGGACTGCGGGAGCGGACCGCCGGGCGGTCACGCGGAGGAGCACCGGCGCCGAAGAAGGGCGCACAGCCGTGCTCCTCGCACTGTAGCACCACCACCCCGGGCGGGGGACCGCCTCGATGTCGCGAACCTGTCACGCCCCGGTCCGGATACGGCACGGCCAACCGCCCCGGACCCGGGGGCGGTTACGGTCGCCGGGTGAAGTCCGTGCCGATCGCCGCCGTCGCCGTGGCCGCGCTGCTGGCCGTCCCCGCGTGCACGGCGCCCTCCGGCGGAGGGCCCTCCCCCGCGAACCCCTCCGCCGACGGACAGGAGGTCAGGGCGGTCATGCCCACCTGGATCCACGGGCTGCGGGTCATCGGCGCCCGGGGCACCGGCGGCGCCTGCCGCTGGTCGACGAGCTACCCGTCCGTCCCGGGCGCACGGCCGCTGACCCGGACGCTCGACCGCGAGGTGCGCCGCGGGTTGCGGGACTTCCTGGCCGCGCACGGGCACGGTGCCGCCTGCGCGGGCGAGTTCACCATCTCGTACACGTTCCTGGCCGCGTCCGGGGACGTGCTCGGCGTCCAACTGACGACGGCCGAGGGCACCGCCGCCGGGGACGGCACCACCTCCGGGAGCGGCACCACGACGGCCACGTACTGGTACGACGGCCGCTCCGGCGAGGTGCTGCCCGCCCTCGCCATGGTCGGTCCGGACGCGGCCGGCGACCTCGCCGGGCACCTGGTCCGGGCGCTCGCCGCCCGCGCCGGTCACGACCCGCGCGGGCTCCGCGCGCTGCAGGATCCGGCGGCGCGCCGCGCCGTCCTGGACGACCTGGCCTTCACCGGCTGCGGGAACCTGGTCGTGACGTTCGACCGGGGCGAGGTGGCGGCCCCGCCCACGGGCCGGCAGAAGGTCGTGCTCCCGCGCGCCGCCGTGGAACCGCTGCTGTCCGCGTTCGGGCGGCGCGTCCAGCGGCAGGCGATGCGTCCCCGCCACGAGCAGGGCGGCTGACACCGGCCGGAGGGACTCCGTGGAGCGGACGGTCCGGTCCCCGGCCGGTCAGCCCAGTGGGTCAGCCCGGCGTTCCCGTACCGGTCGGACGGCCCGGACCGGTCGGCCCGCCGGGGGACGCCGAGGTGTAGCTCGCGGTCTTGAGGCCGGTGGTGACCGCGGCGATGGTGTCCTTCGCCGTACGGTTGAAACAGGCGCTGACCACGAGACCGACGGAGGACGCGGGGTCCGGGTCCTCCCCCCAGGCCGTGAGCTCCCACTGGCCGCCGAGCGCGCGGCAGCCCTCACCCGCGGACGCCACGCCCTTCACCACGAACCGGCCGGACCTCGTGCCGTCGCCCACGGGCGCCCCCACCTGTTCGAAGGCGATCAGCACCCCGCCCTCGGCGACCTTGTCCACGGGCGGGCAGACCGAGTAGCGGATCATCTCCTGCTTCGTGCACCCGCCGCGCTCGTGGAGCGGCCCGGAGCCGACGAACCCGACCACCAGGCCCCGCGGGTCGGTGGTCACGAGGGACCGCCAGCCCTCGCCGGGCAGTTTCAGCGTCAGCCCGGACAGGGCGTCCAGGCTGACCAGCGCGTAGCCGGGGTGCGCGCTCCTCGTCGACGTCGGCAGGGGGGACCCCGGGGCGGGCACCGCGCGGGACGGGGACGCGGCGGGGAGGACGTGCTGCCCCCGGGGCGTCACGGGACCCGCGGGCTGCAGCAACGCGGCGGCCACCACCGCCGCCGCCGTGACACCGCCGACCGCGGCCACCGCCCCGGCGACCACCCGGCGCCGCCTGCGCCGCCGTACCCGCCGCCTGATCTGCGCCATCCGGTCGTGGGGCGCGGCCGGCTGCGGCACGGCGCGCTCCAGCAGCACGCTCAGCTCCCACTCCTCCTCCGGCTCAGGCTCCTCATCCACACCGCTCACCACCCTTCGCCAGGCTCGGCACTGCCGCGACCTGCCCCCGCAGCATGGCCAGCGCCTTGGCGGCCTGGCTCTTCACCGTGCCCGGCCGGCAGCCGAGCACCTCGGCGGTCTCCTCGACGCTCAGGTCCTCGAAGTAGCGCAGCACGACCACCGCCCGCTGCCGCGCGGGCAGCCGGCGTATCAGCACCGCGAGCGACTGCTCCAGGTCGACCGAGGCGAACGGGTCCGCCACCGCCGTCACCGTGTCCGGCACCTCGCCGTGCGGCACCTCGCCCCGCCAGCGGCGCTGCCACCACGAGGAGGCCGTGTTCACCAGGGCCCTGCGCACGTACGCTTCCGGGTTCTCCGCGGCTATGCCCCGCCACTTCGGCCACACCTTGGCCAGGACCGTCTGCAGCAGGTCCTCCGCCAGGTGCGTGTCCCCGGTCAGCAGCCAGGCGACCCGCAGCAACCGCGGCCCGCGCGCGGCGACGAACTCCTCGAAGTCCGTCTCCGCATCCCTCACCGTGGTGTCCTTGCCATCGTGTTCCTGTCCGTGCTCCCAGCAGCCTCACACCCGCATGAACCGTCTGGGACCCCGGACCGGTTGCCAGGAATCCGGGATCGCCCTCGTTCGTTGCCGCCTCGGACGGGCGCGCGGCACGCGGTCGTCCCCCAACTGACGGCAGACGAAAGGGCGTTCCCCGTGACAGCCGCCTCCGCACCCGACCAGCCGGAAGCAAGGAGAGCCAGCCAGTGAGCAATGTCACCAAAGGCCTCGGCAAGGTCGAGGTCCGGCTCAAGTGGGACCCCAGCCCGCTCGGCGCACCCGCCAGCGACCTGGACATCGTCGCGGCCACCTACAGCGCCGCCGACCCGCACGGCGTCCCGGCGTACCTCGTCCACTTCGACAGCCGCTCCCCGGACGGCACCATCACGCTCAACCGCGACAGCAAGACCGGCAAGGGGCTGGGCTTCGACGAGATCATGACCCTCGAACTCGACCGGCTCGGTGCCGCCTACCACCGGGTCGTCGTCGGCGTCGTCGTGCAGCAGCGCGACGGCCGGATGACCTTCGGCGACGTCGCGGGCACCGGCGTGCACGTGGTCGAGGGCCACACCGACCTCGCCGCCTCCGACCTCGGCGAGGTCGCGGCCGCCACGGCCGCCACCGTCGGCGAGTTCCGCCGGGGCGACTCCGGCGAGTGGCGCTTCCGCTCCGGCGTCCGCGGGTACGACGCCGATCCGGTGGCCTTCGCCCGTGTGATGGGCGGCAGCGCCTCCTGATCGCCGCCGGGAACGCCCGTGCCCTCCCGCGCGCGTCGCGGAAGGGCACGGGCACCACGGAGGGCGGAACCCGGAGAACCTAGACGACGCCCTGCGCCGTCATGGCCTCGGCCACGCGCAGGAAGCCCGTGACGTTGGCGCCGAGGACGTAGTCGTCCGGCGTGCCGCCGTACGCCGCGGCGGTGGCCCGGCAGTGGGTGTGGACGTCGCGCATCACCTGCGCGAGCCGGGCCTCGGTCCGCTCGAAGGTCCACAGCTCACGGGACGCGTTCTGCTGCATCTCCAGCGCCGAGGTCGCCACGCCGCCCGCGTTGGCCGCCTTGCCCGGGCCGAAGAGCACGTCCGCCTCCCGGAACACCTCGATCGCCTCCGGGGTGCACGGCATGTTCGCGCCCTCGGCGACCGCCAGCACGCCGTTCTTCACCAGCGTCCCGGCGTCCTGCCCGTCCAATTCGTTCTGCGTGGCGCAGGGCAGCGCGACGTCGCACGGCACGTCGAAGACCGAGCCGCGCTCGGAGTACCGCGCCGAGGGCTTGGCCTCCGCGTACGCCGACAGCCGCGCCCTGCGCACCTCCTTGATCTCCTTCAGCAGCTCCAGGTCGATGCCGGCCTCGTCGACGACGTAGCCGCCGGAGTCCGAGCAGGCCACCACCGAGCCGCCCAGCGCACGCACCTTCTCGATCGCGTAGACGGCGACGTTGCCCGACCCGGAGACCACCGCCCTGCGCCCCTCGAAGCCCTGCCCGCGCGTGGCCAGCATCTCGGCCGCGAAGTACACCGCCCCGTACCCCGTCGCCTCGGTCCGCGCGTGCGAGCCGCCCCAGGCGACGCCCTTCCCGGTCAGCACGCCCGCCTCGAAACGGTTGGTGATCCGCTTGTACTGCCCGAAGAGGTAGCCGATCTCCCGGCCGCCCACGCCGATGTCACCGGCCGGCACATCGGTGTGCTCGCCCAGGTGCCGGTGGAGCTCGGTCATGAACGACTGGCAGAAGCGCATGACCTCGCCGTCGGAACGGCCCTTGGGGTCGAAGTCGGAGCCGCCCTTGCCGCCGCCGATCGCCAGCCCGGTCAGCGCGTTCTTGAAGATCTGCTCGAAGCCGAGGAACTTCACGATGCCGAGGTCCACGCTCGGGTGGAAGCGCAGACCCCCCTTGTACGGGCCGAGCGCGCTGCTGAACTCCACCCGGAAGCCCCGGTTGACCTGCACCCGTCCCTGATCGTCCACCCACGGCACCCGGAAGATCACCTGCCGCTCCGGCTCGCACATCCGCTCCGCGATCCGGGTCCCCAGGTACTCCGGGTGCCGTTCCAGCGCCGGCGCCAGCGAGCGCAGCACCTCCCCCACCGCCTGGTGGAACTCCGTCTCGCCGGCATTGCGCCGGCAGACGTCCGCGTAGACGGCCTCGATGTGAGCACTGACGTTCATGCGCGCCTTCCCTCGTCCGATGTCCCGGACGCGCCCGCCGTGGCGCCGCGTCCGGCCGTTGCCGTGTCAACGAGTACGGATGGAAGAAAGCAAGGTGTCAGCCGGAGCAACTCCGCACACCGAAAGTCACCGGGTCACCCGTACGGGCCGCGCCCTTTTGGTATGGGCGCGGCCACGCGACGCGGACGGGCTACCCGACGGGAATCGGCCGCGCCCCGATGCGGGCGCAGGCCTGGTCCTGGTCGAGGCCGTCGGCGGGCCAGACGACCTTGCCGGCGGCGCCGGGGTAGTAGCAGGCCGCGAAGGACGTGGGGACGGGCTCGGACGGGCCCCACATCTGCTCCCAGCGCCCGGCGCAGGCCTTGCCGGGGTCCCTCGGGTCGAAGGCCTTGATCGCGTCGGACGGCAGACCCGAAAGGTCCGCGTCGCGCGCCAGCGTCCGGGCGCACATCACCTGCGCCCCGGCGTCCTTCCCCCACGGCAGTCCCCCGGCGACGGCGACGACCCCGCCGCCGGCCAGCGCGGCGACGACCGCGCCGCCGGCCACGGCGACCCGCAGCGACCGCCGCCGCGTGCTCCGCGGCGCCGCCCGGTCCAGCACGGACCGCAGCGTCTCCCGCCCGTCCGCCGACCGCGCCCAGCCGTCGGCGCCCTGCGGGCGCAGCTCCCGGACGGCGTCCAGGACAGGGTCGTTCGTCATGCGTGTACCTCCGAATCGAGCGGGGTGAAGGATGCGGGTCGCGGCTCCAGGGCGGCGCGGAACCTCTTGCGGGCCCGGTGCAGCCGCAGCGCGTAGGCCGCCCTGGTGCAGCCCAGGGCCTTGGCCGCCTGCTGCGCGCTCAGGTCGTACCAGCCGGTGAGCAGCAGTACTTCGCGGTCGTTCTCGGACAGCGACATCAGCACCCGGAACACGCGCTCACGGTCGCCTATGCGGTCCTCGAACACCTCCTGCGGCGCGCGGTCCATCACCGCGGCCATCCGCGCCGCGAGCGCCTGCCTCCGCAGGTCCGACCGCACCCGGTTGGCGAGCAGCCGGCGCGCCGCCGCCAGCAGCCAGGGCAACGCGTCCTCCGGTACGGCCCGCTGCTTGCGCCAGGCCAGCAGGAAGGTCTCCGAGAGCACGTCCTGCGCGGTCTCGCGATCCGTACGGTGCATCAGGTAACCCATCACCCGGTCGGCATGGGCCTCGAACCACTCCTCCACCATCCCCTGCCCTCGCGGACCCTCACGTGCCGTCATGCGCACCCTTCCCTCCCAGAACAGGCTGTCACTGGGGAATGTCCGGCACGGCCCCGCCGATTACAGCGCGCCTGCGGCCCTGCCCCGGGTCCCGGGCTCCGGCCCCCGTGGTCACGGCGGGGGGTGACGGCCGCCCGGAAGATCACGTCGGAGGGCTGATCGTCCGGGGAACGCGAAAGGGCCGGGTCAGCGGAACTGACCCGGCCCTTCACTGTGGAGCCGCCTAAGGGAATCGAACCCTTGACCTACGCATTACGAGGTCTTGCAAGCCGTCTTCCTGGCCAGCACCGGAGCGCGATCACGCCTTTGACCTGCGAATTTCTCTTCCCGGCCTGTCTCGGGCTATCCCGGGTCATCCCGCAGTCACGTGTACGGCATGTGTACGGGGACTTCCCGGACTCCATATCCACTTCACCTCAAAGGGTATTCATTCTGGATACCTGAGTGGTAGTGTCGGAGCCGCGCCGCTAAAACGGCGGCGGCCCCGCCCGGTGCTGGAACACCGAAACGGGGCCTAGGAACGATCCCTGACTGGAGGGCTCGCCCATGCGCAACACCGTACCGAACCCCGTCAACCCCTCCGCTCTCACCGTCGACGACATAACGCGCCGGGAGATCAGCGACCTGCTGAACACGGCGCACGCCGAGATCATCGAGAGCGACGAGCTGGCCCGCGAGGACAAGTTCCTCGGCTCGATCTACCAGCGCAACGACGGCGCCGTCTTCCTGGTCATGCCGTCCGGGCAGGAAGCGGGCGTCCGTGACCACATGGCGCGCGGCCTGATCGCCGCCCTGTTCGACGTGAAGGTCCCCGGCTGGCCCGGCAAGGGCTCCACCGCGTACCGCGCCCGCGCCAAGAGCCCCGTCGTCGACGACATCCCCGGCATCCCGGTCCCGCCGGCCGACCCCGAGGCCGGTGCCGCGTGAGCGCCCTCACTCCCGAAGTGCGGGAGCTGCTGCAGGCCGTGCACGACGCCCTCAGCCTCCCCAAGCCGGCCATCACCGAGCGGGACGTCGACGCCTTCAGCGACCTCGTCCAGAGCCGAGCCGCCGACGTCCGCATCAAGCTCGACAGCCTGCTGCGCGCCCCGGACCTGTTCACCCTCACCGAGGCCGCCGAGCAGCTGCGCGAGTGGACCGCCCAGACGCCCGCCACGTACACCGTGCGCCAGGACGGGGGGCAGTCATGAGCCCTCGCCGCGTGACGCTGGAGACCGCCGACTACGGCGAGGTCACCTTCGACTGCCCCGCCTGGTGCGTCATGGACCACCGCAGCGGCGCCTACCTGCAGGACATCGGTCACGTCGCCGCTGAGGAGCGGTTCGAGGTCCCGACGTCCATGGGCCCGGCTTCGGTGCAGGTCGGCCAGGGACGGTACGAGTACGGCACCCCCGAGCGGACCGTGCCGTACCTGTCACTGGACCTCGACGGCATCGTCTACCCCGAGCGGCTGGGCCAGCTGGAGGAGTTCGCGCAGGCCCTCGAAGGCCTCGCGGTGTTCGTCCGTGACCTGGTGCCGCGGCTGATGGAGCTGCAGGCGGAGGGTCGGGCGTGATGGCTGCCTGGCCCGTCCGCCGGCCGACCGAGGACGCCGCGGTGTACGCGGTATCCCGGTCGCCCCGGCCGCTACCGCCGATCACCGTTCTCGCGGACCTGCTCATCGTGGCCCGTGCCATCGGTGACCGGCACGGCGAGCAGCGGTTCGACCGGATGCTCGACCGCAAGTTGCGGGGCGCGTGATGGCCCGCCGTCGAACGCTGAACCCGGAGGACCGGCGGCACGTCCGCCGGTCCCTCGCCGCCCGTGACGGCGCCCGCTGCTTCTACTGCCAGCGCCCGTTCCCGGACATCGACACGGCGACCCTCGACCACTACGTGCCCTACAGCCTGTGGCGGACCTGGCGGCAGCGGAACCTCGTCCTCGCCTGCGGCCCGTGCAACACGGCCAAGGCCGACACGCTGCCGTGGCTGGTCGCCCTACTGATCCTGCGCAACGTCCGTCAGCACGCCCTGTGGCGCAACGCCTGCGCCGCTACCAACTGACCCGAAGGGGAGAGCAGTGAAGTTCAAGGAAGAGATCCGCCGTCGGGCCGTCGAGCACACCGTCGACGGCGTCACGCACACCATCAGCCGGCCGCAGAAGGTCCGGGTGCCGGTCCTGCCCCGCGACTGGGACCAGGCCGCCATACGGGCCGCGTCGTCCCTCGTCCTCGGGCTGACCGCGCTGGCCATCGTGTGGTCGACGTACAGCATCGGCCAGCTGCTCAACGGCGGCATCGGCTACGCCGCCGCGGCCATCTTCGACATCGCCTGGCTGGTGAACGTCCTGCTGGAGTGGCTGTCCCGCTTCGACGCCTCCAAGCGGGCGTTCTCCCGCCGGCTGGGCTGGGCGCTGCTCGCCTGCACGATGGGCGCCATCTTCTGGCACGGCCTGCTGATGGGCAGCGTCGCCCTGGGCGTCGTTGGCGCCGCGGTGTCGCTGTTCGCGAAGGTGCTGTGGATGGGCATCATGCGGTTCGTCGACAAGGACCTGTCGCCCGAGGACGCGGCGTGGGTGCGGGCTGAGATCTCCGCGGCGAACGCGAAGCTGGCCATCGCCGGTGTCCGTCGGCAGGTCGCCCGGGCCGAGCAGACCGCGGCGCTGGAGCTGCTGGCCGCCGAGCAGGTGCGTAACGAGGTCGACCAGGCGCGGGCCGAACAGGACGCGAACACGCCCGTTCAGGCCGAGGTCGCCGAGGCGCCGAAGGTGCCCCTGAACAGCGCCGAACATGTTCAGCCGTCCATGCCGTCCATCGCCGAGCTGGCCCGCAAGCAGGTCGCCAAGGGCCTGGGCGACAAGGACGCCGTCGACGCGATCCTCGCCCAGCTGCCCGGCGCCAACGTCGAGTCCGTCGCCGCCACCCTGCGCCGCGCCCGTCGCCAGGCCGGCCCGTACATGTAGCAACGCCCCGGGGCGGCCGTACCTGGCTGGACACCACCGGCCGCCCCGGGTCCCCAGCACCCCTACGAGCAACTGGAGATCCCCAGCATGACCGTGACCATGCTCAAGACGCCAACAGAACCGCCGTCCGAGCAGCGCCGAGAGCGCCGCCGGGCGCACTTCCGTGCGGCAGCCAAGGCTGCCCTGACCGACGAGCGGACACGCACCGCAGGCCGTATCACCGTCCGCCACCTGTCCTACGTCGTGGGCGGTACCCGCGTCGTGTTCCGCCGCGCCTGGGACGGCCGCAGCGCCGCCCGCTACGAGCGGATGATCCGCGCCGCCGAAGCCGCAGGCCTGATGGACCAGGTCGCCCTGTGGGAACAGCGCGGCCACGCCTTCCGCATGGCCCGGCACCGGCGACGCGTCGACACCCTGCAGATGATGATGAACCTGCCCAAGGCGATCGTGTCCGCCGTCGGCGCGGGGACCGGGCTGCTGCTGTTCGTCGGTGTGCTGCTGGCCTGGGCGAACCACGATGTTCGGGATGTTCTCGCCCCGCTCGAGGCGGTCATCGACCTCGTGCAGTGGGTGGCGTACATCGCCGGTGTCGTGTGGGATCCGCTGCTGCTGGCCGCGCCGTGGCTGGCCCTGGCCGCAGTGTGGGCTGTCGGCCGCGGCAGGCACACCGCCCCGCAGTGGGCGCTCCCGGAGAGGCAGCGGGACAGCGGCGGCCCCATCACCCCGTCCATCGTCGTCGTCGCCTTCCGTGACCTGGGCATCTCCGCCCTGCGCAAGGCCATCGAGGACATGGGCGACGTCGGCGCGGCCATGCTCGGCCCCATCACTCTCGCCGGCTGCGGCATAGAGGTCGACGTCACCCTGCCGTCCGGCGTGAGCACCGAGGAGATCCTCAACCGGCGCCGGAAGCTGGCGGAGAACCTTGGCCGGCACGAGCACGAGGTGTTCCTCACCATCCCGCCGCAGCCCCGCACCATCCGGCTGTGGATCGCCGACAGCGGCGCGCTGGACGAGCCCATCGGCCCGTCCCCGCTGGTCGTTGAACAGGATGTTCGCGCCGACTACCGGCTCGGCCGCGCCCCGTGGGGCCAGTCCCTGCGCGGCGACGCCGCGTCCCTGAGCGTCTACCAGCGGCACCTGCTCATCACCGGTCTGTCGAACCAGGGCAAGACCGCCAGCCTGCGGGCGCTCGCCCTGTGGCTGGCCTTCGACGCCTCGGTCGAGTTCTGGCTGGGCGACCTGAAGGGCGTCGGCGACTGGGCCATGTTCGAGGGCATCGCCTCCGTCCTCATCCAGGGCCCCACTGACGAGCACGCCTGCGCCGTCACCGAGATGCTGGAGGCCGGCGTGCAGGAGATGGAGCGCCGCCTCCAGGACCCGGGCGGCGAGCACCCGCCGTTGGTCATCCTCGTCGACGAGGCGCAGGTGGCGTTCATGAACCCGCTCAAGGGCGACGACGGCCGCCCGTTCGGTGGGAAGAAGGCCACGTCGCGGTACTTCATGGCGGCGCGCCGCATCCACAACCAGGGCCGCGCGGTGAACGTCACCCTGTGGCAGGGCACTCAGGACCCCACCGACGAGAACCTGCCGAAGCTCGTCCGTGAGGGCGCGCACATCAGGTCTTCGCTGGTCCTGGGCACCGAGTCGCAGGCCCGCATGGCGCTCGGCGAGGCCGCGGTCGACGCTGGCGCCGCCCCGCACAAGCTCCGCCAGGGCAAGGACAAGGGCACGGTCGTCGTCGTGGGTGACGGCATCGACATCCCGGACGGCGAGCCGTCCATCACGGTGCGGACGCACTACCTCAGCACCGAGGATGCCACCGAGGTTGCGGAGCGGGCGCTGCAGGCCCGCAACGGCCGCGCCACCGTCCGTCAGCTGCAGCCGGTGAAGGAGAGCGACCCGCTCGCCGACATCGTCCACGTCATCGGGCAGGACCCGCGGGTGCTGACCCGGGAGGTCCTGCAGCGCCTGGCCGAGCTCAACCCGCCGGTCTACAAGGTGTGGGGTAACAGCGACCTGAAGGAGTACCTGGAGGGCTTCGACGCTGCCCCGCACAAGAGCGACGGGAAGATGGTCGTCGACCGTCAGAAGGTCCGTGACGCCCTCGCGCGCCGGGAAGCGGCGTAGAGGGAGGCGGCAGGGTTCAGGGAGAAGTCCCTCAGGGCCTCCCTGACCCGCCTCCCTATGCCTGACCAGCGCAAATGATCGATTAGGGAGGCGAGGGAGGTACACGCCAAGGGGCGTCCAGAGACCCGGAAACGGGCCTGTGGGCGCCCCTTTGTGCTTCCCTCCCTGTCAGCGCTCCGGCCGGCGCAAGACACGGTGCGGCTCCTGCTGCTCGATCTCCTTGAACTCCTGCCACGTCAAGCCGGCCATGCCGTACACGACCAGGCCCCGCTCGGCCAGCCACGCGTCCCGGGCCTTCCGCCAGCGACCACGAGCCTTAATGAACGCTTCTACCGTCGCGTCCTCGCCCTCTTCTCGGGTCTCCCGGAACCATCTGCTCGCCTGGAACTTCCACAGCCACTCCGGCGGCTCGTCGTTGCTGACACGCGGCGCCATACGGGCCGCACGACGGGCCGACACCATCACGCACCACCCCGAAGCGGCACCGCGGCCAGAGCAGGCCCAGACGGTGCCGACGGAGCCATCTGCCAGCCCAGCGACGCCATGCCCTGCGGCGTCAGGCCAAGCCGATCGGATAGATGCCGTGCTTCCTGGGCCTGCCAGGCCGAGCCGGCGCCCGACAGCACCGCAAACGTGTTGGAGACGTACATGGCCACCGCCATGACGAACGAGTCGTCCCACATGTTCGCCTGCGGGCCGGTCCACAGCGTCTCCCACATCTCCCGCTCGGCGTCGGTCCAGTCACGGCCCGGCGGAAGCTTCGGGACGAGGTCCTCACAGACCGGGGGGAGCACAACGACGCCGCGCCGGGCGCTGGGCTGCTCGCTGGCGCGGCTGGCGGTGTAACGGGACCGGCCCTTGGCCGGGTTGGGCAGGGGTCCGGACACCGGAACCACCTCACTTTCAGTCACTAACGGGTCGTGATCTTGAGGCCATCTGGGATCGCAGATAGCGAGCGCTCTCCCCGGCGGTCCCTACGGAGGGTGACGGCGGAGTCGCCCCCCTGGCCCTCTGACCTGCGGTCACCGGAGCGTCGTCACGCTGTGTGTCGAACAGCTCCGGCCCGGAGCGCGTCGGGTGACGGCTCCGGACCGGTCGGCGCTGGCCGGGTCTGCGCAGGGAGAAAGGAGGACCCGCTCTCCGGCCATCGCTCCCGCACGGCCGGCCGTACATGCATGCCGTGCGGGTGACGTTGACGCCGGATCCATGGGCCGCGTTAGGCGGCGTCGGCGGGCTCGGGGTCGGCGAGCTGGGCGATGTCCTGGTCGCTCACGCCTCGCAGCTCGTCGGGCTTGTGGACGACGTACTGCATGCCGTGCTGCATGCGGCCGCCGGTGTCGTTGTGCCGGTGCCAGATGTCGGCGGCCTGCTGGTAGGTCTCGGTGCTGCTGGGCCGGGTGGCGAGGTAGTCGTGGAGCACGTCGCCCCAGTCCATGTCGTGGGCGCGCTTGGCGATGGCGCGGGCGAGGACGTGGTCGCCGGCCTGCTCGGCGTCGGCGAGGGCGCGTGCGGCCTTGTCGGGCTTGGTGAGCTTGCTGGCGCGGTCCTGGGCGTCGCGGACGGTGGCGTCGAAGGTGGAGCGGTCGCGGGCGAGGGCGCGCTCGTCGTCGTAGCCCCAGAGCTTGCGCTCCAGCTTGGTGAAGGTGGTGTTGTCGGTGTCGGCCTGGTCGCTCTTGAGCTTGGCGAGGGCGGCGCGGGTGGTGGTGTAGAGCTGGGCGGCTTCGACGCGCTTGCGGTCGGGGTGCATGTTGCGGTTGCCGCGGATCTCCTGCAGGCCCTGCTTGTAGAGGGCGTGGATGTCGGCGGCCTTGCGGTGGCCGGCGGTGGGCTGGGGCTGCTGGACGCGGGTGGCCTCGGCGAGGGCGAGAGCGAGCTTGCTGGGCATGGTGGTTCTCCTTCTCGGTTAGCTGCGGGCGCGCTGGTTGGTGCGGGTGGTCGGGTTGGTGATGGCGTCGGGCTGGGCGGTGCCTGCGATGACGGCGGCGACGGTGTAGGCGTCGGCTTCGGTGTCGCTCTCGGGGGACCATCCGTTGAAGCCGTAGGCCTGGGGGTTGCCGCGGCCGAGGGCGACGGACGGCGACCCGGTGGCGGTGGCCGTCAGGGACATGGTCGCGGCGGTGTCGGAGGCGACGGCGGTGATGGTGGAGCCGGCCTGGATGCCGGTGCCGGTCACTGTGCGGCCGATGTCTTCGGGCTTGGTGAACGTGCCCGCGGCGGCGGTGATGTTGGCCTGGCCGCTGGTGGTGTTGATGGTGACGGTCTTGGGCTCGTTGGTGCGTCCGGTTGCCATGGTGGTTCTCCTTGGGGGTTAGCGCCGGCCGGTCTTGGCGCGGTAGGCGGCGGTATCGATCGCGTCGCGGACGACGGGCTTGACCTCGACGCGGATGAGGTTCTTCAGTGCGGGGTCGTCGACGTGGACGTGGACGTCCCACACGGCGGGCTGGCTGCTGGCCGTGGGTGCCGTGAACGCGCCGGGGATGGAGGCGGCGGACATGCGGGTAGCCGCAGCGGCGATGTGGCGCTTGGTGGCGTCCATGCCGACGACGACACCCATGCCGACCTGCTTGCCGACCTCGTCCCGGGTGACCTGCGACGGAGACTTGATCTTCAGGGACTTCTTGATGGAGGCGACGAGGCTCTTGCCGAGCCTGTCCATCTCCTTCTGTAGGGCCTTCTCCTGGGCTTGGAGGCCGGCGAGGAAGCCGCGGCCTGCCTGGGCGCCCGCGTCGTACATGCCGTCGGCGGCGAGGTTGCCTATGGAGGTGGCGAGCTTGCCGCCCTTGCCTGCCAGCTGGTTGATCTGGGCGAGCTGGCTGTTCGTGGCGGACAGCAGCGTCTGGGCGAGGGCGGACCCGGGGCCTTGCTCGATCACCTGCTGCAGGAGGTCCCGGTTCAGGCCGCGCTTCTGCAGCTTGGCCAGGTCACTCTGGAAGTGGCCTGCGGTCGACTGCTCCGTCTTCATCTGGGCGATCAGGTCGCTGGCCGACCCGCCGCCTTCCACACCGAGGAAGTCCTTGATGTTCCCGGCCTCGGTGCCCGCGTAGTCCTTGGCTTCGGTAATGCGGGCCTTGACCTTGTCGCGCTGGTTGGCCAGGGACTGCAGCTTGCGGCTGGTGGCGTCGACGCGGGCAGCGAGGGCAGCACCGGACTTGCCGAGCTTGCGCAGGTCGGTGGTGAGGGTCTTGGCGGCGCTGGAGATGTCCGACGCGGACTTGGTGAGGGACTTGCTGAAGCCGCTGAGGTCGCCGGGGACTTCCTTGCGGGCGGCGACGCCGCCCGAGGCGTACCAGGCGATCCCGCGGCCACCGAGACGACGCACGGTCTCCTCGGCGATACGGCGGGACCGGGCCCGCTTGGACGCAGCAAGCGGGATGTAGGCCTCGCCGCCGGTCTCGTCCTCCGCCCACACCCGCCACGTGCCGGCCTTCGCGATCTGCGCCACGTGATTCTCGCGCCGCATGCCGCCATCGGCATAGAAGTCGATGATGTTGCCGTTAGCGCTGGCACTGGCGGCGTTCCGCCGTCCGGTGCCGCCGCCGGACGTGACGGTGTTGTTGTAGTGCGTGGTGATGACGATCGACTTGTCGTGCAGGGCCCGGATCGCGGCGGCGAGAGCGTCGACGTTCGCTTTCTGCGTGCCGGTCGGCACGGTGATGACGACGTTCTTGCCCTTGGTCCGCTTGACCTTGTAGCCGAGGTCTTCGAGGGCCTTCTCGCCTGCCTTGGTGAGGGCCTTCACCTCGACCGTCTTGCCCTTAGTGTTCTTGAGCTTCTCCTGGACGTTCTCCAGGTCGCTCACGGCCCGGGAGGTCTCGACGTCGACCTTGGGGGTGGTCTTGGCGGGCAGGCTGAGGAACGACTCGAGCAGGGCGTCGACGGCGTCCTTGGAGAACCCGGCCTGCAGCATCTGCTTCCGCAGGATCTTGATGTCCTTCTCCAGGACCTGGTTGCCGGCCTCGACGCTGTTCTTCTGCTCGGCGACGGCCTCGGCATGTTCCTGGGCGGCCTTGGCAGCGTCGAGGAAGGCGGACTTCACGGCCCGGCCCTTGGCGGTGGTGATGTCGAGGCTGTGGCCGTTGTCCTTCACGGCCTTGGTGAGGTCGGCCAGGGACTGCCGGAAGCTGATCTCTTGCTGGGCGGCGTCGATGTTGAGGCCGTTCAACAGCTTGAGGGCGTCGGTGAGCTGTTCGGCGGCGTCGGCGGTCTGCTGCAGCTGCGTCTTCGTCAGCAGGACGTCCTCGCTCATCTCGCGCTGGCTGTCGCCGGTGAGCTGGGACTGGGTGTCGAGGTCGGCGAGAGCATCCGAGTAGTGCGGGAGCAGGGTCATCAGCTTCTCGGCGCTGGTGCCGTTGCGGATGGCCTCGTCGGCGAGGGCCTTGAAGGACTTGGAGGCGGTGTCGGCGTTGCCCGAGGACACGAGGCCGGCGAGGGACTGGTCGAGGCTGTCGAGGGCGTCGTGGGCCTCGTCGAGGGACACGCCCGCTTCGCCCATGCCCTTGGTGATGCCGAAGGTGAGGGTGTCGACGACGTCGGTGGTGCGCTTCTTCCAGTCGGGGTGCGCAACCCGGGCGACGATCTCCCCGAACCGGTTGAGGTCGGTGCCGAACACCTTCAGGGCCTCGCCGGACACCTTGCCGTTCCGGCCGAGTTCGATGAGGGCGTTGGCCATCTTCGACACCGAGGGCGGGGCGTCCTTGAAGGCGTCCTGGACCTTCTGGGCGCCGTAGGAGATGGCGGTGAGGGCGGCGATGATGACGGAGGCCCGGCCGAGCATCGTCATGGCTGCGCGGGTGCGGGCGGCGGTGACGCCGAGCGCGGCGAGTTCGGTGCGGGCCCGGGCGATACGGGGCAGCAGGAGCAGCGCGGAGGCTGCGACGAAGCCGATGGCTCCGGCGAGGCCGGCGAAGAGGGTGATGCCGGACTGCAGGGACGGCGGGAGGCTGCTGTAGGCGTTGATGAGCCGGGTGACGAACTGCACCATGTCGCGGAGGACACCGTTGGCGGCAGTGCCGGACTGGATGAGCGCGGTCTCCAGGGCGCCCTGCAGCCGCTCCAGGTCGCCGACGAGGTTGTTGGTCTGGGTGGCCGCGACCCTCGCCGCGTAGCCGGTGTCGTCGACCGCGGACACGTACCGGTCGATGCCCTTGGAGCCCAGCTGGTAGAGGATCGTCGCGGAGCGGACGGCGTCCGAGCCGAAGATGACGCCGAACGCAGCGTTGCGGGCCTCGGGGGTCAGGTTGGCGAACGACTTCTGCATGCGGCCGGCGAGCTCCGACAGCCCGACGAAGTTGCCCTGGCTGTCGTAGGCCGAGAAGCCGAGCTTGTCCATCGCAGCCTGGGCCTCTTTGGACTGCGGCGTCAGACGCTGCAGCATCACCTTCAGCGACGTGCCCGCGTCCGAGCCGACGAGGGCCCGGTCGGCGAACGCGGCGAGAGTGCCGACGGTGTCCTCAAGACTGAGCCCGGTCTGGTCGGCGACGAGGCCACCCATGCGGAGACCGAGGGCCAGGCCGTGCACGTCCGACGCGCTCTTGTTGGCCGCGGCGGCGAGTACGTCGGCGATGTGCCCGACGTCCTTGCCCTTGAGGCTGAAGGTGTTCATGGCCTGCGCGGTGGATATCGCGGCTTCGGACAGGTCGAGCTGGCCGGCGGCCGCGAGGGACAGGGCGCCGGTGAGGGCGCCTCCGACGATGTCGGCGGTCTTGATGCCCGCGCGGGCGAGTTCGGCTTCGGCGTCGGCTGCCTCGGTGGCGCTGTACTGGGTGGCGCTGCCGGCGTCGAGGGCTGCCTGGCGGAGCTGCTCAAACTCGCGACCGGTGGCACCGGACACGGCCTTCACGTTGCTCATGGCCTTCTCGAACCGGGCGGCGGCCGCGGCGGCGAGTGCGAACGCTGCCACGAGGCCAACGCTGGTGATGCGGGCGGCCTTGAGGCTGGTCTCGGACCGGGAGGCTGCGCGGGTGAGGCGCTGCAAGGCGGTGCCGTGGCCGGTGGCTGCGGCAGTGGCCCCACGGGAAGCGGCTGCGGCTGCGGTGGACGCAGCGGCTGCGCTACGGGTTGCGCTGCCTGCCGCCCGGGCGGCGGTGGTGGCACGGCGAGATGAGGCCTCGGCGCGCGAGGTGGCCTGGATGGAGCTGCGGCCGCTGCGCTCCATGGCGGCCGCTGTACGGCTGGTCTCGGCTGCGGCCTGGGCCATGCCGCGGGTGTAGCTGCTGACGTCCGCGACGAGGCGGACGGTTACGGTGCGGTCTGCCATCACGCACCCCCTTCCTCGAAGAGGCCGACCTCGTAGGCGTCGGCCAGCAGGTGCGCGGCGTAGGACTTGACCGGGTCGCCAGAGGCGTCGGCCATGGCGATGAGCCGCTGGTGCTCGGGCGTGAGGCGGGTGCCGCAGATCGCTTCCTGGATGACGGCGTCGGCGTGCAGGCCGTCGAGCGTGGCCGCCACGTTCAGGACGTCCTCGTCGGTGATGGGCTCATCCACGGGAGGCCTCCTGTCGTGCGAGCTTGGCCCGGTGCCGGGCGGCCACGCCGTGACGGCGGGCCTCGGCGAAGCGGGCGCGGCGCTTCCGGGCCGCTTCGATCCGGCGAGCCGCGTCGGCTATCCGGATCTGCACGAGGTCGTTGACGCCCTTGGTTTCGTACGATTCGGGAAACGAAGTTCGTACGTTGATCTTGGTCATGCGATCTCCTCGATGGGCTGGTGGTTGGGGCACTGGCCGCCGTGGAGGTCGGTGCAGTGGGGAATGTGGGGGGCCCGGCACAGGTGGACGCCGCACCCGCGGACGCACGGCCGGCCACGGCCAGCCCGCAGGGGGCGATCGCAGGCAGCGCAACGGCGGCGGGTGCGGGTCACTTCAGTGCCAGCTCAGGTGCGTGCCGGGTACGTCGAAGGCTCGGATGCCGTCGGGCCGCATCTGCCCTGTCAGGTCGCGGTAGAGGTCGTGGGTGGCCTCGTTGCGGTGGTCGTCGCAGACGGGGATGCACAGCGGCAGCCCGTCGGGGCCTTTGGCCAGGTAGAGGCCGAACCCGTCGTTGTTGTCGGCGGTCTCCTCGACGGCGAGGGTGGCGAGGGTGGCGGTTTTGTTGCAGCCGTCCGGCTCGGAGCAGGGCAGGCCGCGGACGAGGCGCGGGATGCGCTCCACGCGGGTCTGGAGGATGGCGTAGCCGTGGTCACGGACGTCGTCGGCGATTGCGGTGAGCGGGCCGGGGGTGAGCGTGCGTTCGGTCATGTCGGGACTCCTCAGGCGCACATGGGGTGGGCGGTCTCGCCGTCGCGGACCAGAGACGGGTGCAGGTACTCGCCGCATTCACGGCAGGGAATAGAGAGAAGGTGCATTTCAGCGTCCCCAGCGTCCCCAGCGTCCCCCCGGGGCGATTCCCGCAGGTCAGGGGCGGCCTGACGGGGGGACGCTAGGAAGAGGGCAGCGTCCCCCCGGGGGTTTGCAGCGTCCCCCCGGCCTGGTGGGGGGACGCTAGCGTCCCCCTCGTAGCGTCCCCCCTGAACTCCCTGGTCAGAGCCGGTTTCAGGGGTGCCGGGGGACGCTGGGGACGCTGTTTCGTACCTTCTCTCTGCTGTGGCGGTGAGGTGGTACAGGCGCTGCTTCTTCGGCTTCGGCCCGCGCTTGCTGTCGTCGACCTCAATGCCGATGGTGCGCAGGGCCGGGGCGAGCCGCTTGAGCTGGCCGCCGGCCCGCGTCGGGTCCTTGGGCCACTTCTTCGGCAGGCGCTCCGGCGTGGGCACCTTCTCCAGCAGCTCGGAGGCCGTGAGGATGATGCCGGGTTCGCCAGCCCGGTCGACCAGGGCGACGACGGCCTGGGCGAACGGCTCGCCGTCGAGGACGTCCGCGACAGCATCGCGGGCGCTGGACTTGTAGGAGTCGAGGGTGTTCCAGTCCTGCACATGGTCGACGGCTGCGAGGATCCG
Source organism: Streptomyces sp. NBC_00510 (assembly GCA_036013505.1). NCBI lineage: Bacteria > Bacillati > Actinomycetota > Actinomycetes > Kitasatosporales > Streptomycetaceae > Streptomyces > Streptomyces sp. NBC_00510. The sequence goes on along the minus strand of CP107851.1, from coordinate 5,404,013 downwards.
GGCGAAGTCGGCCATGCGCGGACGCTCGGTGAGCTGCACGTCGGGCAGCACCTTCAGTACCTGAGCGAGCAGGTCGAACAGGCTGGCCAGGATGGCCGCGTGGGCGTCGGCGTAGGCCGCGTCGAGTTCGGCTTCTTCCCGGCGCTTGTGGTCGGGGATGAGGTGCAGCTCGATGGTGAGCAGCCGTTCGGCGAGGTCGCCGGCCAGGGCGCCCGCGTCGATGGTGGTCATCGCCAGGACGCGTCGGAACTCGAGGACGACGACGTCGTCGTCGGTGTACAGGGCGCGGTCGACGATGCCGTCTCCGGTGACGGCACGGCACAGTGCGTCGGACAGCCAGTCCGCGACGATGGAGACGTTGTCGAGGCACAGGGCCCACGAGTTGAAGGCCTGCGTTGCCCACGCCTTGATGTCTCGCGGCGCGGTCCGCTTGGGTGCCCCGGACGGGTCGATGAGCCCGATCACCATCTTTGCCGAGTAGGACTTGCCGGTGCCCTGCTCGCCGCGGAAGGTCAGGATCGGGTGGGGCAGATCGGGGATGAAGCAGGCGACGAGCCACGCGACGAGCAGCCGGAAGCCTTCCTCGTCCGTGTTCAGCAGGTCCTGGAGCTTGGCCAGGCCGTCACCGTCGCGGACGGGGGCGGGCAGTGGCTTCATGGCGCCGGAACGGCGGAACAGGACGGGGGATCGCGGGGCGCGCTGCCATCCGTCCGGGCTGACGATGACGCACGCACCGTCGGAGGTGGCGAGGTCGACGACCATGCTGTCGCCGTGGCGTGCGACGCGCATGTGGGGCACGCGCGGGTCGGCGTCGGCGGCCACGCCTTCGAGGACGGTCATCGCGTCGGCCAGGGCGCTCTGCGAGGGTACTGATCCGCCGTTGGCGTCGGTGTAGATGCGGGCCAGCTGGGAGCGCAGGCCGGCCTTTCCGCGGAGCGGCAGGGCGATGTTCGGCCCGTCCTTCTTCCGGCCGTAGGGGCGGCCGTCTTCGGACATGAACAGCTCGTACCGTTCGCGTGCCAGGGCGGCGAGCTGCGAGGCCTGCGAGGGGCGCTTCTCGGTCTCCACGCCCTCGTCCTGCACGATCTCCCGGGCACGGTCCGCGCTGGTCTTCTCTTCGCTCATCGGGCGGCTCCCACGATCGTGCCGCGAGCAGACGCGACGGTGCCCTGTGCTTCGTTCTCCGGCAGGCCGACCTCGACGGCGGCGCGGACGAGGGCGCGCTCGGCGGCGTCAGCGTCAACCCGGCCCGCCGCCGCGTGCTCGAAGGCCTTGCAGGCAGCCCAGTACAAGCGGCTGTTCCGCTGCCCCTCCTGGGCGTCGAGGACCAGGCGCACGAGGCCGACCAGCGCGCTGCCGCCGCTGACCGGTCCGGACGGCTGCCGGAACGTGCCCTGCTGCGGCTGGCGCTTGGGGCGCACCATGAGCTGCAGCAGCTGCTCGGGGATGGGCGCGATGACGATGTCGTTCGGGTCGGAGGCGAGGGTGTAGATGCCTCGAACGCTGCGGCTGCCTGGGCCCACGAGGTATCCGCCCTCGCCGCGGACGTCGACGCCCGGCGCCATGTGGCCAGCCCGATTGGGCACCTTGACGTCGCTGGGCCCGGTCCACCACGCGTGGTAGCCGCCACGGGGGGTGCGGATGATGACCGTGCGCGGGATCGCAATGTGCCGCTGGGCGGCGAGTCTGCGCAGCTCCCACACGCCGTCGACGTCCTTCTCGGCGTCGCGGTCAAGGTCGAGACCGATCAAGTAGTGCGGCGGCCGGCCGCACGCGATCCCGTAGCCGGTGGCGTGGGGTGCCGCGGTGAACAGGGCGCGGATGCGCTCCGGGTCGTTGGACGCGTCGCGCCAGCCGTGCCCGGGCTGGCCGCACTCGCCCTTGCAGCCGTGCCCCTTGTCGTGCGGGGACTTGATGGCCGGCAGCTTGGTCAGGCCGAGGGGGAGAACCTCGAAGCCGTGGCGTGCCGCCGCCTGCAGGGCGTTGTCGAGGGCGTTCTGCCAGTCGGTCATGCGGCGGCACCCCTCTGCTTGGGCTGCAGGTCGTATGCGGCGCCACAGGGGCCGGTGACCTTGCCGAGGTGGGTGTGCCGGTGCCAGTCGCTGCAGCGGGGGCAGTGAGCCAGAAACTCGACGCGCCCCCTTGTGATCAGGACGAGCGGTCGCGCTACGCTTGCAGCGTCTTCACCGCCGCCCGCGAAGAGGACTTCCTGAGAAGGGCCAGTGCCGAGCTGGCCCTTCTTTGCGTTCTGGGTCACGCCGCCCGGCCCCCGACCTGCACCGTCTGTGCGGTCAGCCACCCCTCGATGGAGCTGCGGCGGTACTTGATGCGGCCACCCTTGCCGGGGGTCTGCTTGATGTAGTCGGGCCCCTGGCCCGTCCAGCGCCAGTTGGCGAGGGTCTGCGGGCTGAACCCGTAGTCGGCGTGGACCTGCCGCGGGCTGAGCAGCTCGTCCCGCTTCTCAACGGCGGTCCGCGCGATCTCTCCGTTCATCACTTTCCTCTCTTTGGTATTCAACTCGACTACCAAAGTTCGTATAGTGGCTCCATGACAGAGACGAAGGTAGCACCAGTCAGGCTCGAATGGACACCCCCACCGCCTAGGCTGTGGACCATGAGCGATGAGCAGCGCAAAACGCGCCCGGCAGCCCAGTACGGATCGACCGCCGTAACCGTGGCGGACAACGTGAGGCGCCTACGCGACCGCCGCGGGATGACCATCTACGAGCTGTCCGCGCTGCTCAGGGCGGCTGGGCGCCCCATCACTCCGGCGGCTGTCGGCAAGATCGAGCGACAGCAGCGGCAGGTGACCGTCGATGACCTGGCCGCGCTCGCTGTGATCTTCGGTGTGTCGCCGTCTGCCCTGCTGCTGCCGTTGACCAGGGAAGGAGCGGTCGAGGTCACCGGTGCTGGCACCGTGCCGGCGTCAACAGCTTGGGAGTGGGCGGACGGTCAGCGGCCGCTCGTCATCCCGCCGGGCGACAAGGGCCAGGCCATGCTGGAGTACCGGCTTTGGGGCCGGCCGCCAGCCGCAGAGGGGGCGAGCCTCTCTGCAGCTGATCGCAGGTTCTTCGACACTGTGGCGGGCCGTCGTGCCTTCGCGGACAACCTCGAAGCGGCCGGCCGCGAGGTGCAGCGGTACGAGGACGGAACCATCAGGACTTGGCGTCACCCTGGGCAGGACTGGGTGGAGCCGCTGCCGCACGTCGAGGAGGGCCGCTGATGGCGCGAGTGTGGATTGAGGACCGCGCTGGCCATGCCGAGTACGTGGCCGCCATGGACAAGTGGAACGAGGCGAAGAAGGCGGGCAGTAAGCGGCAGCCGCCGGGTCGGTGGCGGGTCCGCTGGTACGGCCCGGACGGGAAGCCGAAGGCGAAGACGTTCGGGAAGCTGCCGCAGGCTGAGGCCGAGAAGGACGCCATCACGGCCCGCCTCGACAAGGGCTCGTACCGGGACCCCAAGTCCGGTAAGGCCGCGGTGAAGCTGGTCGCTGAGGAGTGGTTCGGCTCCAAACGGAAGATCGGCCGCACGACCCAGCACGACTACCGCGAGCTGCTGGACACCTACGTCATCCCCCGCTGGGGGGCGTGGCAGGTCGGCGCCGTGCAGTGGGAGGACGTGTCGGCGTGGCTCACTGAGCTGTGCACGCAGCCGGGCAAGGCCGGCAAGGTGCTGGGCCCGGCCCGCATCATCAAGACGTACCGCGTGTTCTCCATGGTGATGAAGCACGCTGTGCTCTCGAAGCGCATCTCGACGAGTCCGTGCCACGACCACGAGCTGCCGCGGCCCGATGACGACGACGAGCACGTGTATCTCACCTACGACCAGCTGGAGCGCCTGGCCCTGGCCGCGGGGGAGTACCGACTGCTGATCCTGGTCCTGGGCTACTGCGGCATCCGGTGGGCGGAGGCGTCCGCCATCAAGCGCGGCCGGCTGCTCGTACCGAAGCGCCGGATCCGGATCGTGCAGAACTACACCGACGTCAAGGGCGTCCTCGCCTTGGGCCCGGTGAAGAACCACGAGAAGCGGTCCGTGCCGCTCCCCCGGTCGTTCGCCGACGAGCTGGGCAGCCTGGCCGCTCCCATGGGCTTGGATGACCTGCTGTTCACCGCGCCCGGGGGCGGCCCGCTTCGCTACAACAACTTCCGGAACCGGGTATTCGATCCCGCAGTGAAGGAGGCGGGCCTTCAGGGCATGGGCATCACGCCGCACAAGCTCCGGCACACCGCGGCATCACTGGCCATCGCGGCCGGCGCGGACGTGAAGGTCGTGCAGACGATGCTCGGCCACAAGGACGCGTCCATGACGCTCAACGTCTACGGCCACCTGTTCCCGGACCGGCTGGACGAGGTCGCCGACGCGCTCGATGTCGGCCGGAAGGTCGCACTCGCAATGAGGGGTGCGCCGCTCACGTAGGCGGAGCGATCAGATCCACGTGTACTGAATGTGTACGGGCCCCCCGGAGTGATCTCCGAGGGGCCCGTCTCTACGTGGCCTGTGACCAGCCACTTTCTCTCTGAGCCGCCTAAGGGAATCGAACCCTTGACCTACGCATTACGAGTGCGTCGCTCTGGCCGACTGAGCTAAGGCGGCAGGCTGCCGAGACAGCTTCGCATCGGCAGCGGGCACAAGTCTACACAGTTCTTGAGGGGCCCCTGACCAGGGTGCTGTCGGGTCGGGACGGGGCGATCGGGCCCCTCACGGGGTCAGCAGGTCTTGCCGTCCGCCGGGGGCGTGCCGTCGAGGAGGTAGCGGTTGACGGCGGAGTCGATGCAGCTGCTGCCGCGGGCGTACGCCGTGTGGCCGTCGCCGTTGTAGGTGAGCAGGACGCCGGAGTCGAGCTGGCCGGCGAGGGACTTGGCCCAGGCGTACGGCGTGGCGGGGTCGCGGGTGGTGCCGACGACCAGGATGGGGTCGGCGCCGGTGGCCTCGATGCGGTGGGGCTTGCCGGTCGGCGCGACGGGCCAGTAGGCGCAGATCAGGCTGGACCACGCGAGGTTCTTGCCGAAGTGCGGGGACTCGGCGGTGAACGCGGAGACGGACTGCTCGGCGGCCGGCGGGCCGGACAGCGCCGGCGGCAGGTCGAGGCAGTTCACGGCGGCGTTGGCGTACATGAGGTTGTCGTAGCGGCCGCGGTCGTCGCGCTCGTAGTACGTGTCGGACAGCGCGAGCAGACCGCTTCCGTCGCCCTTGTTCGCCTTGGTGAGGGCGGTGCGCAGGGTGGGCCACATCGACTCGTCGTACATCGCGGCGATCACGCCGGTGGTGCCGAGCGCCTCGGTCAGCTTGCGGTCGCTGCCGGTGTTCAGGGGCTTGGCGTCCAGCTGCTTGAAGAAGGCGTCGAGGCGGTGCCCGGCGTCGGCGGAGCTCTTGGTGCCGAGCGGGCAGTCGCGGTGGCCGACGCAGTCCCGGGCGAAGGCGTCGAAGGCGGTCTCGAAGCCGGAGGCCTGGCCGCGGCTCGCGTCGAGGGCCGAGATCGACGGGTCGACGGCGCCGTCGAGGACGAGCCGGCCGGCCTTGTCGGGGAACAGCTCGGCGTAGGTGGCGCCCAGGAACGTGCCGTAGGACTTGCCGACGTAGTTGAGCTTGCGGTCGCCGACCAGAGCGCGGAAGACGTCCATGTCGCGGGCGGAGTCCACCGTGCTGATGTGCTTGAGCAGTTTGGCGGAGCGCTGCTCGCAGCCACCGGCGAACTCCTTGTCGGCGGCGACGAGGGCGTTGACCTCGGCGCCGTCGTCCGGGGTGACGTCGGTCGCCGTGAAGGCGTCCATCTGGCGGTCGCTGAGGCACTCGACGGGCTCGCTGCGGGCCACACCGCGTGGGTCGATGGCGGCCATGTCGTAGCGGGAGGTGACCGCCGACGGGTAGCCGAAGGCCGCGTACTGCAGGTAGTCGATCGCGGAGCCGCCGGGGCCGCCCGGGTTGACCAGCAGGGTGCCGAGCCGCTTGCCGCCGTCCTCGGCCCGCTTCCGGGTGACGGCGAGCTTGAGGTCGCTCGCGGCGGACGGGTGGGCGTAGTCGAGGGGGACCCGCATGGTGGCGCACTGCATGCCCGGCATGTCCTTGCACTCGCGCCAGGACAGGCGCTGCTCGTAGTACGGCCGGAGGTTGCCGTAGGCGTCCGCGGGAGCGCCCGAGGGCGGCGGCCCGCCGCGCGAGCCCGTCGGGGACGAGGCGGCGGCACTGTGCGTGCTGCCTCCGGTCGTGCACGCGGACAGCATCAGCCCGGCGACGGCGAGGACGGTGCCGGAGGTACGGAGCAGGCGCGGGGTGTGCATCGGAGCCTCGGTTCCTCGTGGTGGTCATCTGGAGCGTATCCGGAGGGCCGGTGGCGAACCGTCCTCCACAGTCCTCGTACGGGTGATTCCGGCCCGCGCCCTCAGGGACGGTCCGGGCCGTCGAGCTTCTCGGTCGCGTACCCGGCCACGAGGGCGAAGAGCCGCCGTCGCGGGGCGATGCCGTCCAGCACCCGCACCCCGGCGGACACGCCGCGCACCCGTTCCCGCAGGGCGAGGGCGGAGCGCCGCGCGTCCTCCTCTCCGGAGGGTACGGCGAGCAGCAGCGCGGGGCGCGGCATGTCACCCCCGGGGTAGCCGCGGTCGGTGGAGGAGTAGTACGGCGGCGGGCCGGACCGGTCGATCCCGTCGTAGCCGCCCGAGACGCCGATCGCCGCGGTGTACCCCTCGGGGTCGGTCAGCTGCTGCCGTACGACGCAGGCCGCGTCCCCGTCGGCGCCCAGCAACGCCCGCGCGGGGCGGCCGGGCAGGACGCGGTAGAGCCGGGCGACCGCGACCGGGACGGCCGCGGGACGGGCGCCGGGGCCGGTGTCGCAGTGGGCGGGCAGCACGACCACGAAGGGGTCGGCGATGCCCCGCAGCGACTGGGCGGCGAAGCCGGCGAACAGATCCGGGTCGGCGGGGTCGATGTGGGCCACGACCAGGGGGAAGTACACCCCGACGGAGTCCGGGTAGTCGTACTGCGGGGGCAGCCAGACCCGCGTGCCGTCGGACAATTCCTGGAGCGTGCCCCCGGCCGGGTGACCGAGGGTGCGCGGCGGCTCCAGCCCGGCGTCCACGGGGTCGGACGGCACCGGCCGCGGGGGTGGCGCGGCCGGCGGCCGGGACGGCGGAGGGGCGGCGGCGGTGACCGGGCGGGGCGACGAGAGCGACGGATCCGCCGGGCCGGACGGCGACCAGACGGCCAGCGTGACCGCCACCGCGGCGGCCAGCGCGGACCCCGCGCCGCGCAGCACCGTGCCGGTGCGCTCGACGGGCAGTTCGTACGCGCGGCCCGCGCGCTGCTCCCACCAGTGCCGCAGGGCCGAGCGGGCGAGCGCCACCGCCACGGCCCCGGCCACGGTCAGCAGCGCGTACAGAACGACGACCTCGGCCACCTCGGGCACGTGCGGCACCACCTCGGCAGGTCCCCCACGGCGCTTCGGGCACGGGCGCGGCACCCGCGCCGAAGGCAGGGGGGAGCGCACCCCGTGCGCTGGGATCACCCCCGCGGGGACAGCGGCCGGGGGCACCGCACAGCAGCCTGCGGCAAGGCCGGGCGCACCGGGGAGCGGCGACGCGCGAGCGCCGCAAACGATCACCCGTCCGCCGGATGATCAAGCCGCGGGGGCGGTCCGCGCGGCCGGTCCCGCGCGCCGGCGGTCAGCCCGCGCGCAGGGCCAGCGTCATCGCCTCGACGGCCAGCAGCGGCGCGACGTTCCTGTCCAGGGCCCCACGGCAGGCGAGCACGGCCTCGATGCGGCGCAGCGTGTTCTCCGGCCGCGAAGCAGCCGCGATCCGCTCGACGGCGTCCCGCGCCTCGACGTTCGCGATGGCGACGGACGTGCCGACCTGCACCGCCAGCACGTCCCGGTAGAAGCCCGCCAGGTCGGTGAGGGCCAGGTCGAGGGTGTCGCGCTGGGTACGGGTGGACCGGCGCTTCTGCCGGTCGGCGAGCTCCTTCATCACGCCCGCCGTGCCGCGCGGCATCCGGCTGCCCGCCCCCGCGGCCGCGCCGAGCGCCGTGCGCAGCTCCTCGGTCTCCTTGGCGTCCATCTCCTCGGAGACCTGCTTGGCGTCCTCGGTCGCCGCGTCCACCAGCTCCTGCGCGGCCTTGAGGCAGCCCCCGACGTCGTCCACGCGCAGCGGCAGCCTCAGCACGGCCGCGCGGCGGGTGCGCGCCCCCTCGTCGGTGGCGAGCCGGCGGGCGCGGTCGATGTGCCCCTGCGTGGCACGGGCGGCGGCCTCGGCGATCACGGGGTCGATGCCGTCGCGCCGGACCAGCACGGCGGCGACGGCGTCCACGGGCGGGGTGCGCAGCACCAGGTGCCGGCAGCGCGAGCGGATCGTCGGCAGCACGTCCTCGATGGAGGGCGCGCACAGCAGCCATACCGTCCGGGGCGCGGGCTCCTCCACGGCCTTGAGCAGCACGTTGCCGGCGCCCTCGGTGAGGCGGTCGGCGTCCTCCAGCACGATCACCTGCCAGCGGCCGGAGGCGGGCGACAGCGTGGAGCGGCGGACGAGGTCGCGGGTGTCCTTGACGCCGATGGAGAGCAGGTCGGTGCGGACCACCTCGACGTCGGCGTGCGTACCGACCAGGGTCGTGTGGCAGCCGTCGCAGAAGCCGCAGCCCGGCGCCCCGCCCAGCGCCCGGTCCGGGCTCACGCACTGCAGCGCGGCGGCGAAGGCGCGCGCGGCCGTGTCACGGCCCGCGCCGGGCGGGCCGGTGAACAGCCAGGCGTGCGTCATCTTCGACGCCGTCGGCAGCGCGGTGCGCGCGGCAGCCGCCGTCACGTAGGCGTCGGCGTCCCGTGCGGCGGCAGCCAACTGCTCCGTCACCCGGTCCTGGCCGACCAGGTCGTCCCATACCGCCATCGTGCCCGCCCGTCCTGTGGTGCCGCTGCCCTTGCGTTGTCCGGCCCCACCATTGTCGGGTACGCCACGGACACCCTGCGGGGCGCGGGGGGCGGGGGGTCACGTCGTTGTTCCGGCCGGTTGTCGTGTGCGGGTTGTTCGCGCCTGCGGCGGGCGTCCACCCGCCCGCCCTCCCGATTGCCCGGCGCGGTCAGTGACCGCCTCGCTGCGTACGTGTGGGGTCGGTGCCGCGCCGGCGCACTCCCCCAGCCTTCGGCCGGGGGGACCCCCACAGCACTCGCGGTTTACCCCTGCGTCGTTCGGCACCGCGTTCGCCGCTCGTCTCCCCCAGCCTTCGGCCGGGGGGACCCCCATGGGCGCACCCCGCCACACCCCCTCCCACGGGTTGGGGCGACTGACGGCCGGTGGGGGGTGAGTAAGGCACCTGCGGCCACCCCGGAGCGCTTCCTCACCCCCCACCGGCCGTCAGTCGCCGCTCGATACGAAGGGGGCGGGGGAGGTGGGGGCACCCCCGGCCGAAGGCTGGGGGAGGGTGGGCGTTCTGGACGCTGACGTGTATTTGTTGTGCGGCACGGACGGCAAGGACCTGGACCGCCCGCCATGCACATAAATTTGCGGTCCAGAATGCCCAGCCCCGCAGGCCCCGACCCCGGCCCACCACGAACCGCGCGAGCCCCGCACCAACCGCGCCGGGCAATCGGGAGGGCGGGCGGGGGAGAAACCCCAACCGCAACCACAACGCACCCGCACGGCAGCGCCAGACGGTCAGCCGGAGGCGCGACGGTGGCGGCGGGGCCCGGGTCGCGGGACGGGCTTGCGGCGGAGCATCACGAATGTCGCCACCGAGGCGATGCCCAGGGCGACCAGTACGGAGGCCACGCCCGCGGTGACGTCGGAGGGGCCGGTGGAGGTCGACGCGGAGGTGAGCCCCGCGGCGGGGAGGCCCGTGCCCGGGCCGGTGGACGCCGCCGCCGTCACCCCGGGCACGGCGCCCGCGGGCGCGGAGGGGCCGGTGGAGGCGGTGCCCGGCGACGGGGTCGCCGTCCCGGCCGGACAGGCCACCGTGAAGCGCTGCGGCTTCGCGTCGGAACCGGCCCACCGGAAGCGGTAGTCGCCGTCGGCGAGGACGACGCGGCCGGTGCTCCCGGTGCCCCGGGCGCCGGTGACCAGCGTGCCGACGACCGCGTCCTCGCCCCGGGCGTACGAGACCGTCCAGTTGACCGGCTGCTCGGGGCCGAAGCCCTCGGCCTTGAAGTAGAAGGTGCACACCGTGGCGCCGTCTTCGCGCGTCCTGCCCAGTGCCTCGTCGTAGAGGCGGACCCCGGACCGGTCGGCGGGCGCGCCGGAGGCGTGCGCGGCCAGGCCCAGGAGGGCCGCGGCGGCGGCAGCGGCGGCGAGGGCCGCCGCCGTGGTACGGATGCGCATGTTCAGAGTGTCCCGGAGACCCGCGCGCGGGGCTGCGCCGGGGTCCTTTTCCGGCCAGTGACATATGTGGAGCAACGGCGTCCATATCCCCCCGGACGGCGCACCCGTGGGGCGCACGCACCGTCAGATGACCGCCGGCGCCGGCCTACAGCGACAGCCGCTGCACCCCGCTCGCGACCGCGCGCTGTTCCGGCACCTCCGTGCCCGTCCAGCAGGAGCCGCGCCGGGCCAGCAGCCGGCGCAGCCACACCTCCGTGGCGACCAGGTCGGCGAGGCCGTCGACGGGCACCGGTTCGCCGTCCGCCGCGGCGCGCAGGGCGGCCCGTACGACCCGGGCCTCGACGAGCCCGGCGTCCGCGAGCAGCGGGGCCTCGAAGAGGTCGAGCAGGTCGTCGACGGCCGCCCGCAGGCCCGCACGGACGGCGACGGCCGTGGAGACGTGGGAGTTGGCGCCCCAGCCGGGCGGCAGTTCGCGGATGCCCGCGCCCGCCAGCACGGAGCGCAGGATCGTGGTGCGGGCGCCCGGCTGGACGCGCAGCGTCTCGGGCAGCGCCCGGCAGGCCCGCACCACCTGGTTGTCCAGGAAGGGCGCGTGCAGCCGCTGGCTGCGCACCTCGGCGGCCTGCTCGAAGACCCGGTGGTCGGCGGCGTGCCGGGCGAGCGCGGCGCGCGCCCGGCGCTCTCCGGGGCGCTCCACCGTCGTACCCGGCCGGGAAGCCGCCTCCTGCAGGCGAACCGATACTTCGGCCAGCGCCTCACCGGTCAGCCAGCGCGCCGCGGGGCCCGGCCGGCACCACGCGAGGGCCGCCAGCGACGCGGCCAGGGCGTCCCCGTGGTCCTCGAAGCGCCGGGCCAGCAGCCGTGCCGCGGCGTCCTCCACGCCCTGCCGGTAACTGGTGCGGGCCAGCCGCCGCGCCGCCCGGTACACCGTGAACGGGACGAAGACCGAGCGCCCCGAGGGCCCGTCCGCCCGCGCCAGGGCCGTGACGGGACGCAGCAGGCCGCGCCGCCGCCGGTCCATCAACAGGTCCGCCAGGCGCGCCGGATGGGCGTCCAGCACCTGCCGGGCACCGTGCCCCACGAAGTGGTCGGCGCCGCCGGCCGCCAGGCGCCGCCGGTGCCGTTCCGCGGTGACCAGCGAGGGGCCCGGCTCGTCGGTGAGCGGCCCGCTGTCCAGGAGGTCGGCGTACGGCAGGGACTCCGGCCCGCCCGGTACGACGACGTGGTGCAGCCGCGGGTCGGCGGCCATGCTGCGGGCGCGCTCCAGCTCCGCCTCGCGCCCGTGGACTCCGCCCGTGGTCAGGTCGTTGAAGGTCACCGCCAGCAGGCGCTGCCCCGCGGCGGAGCCGTGCCCGAGCGGTGTGCCCGGCATCCCCGGCAGACCCGCGGCGAGCAGGGCGAGCGTGGAGGAGGCGCTGCCCCCGGACAGGTCGGCGCCGATGCCCGGCGCCGGGGCCTCGCCGGGGTCCGGTACGAAGCGGGGCTGCGCGAGCCGCGTCCGGACGGCGTCCACCAGGGCGTCCCGTATGCCGGCGAGCGCCCGGTCCGGGTCGGCGAAGGACGCAGGGGTGCCGGCGACGGCCAGCGAGGCGGTGGGCTCGTAGCCGCTGACCTCGGGCACCCCGTCGCGCATGATGAGCGCGTGCCCGGGCGGCACCCGGCGCACCCCGGCGTACGGGGTGCCCTCGCCGAGCGCCTCGGGCGAGTCGGGGCAGGCCAGCAGCGCCGCAAGGTAGGTCACGTCCAGGGCGGCCTCGGTGAGGTCGGCGAGCGGCAGCGCGGCCGTGCCGTACGCCGTGCCCCGCGCCCACTGGGTGTGGAACACCGGCCGGGCGCCCGCGAGGTCCCCCAGCACCGTGACGCGTCGGCCGATCTGCAGGACGCAGGTGTAGCTCCCCGCCCAGGCCGTCAGATGGCGCAGCGCCCCGCCGCGCGCCGCGAACAGCCCCACCCGCAGGTCGGCGTCGGAGGCGGCGCAGCGGCCCAGCACGGCCAGCCGCGCCACGGAACCGTTCTCGGCGTGGACGATCCGCACCTCGTCGGGGCGCCAGTCGCCCACCATCCACAGCGGATCGGGGTCGCCCCACAGGAGTTGTGCGCCGACGGGCTGCAGGGTGCGGCCGGCGCGCGTGCCGGGAACCTGTCCCACGGCAGCGCTGCTCCACCCCACCAACCACCGCATCGCCGCCTCCACAGGTCGTGGATTACGTGGGCCACCGTGGCCAACCGGCCCCGCGGCAGGCCGAACTGCCGCCCCGTCCGAGGAACATGCTGCCACGGAGCGGCGCACAAAGAGGCGCATGAGGACATGGTTGAGCGCCGGACCGCGCGTCACGCGCGGTCCGGCGCGGGCCGGTTCGGCCCAACTCCCCCCTGATCATGGTCACTTGGAATGGGCCACCGGATTTCAAACGTCATTTTCCGGTCAATGTCCGGGCAGCCCGCATTCGTCCGTTCTGCGACGTGTGGGGGTCGCGGTCCGGGAGGCGTGGCGCACCTCCCGGACCGGTCCGCCACCCGCGGGGATTGTGGTGGCGGAGCCCCCTGGCCCGCCACTACCCCCCATAGCCGCACATGAGAGCCGCGGGCCAACCCACCCCACCATGGAACCCCTACCGCCCGAACCGGCACAGAGCGCGCGGATGGGCGCACAGCCGCATACGCCGGTAGCACGCGCCACCAGCAGGAGTCGCCAGGCCGCATTCAGGGCAGGAATCTCGCCATCCGGGACAACAGCTCTTAACGGGCGGGATACGGCGAACTACGCTGGGTTCACCCGAGAAGCGATGGTCCCGGCAGCTCGGGGTCCGGCGCATGCCCGGTGGCGGGCTGCGGCGGACCCGGCACGCCTCCACAAGAGGCGCCGGGCCAGCCGTTGTTGTGCGTCGAGAGGGTGTGACAGGCGTGGCAGGCGTACGCGGCCCTCGCGCTTACGGCGAGAGGTGGTAGTGGTCATGACCAAAGAACCCCGAGGGCCCAACGAGAAACTCGGCACCCTTCTCGCCCTGGCCGGCATCAGCAACGCGGGACTCGCCCGCAGGGTCAACGACCTCGGCGCCCAGCGCGGTCTGACCCTGCGGTACGACAAGACCTCTGTCGCCCGCTGGGTCACCAAGGGCATGGTGCCGCAGGGCGCCGCCCCGCACCTCATCGCGGCGGCCATCGGCAGCAAGCTCGGCCGTCCCGTGCCACTGCACGAGATCGGCCTCGCCGACGCCGACCCCGCGCCCGAGGTGGGCCTCGCCTTCCCCCGCGACGTCGGGGAGGCCGTCAAGTCCGCCACCGACCTGTGGAAGCTCGACCCCGGCCGGCGCGGCCCGGGCGGCGGCGGCATCTGGCAGAGCCTCGCCGGCTCCTTCGCGGTCAGCGCGTACGTCACGCCGGCCTCCCGCTGGCTGATAACCCCGGCCGACGCCCGCGTCGCCCGCGAGGACCCCGCCCCGGGCACGCACCACGTCGGCCACTCCGACGTCGCCAAGCTCCGCGAGGCCGCGGAGGACGCCCGGCGCTGGGACTCCAAGTACGGCGGTGGCGACTGGCGTTCCGGCATGGTCCCCGAGTGCCTGCGGGTCGAGGCGGCCCCGCTGCTGCTCGGCTCGTACAGCGACGAGGTCGGCCGCTCCCTCTTCGGCGCCACCGCCGAACTCACCCGGCTCGCCGGGTGGATGGCCTTCGACACCGGCCAGCAGGAGGCCGCCCAGCGGTACTACATCCAGGCCCTGCGGCTCGCGCGCGCCGCCGCCGACGTCCCCCTCGGGGGCTACGTGCTGGCGTCGATGTCCCTCCAGGCCACGTACCGCGGCTTCGCCGACGAAGGCGTGGACCTGGCCCAGGCCGCCCTCGAACGCAACCGCGGCCTCGCCACGGCGCGCACGATGTCCTTCTTCCACCTCGTCGAGGCCCGCGCCCACGCCAAGGCCGGCGAGAGCGCCACGTGCGCCACGGCCCTGGCCGCGGCCGAGTCCTGGCTCGACCGCGCCCGCGACGGCGACGCCGACCCGCCCTGGCTCGGCTTCTACTCCTACGACCGCCTCGCCGCGGACGCCGCCGAGTGCTACCGCGACCTGCGCGTACCCGGGCAGGTGCGCCGCTTCACGGAGACGGCCCTCGCCCGGCCCACGGAGGAGTTCGTGCGCTCGCACGGGCTGCGGCTCGTGGTCTCGGCGGTCGCGGAGCTGGAGTCCGGCAACCTGGACGCGGCTTGCGCGGCCGGGGTCAAGGCGGTGGAGGTGGCCGGGCGGATCTCGTCGGCCCGGACGACGGAGTACGTGCGGGACCTTCTGCACCGGCTGGAGCCGTACGGGAACGAGCCGCGCGTCGCGGAGCTGCGCGAGCGCGCCCGCCCCCTGCTGGCGGCCCCCGCGTAGCCCTCCGGGGTGCGGGGGGGGGTGCCCCTTGCTGCCGGTCGTCGTGTGCGGGTTGTCTGCGCCTGCGGCGGGCATCCCCCGCCCTCCCTCCCGATTGCCCGGCGCGGTCAGTGCGGGTCTCGCACCGTGTGCCCGGGTCGGTGCCGCGCCGGGGCACGTCCTCAGCGCTCGCGGTTTGGCCCTACATCATTCGGCGCCGGGTTCGCCGCTCGTCGCTTCCGGGCGCACCCCGCCACACCCCCTCCGCTTGTGTGGGCGCATAACGGCCGGTGGGGGGCCAGTAGGCACTTGCACCCCGGACCGCCTTCTCAGCCACCCTCCGGCCGTCAGTCGCACCGACAACCGGAGGGGGTGTGGCGGGGTGCCCCCGCAGGGGACGAGCGGGGAACCCGGCGCCGAACGACGTGGACGTAAACCGCGAGCCCCGAGGTGGGGGTCCCCCCGGCCGAAGGCTGGGGGTGTACCCCGGCGCGGCACCGACCCCACAACGAACGCAGCGAGGCGGTCACTGACCGCGCCGGGCAATCGGGAGGGCGGGCGGGGGACGGCCCGCCGCAGGCGCAACGCACCCGCACACAACAACGGGCAGCCCGGCGCAGCCGCCCGCAGGCGCAAACGAGCCGCACACAACCACCCGGCGCGAACAACACGCCCCGCCGACAGGTTTGCACGCGGCGCGGACGGGCCAAGCCTTACGGGGGAGGTGACCGCGCGCATGGACACCACGGACGTCGTCGTCATCGGCGCCGGCATCGTCGGCCTCGCGACCGCGTACGCGCTCACCCGCACCGCCCCCGGCACCTCCGTCCTGGTCCTGGACAAGGAGGACGGCCCCGCCCGCCACCAGACCGGCCACAACAGCGGCGTGATCCACAGCGGCATCTACTACCGCCCCGGCTCCCTCAAGGCGCGGTACGCGACGCAGGGCGCCGCCGAGATGGTGAAGTTCTGCGCCGGCAACGACATCCCGCACGACGTGACGGGCAAGCTGATCGTCGCCACGGAGCGGGACGAGCTCCCCCGGCTGCACGCCCTCGTCCAGCGGGGCCGGCAGAACGACATCCCGGTGCAGGAGCTGGGCCCGGCCCGGATCGCGGAGCGCGAGCCGCACGTACGCGGCCTGGCGGCGATCCACGTCGGCACGACGGGGGTCTGCGACTTCACCGCGGTCGCCGCGGCCATGGCCCGCCTCACGACCGAGGGCGGTCGCGCCGACGCGCGCATCGCGTACGGCACGGAGGTCCGCGCGATCCATCGCGACGGGCGGACCGTGATCGTCGAGCCCCACGACGGCCCGCCCGTCCGGGCCAAGGCGCTGGTGAACTGCGCCGGCCTGCACTGCGACCGCATCGCGCGCATGGCCGGGGAGGACACCTCCGGCGTCCGCATCGTGCCGTTCCGCGGCGAGTACTACGAGCTGCGCCCGGACCGCGCCGGCCTCGTCCACGGACTGGTCTACCCCGTCCCCGACCCCGCGTTCCCGTTCCTCGGCGTGCATCTGACCCGCGGCTTCGACGGCTCCGTGCACGTCGGCCCGAACGCCGTCCCCGCCCTGGCCCGCGAGGGCTACCGGCGGCGCACCGTGCGCCCGCGCGACCTCGTCGAGACCGCCGCGTTCCCCGGCACCTGGCGGATCGCCCGCCGCCACTGGCGCTACGAGGCCGGCGAGATCCGCCGGTCGCTGTCGAAGCGGGCCTTCGTGGAGTCCGTGCGGCGGCTGCTGCCCGCGGTGACCGCCGACGACATGGTGCCGGCCGCGGCCGGGGTGCGGGCGCAGGCCGTGCTGCGCGACGGGACGCTCGTCGACGACTTCCTCATCACGGGCGACGGACCCTTCGTCCACGTGCTGAACGCCCCCTCGCCCGCCGCGACGGCCTCGCTGCCGATCGGCCGGGAGATCGCCCGCAGGGCACTGGCGGTGCTGGGGCGTACGTAAAATCGACGCATCATGTCGAAGCCCCGCACCCCCCACTTCCCGGGCGGCCCCGCCTCCCACCCGCATCCGGACGCGCACACCGAGCAGCGCATCCGCACCTTCCATCCGCGCCGCGGCCGGGTCACCCACGGCCAGCGGGCGGCGCTGGAGCGGCGCTGGGCGGACTGGGGCGTCGACCTCGACGGCACGCCGCTGGACCTGGACAAGCTCTTCGCCGACGCGGACCTCGCCCCGGACCGCCCGGTGGTCCTGGAGATCGGCTTCGGCATGGGCGACGCCACCGCCGCGATGGCCGCCGCCGACCCCGGCACCGGCATCCTCGCCGCGGACGTGCACACCCCCGGCCAGGGCAACCTCGTCCACCTCGCCGAGCGCGAGGGCCTGCGCAACGTCCGGGTCGCCAACGGCGACGCCGTCGTCCTGCTGCGCGACATGCTCGCCCCGGGTTCGCTGGCCGGCCTGCGGGTCTACTTCCCCGACCCGTGGCCCAAGGCCCGGCACCACAAGCGCCGCATGATCCAGCCGGAGTTCGTGGCGCTCGCCGTGTCGCGGCTGCGGCCCGGCGCGGCCGTGCACTGCGCGACCGACTGGGAGCCGTACGCCGAGCAGATGCTCGAGGTGCTGACGGCGGAGCCCGGACTGGCGAACGCCTACGCGACCGGCAGCGGCTACGCCGAGCCGCGTCCGGCCTTCCGCCCGATGACCAAGTTCGAGCGCCAGGGGATCGCCAAGGGCCACGTCGTCCACGACCTGGTCTTCGAGCGCCGCTGAACGTCCGGCCGTGCGACGCGCCGGGCGGTACGCAGGGCGGTTATCCGTAACACCATCGCGCCACGCGGCCACCGCCCCGTAAGGTCATTGGGTGTCCTCGTACTCGCATTCGCCAGACTCGCCCCTCCCGAGCCCGGCGGCCCGGCCGACCGTACCCGAGTATCCGGATCACCAGCAGCAACCGCAGTTCGCGCTGCCCGCCCCCGGGCAGTGGCACTACAAGCCGCGCCGGCACTTCTGGGAGAACCGGACGTTCCGGCTCGTGGCGCTCTTCTCCGTGCTGGCGCTGTGCGGGGTGATCATCCTCGCGCTGGTGCGCCGGCAGACCGGCACGGAGGGCCTCCTGGTCGGCCTCCTCCTGGCGGTCCTGCCGGTCCCGCTCCTCGGCGGGGCCTTCCTGTGGCTGGACCGGGTGGAGCCGACCCCCCTGCGCGACGCGGTCTTCGCCTTCGCATGGGGCGCGTGCGCCGCCACGCTGGTCGCCATCCTCGCCAACGAGTACGCGACCGAGCTGCTCGCCACGACCTTCACGGCCAGCGACTCGCAGAGCGACATCTGGGGCGCCACCTTCGTCGCCCCCGTGGTGGAGGAGAGCGCCAAGGGCGCCGCCGTCCTGCTGCTCTTCCTCTTCCGCCGCCGTGACTTCACCGGGATCGTCGACGGCGTCGTCATAGCCGGACTCACCGCCACCGGCTTCGCGTTCACCGAGAACATCCTCTACCTGGGCTCCGGCTTCGCCGAGGACCAGGCGTACGGGACCGACGGCGGGCTGGGCACGACCGCGGCGATGTTCGTCGTCCGGATCGTCATGACGCCCTTCGCGCACCCGCTGTTCACCTCGCTCACCGGCATCGGCTTCGCCATCGCCGCCACCTCGCGCCCCGGCCAGGCCCGCCGCTGGCTCGCCCCGCTGGGCGGCTGGCTGCTCGCGATGGTCCTGCACGGCACCTGGAACGGCTCCGCCTCGCTCAGCCCGCTCGGCTTCCTCGCCGTCTACGCGACGCTGATGATCCCGCTCTTCGGCCTGCTGGTCTGGCTCGCGATCTGGTCCCGCTCGAACGAGCTGAAGACCATCCGCACCCAGCTGCCGCTGTACGCGGTGGCCGGCTGGCTCAGCCTGCCCGAGCCCGCCGCCATCGGCTCCATGAAGGGCCGCGGCCTCGCCCGCTCCGCCGCCCGCGGCGCACAGGGCAAGGACGCCGCCCGCACCGTCCGCGAGTACGTGTCCTTCGCGACCTCGCTCGCCTTCCTGCGCGCCCGGGCCAACCGCGGGGCCGCCGGCGCCGACTTCCAGGCCCGGGAGCAGGAACTGCTCCACCACCTGTGGGAGCGCAAGGCCGTCGCCCAGCCCGCGCTCACCCACGCGGCCCACGCCATCCGCCCCGCGTTCCCGCCCCTGTACCCCTGGGCGGCGCCCCCGCCCGGAGCGCCGTACGGGCCGTACCCGCAGGTCCAGCCGTACACGCAGCCGTACACGCAGCCCTACGGGCAACAGCCGTACGGGCAGCCCTGGCCGCAGCAACCCCAGGGCCCCCACGCGTGGCCGCAGCAGCCCGCGCAGCCGGGGGCGCACCCGCAGCGGTGGGGCCCGCGCCAACCGCAGGTGCCGCCGCAGCAGGGGTGGCACCCGCAGGCCGCGGCCCCGTACCAGGACCCCCGGGGCGGACAGCACCGCTGACTCCGGTTGCCGGGCCCGGTGGCCGGGGTTGCAATGACCGTGTGAGCCCGCTGATACGACGTACGATCCGTATCGGCCGTCCGTCCGGCCGCACCAGCTGGACGCGGACGGCCGTCGTCCTGATACCCACCCTCGCCGTCTCCACCGCCGTGGCCGTCGGCGCGGGTGCCGGGGTGGTGCCCGTCTCGCTCGCGATCTCACCGACCACGACCGCCCTGTCCGGCCAGAGCATCCAGATCGCCGCCGACCGCCTGACCGGCACCGGCTTCACGCAGTACGTGACCGTCGACCACACCGCCGAGGGCGACTTCCCCCAGGCGGTCTCCGCCATCAGTTCCGCCGAACTGCGCAACATGTGCCAGTCCGTGGTCGGCACCGTCCCCGGCTTCGGCCAGGTCACCCTGCTGATCACCGCGGGCGGCGGCGACAAGCCCGTCCACGCCGACCAGCTGATCGTCGACACCGACGACCTGGCGGGCGACGCCGAGTTCCACGACATCCGGATCGGTGTGGACGCCTCCACGACGGACACCGAGGGCCGGGCCAAGGGCCCGGCCGGCGCCCTGGGGCAGCAGGCCGAGAGCGTCACCATCGACCACCTGCGGCAGACCACCAAGTCCGTGAGCGCGGCGACCTTCCGGCTGAACGGCCTGCACATGACGGTCAAGAAGGGCGCCGACCCGTGCTTCTGACCCGAATGGGCGAGTGCGTACGACCATCGGGGTGATTACGTACCGCCCCCGAGCGACCGATCAGACCGTCCCACGGTTGACGGGACGTGCTGACCACCGAGCCCACCGGGTCCCGGCCCGCCACGTCCCAGGCCGCCGTCGCCGTCTCCGGCCGCACCAGCTGGAAGCGGCTCGCCCTCGTCATGGTGCCGACCGTCGCGGCCGCCGGCGCCGTCGTCGCGAGCCTGGCCACCGGCGCGCTCGCCGCCTCCTTCGGGGTCTCGGCCAACTCCTTCACCGTCGCCGGAGAGAGCTTCCAGATCTCCTCCTCCCTCCTGGAGGGCGACGGCTTCGTCCAGTTCGGCGTCCTCGACCGGGGACGTGACGCGGTCTACCCCGAGGCGCTGTCCGCCATCCGCCGGGCCACCCTGCACGACCTGTGCCAGTCCGTCGTCCAGCCGGTACCGGTCATCGGCCCGGTCACGCTGCGGCTGACCGCGGACCCGGCGAGCGCCGACCGCCTCATCGCGGACGCCCACGACATCAAGGGCGACGCCGTCTTCGAGAACATCCACATCGGCCAGGACGCCTCGACGGTGGACCAGGTCCCCGGCGTCCGGGGGCCGGCCGGGGCCTTCGCCCAGCAGGCGACCTCCATCCGCGTCCGCGACCTGCGGCAGACGAACCGGTCGGTCAGCGCGGCCACGTTCCGGCTGCCGGACCTGCACGTGCAGGTGCTGCGCGGCGACCACTCCTGCTTCTAGGAAAGGCCGCCGTGACCCGCATGCTGAGCCGCGCCGGAGCCCTCCGGTCCCGCTTCCGCGCCTGGCGCCGCAGCCGTCCCTTCTGGGCCGGCGTGTGGACCCTGCTCGCCGGCGTGGAGATCCTCTCCATCCCGCTCGCCCCGCTCGCGCTCATGATCCACGAGGGCATCGCCGGTGTCTCCGGCCTGCTCATGGGCGTCTTCCTGGTCGTCCTGGGCCTCACCCTGTGGCTCGCCCCGCACTACCGCGCCTTCGCCGGGATCGCGACCCTGATCTTCTCCGTCGCCTCGCTCGTGCTGTCCAACTTCGGCGGCTTCCTGATCGGTTTCCTGCTGGGCGTCATCGGCGGGGCCATGGCCGTCAGCTGGGTGCCGGACGGGGACGGCGACGGAGGCCGCGGCAGGCGAGCCCGGCCGGTGCCCGACTGGGGCGGTGGGCACGGCGGCACCACCGGGCCCGGCGCGGGCGCACCGCAGGGCGGCGCCCCGGACGGCGCCCTGCCCCCGGCGGCACCACCGGCCGCCGCCGCGGGCGGCACGGAGCCGGCGCCGCCCACGGCCACGGGCTCCGCCTCGGGTCAGGACGCCCCGGGTCAGGACGGTGCCGGCACCCCAGCGGTCCGCTCGGCCGTCCGCAACCGGGCCGTACGGCTGCGGGCCATCGGCGCCCTCCCGGTCGGCGGTGCGCTGCTCGCCGGCGGGCTGCAGCCGATGGCACCCATGGCCATGGCCCACGACGCGGGCGCCTCCAAGGGCGACGGCACCGCGAAGTCCGCCGAGGGCTACCACAGCGCGGACGAGGCCGTGTGCGACGTGCTGGACGGCCTCTACCAGGCCCGCAACCCCACCGTGCACGGCACCGGCACCGGCACCGCGACCGGCAAGGCCAGGAACCGCGCCCGGGGCGGGCTCCACGTCGGCGTCGAGACGGAGGCCCCGCTCCCGGTCCGCGGCTCGCTCGACGTCTCGCCCGGCGGCACCCCGAAGGGAGCCGGCCCGAGCCCCGTACCGTCCCAGCGCGCGGCCCCGCAGCAGCCGTCGGGCGGGCTGCTCGGCGCGGTGGGCGACCTGCTGGGCCTGCGGGGCGAGCAGCCGTCGGCACAGGCACCGGCGACACGGCGACCGGGCGCCACCCCGTACGCGCCGCCCGCACCCCGCGCGGGCGGATCCGCCCGCCGTACACGGCCCGAGGTCCCCGCCCCGTCCGCGGGCGCGCCCCCCACCGGCATCCTGTCGGGCAACAAGATCGGCCCCGACTCGCTGCTGGACCTGGTCGTCCCCCGCCACCCCTCCGACGGCGGTATGGACGAACCGCTCTCCCTGCTCCCCGCCCGCATCCGCCTGGGCACCCCCGACTCCCCCTGGTGCCTGCCGAAGGCCTCCCTGGAGCTGTCGATCGGCGCGGCCCACTACCGCGACCGCGTCATCACCGCCGAGCAGCCGTTCCGCGTGCTCACCCCGCTGCTGGTCCTGACCGGGCTGACGTACCACGGGATCACCGCCGTCCCCACCCGCGCCGGCGCGGAACGCGTCCTGGTCTTCACCGCCTGGCGCGCCGACATCGCCAGCCTCCGCCAGACCGCGGGCCTGCTCTCCCCCGCCTGCGCCCGGCGCCACGCCCGCGACTGGACCCCGCCCTTCCACGGCCTGCCCGGGATCGGCCTGCCGCTGCTGGACATCGGGCTGCCCGGCATCGGCCGCGTCTCCCCCGAGCCGCCGCCGTGGGCCCCCTGCCAGGGCGAACTCGAGTCGGACGCCCGGCCCTGGAGCACCACGACCGCCACCGGACGCCCGGTCGTCCTGCTCACCCGCGTCCTGAGCGGCAACCTCCTCGGCCTGCTCCCGGTCACCTTCGCCCCGGACACACCGCCCCCGCTGCCGCCCGGGCTGACGATCCCCATCCCGGTCTTCTTCACGCAGGTCGTGGCGTACAACCAGCTGCTGACCGCGCAGCGGCTCACGATCCCCGGACTGCACCAGCAGGCGTCACTCCGCTGACTGGCACACGACGGCGCTGGCCAGCAGCACGGCGGTGAGAGCGGTGACGACGAGGGCCCTACGGACAACGGACATGGCACACCTCAGTGCAGCGGCGGACTGTTTCGAGCAGGAGATAACCTACCGTCACCCGGCCACCACTCAACGTCACGCCGCTGCGGGGAACCACCCGCAGGGACTAGGAGGCCCTCTGGCCCCGCACCTGGATCCCGTCCAGCAACTCCCGCGTGGCCGCCGCCACCGCGTCCACCGCCTCCTCGAACGCCTCCCGGTTGTGCGCCGCCGGCGCCCGGAACCCGGAGATCTTCCGCACGTACTGCAGGGCCGCGGCCCGGATGTCCTCTTCGCCGACCTCGGGCGTCATCGGCGGGCGCAGGGTCTTGATGCTTCGGCACATGGCTCCAGTGTGCCCGCACCCACTGTCACGCCCACCCTGCGCGCGGCCGCCGCCCCCACCACCAGCCGCCCTCACCGCCCGGCGCGGCCGCGTCCTCCACCGTCAGCTCGATGTACCGGCCGTCCACCTCCCCCAGCGACTCCCCGAACAACTCCGCCACCGGCCCCGGCAGCCTCCGCACCAGCCCGGCCACCCCGTCCCGGCACACCAGCTCCCCCCGCGCCGCCCCCCGCCCCGCCTCCAGCCCCCGCACCACCCGCTCCCACGCCTCCAAATGCCCCCGCACCTCCCGCAACACGCTCCCCTCCACCTCCCACAACGCCTCGTCCACCGCCCCGTACGGCGCCCTCCGCAACGCCTCCATCGCCTGCTCGAACCCATCCGTGACCGGCGTCTCGCTCTGCCTCATGGCCCCATGCTCCGCCCGCGGCGCGTGCGCGTCGCGCGGGACGCGCACACGGGCCACAAGCCGGTCGAGCGCCGACGGCCGTCGGCGTCACAAGCGGCAGAATGGGCGTGTGAGGCGTTTGGAGACGACCCCCCAGATTCGAGCCCGGATGAGCCGGCAACGCAGCCGGGACACGGGGGTGGAGATGGCGCTGCGTCGCGCCCTCCACGCCGCCGGACTGCGCTACCGCGTCCACAAGAGGCCCGTCAAAGGCGTGCGCCGCGAGGCGGACATCGTCTTCGGGCCGTCCCGAGTCGCCGTTTTCGTGGACGGCTGCTTCTGGCACGCCTGCCCGGAGCACGCGACCTGGCCGAAGAACAACCAGGAGTTCTGGCGCGCCAAGATCGAGGGCAATCGGTCCCGCGACCAGGAGACCGATGCCCGGCTCGCGGAAGCGGGCTGGCTGTCGGTGCGGGTGTGGGAGCACGAGACGGTCCAGGACGCGGTCGTCCGTGTGCGTGCAGCCGTCGAAGGCCGTCGCGCCCTCCGGTGACGGTGGCCATACCGCGCCGCGCACGTCCGCATCTCGGCGCGTCCGATACGCAGCCTTGAGCCGGCTGCCCGGCGGCCTTTTTGACGGGTCCAGCGACTGCACGCCGAAGTTCATGTACTCCGTGCCGCCGCCGGTGATGGCCATGTCCAGCTCCTCCTCGGACATCGCCTTGCCGTCGTCGATGACCAGCAGGCTGACCAACTGATCCCCGTCCCGGACGTCCTTGGCTCGGGCGTCGATCGAGTTGTCCACCAGATCCGCGACGGTGACCTCGAACCCGTACCCCTGACTGCCAGGAGCCCAATGACCAGAGGACCACGCCGTGGCCGTGCCGTCAGGAATGCGGCAACCTCGGTTGCAGGACTGTGGCTTAAAGGTTCCTGCACCACTCCCCCGAGCGACCTTGTGTCACCGGCACGCAACACCACGTATCGCCCGAATCCGATCCGCCGTTCCTGGTGCGTCACGACATCAAGAGCAGCATCGGAGGGATCCCATGGGTCGAGTGAACGCGGTGACGCGATACGTGTCGCAGGTCGCCCTGGCCACGTCCACGGCAGTCGCGACGGTGATCAGCTTCTCGACGCCCGCGTCGGCAAGTGCCGTGGGGTACGGGAAGGTCACCGGCTTCTGCTTCGACGCGAAGGGCGTCGAACTCTGCCTGCCGACGACGTCCATCGGCCATTTCATCCAGGGCTCGGGGCGCACGATCACTCGGGAGGAGGCGTCCATCCAGGACACCCTCGGCGGTGACACGGCCGGCGGCCGCTGGTGCAACTGGCACATCGACTGGCGGTACTCCGACACGGATGGTCGCACGTACCTCGTCAGCAAGGGCCCCGTACATCAGAGCTGCGCAGACCTGAGCCCGATGGGCCGCATCGACACGACGCGACGGACGTTGAAGCACTACGGAAAGGCGTGCGCAGACTTTTTCGCCGCCGGAGCCAAGCGCGGAACCCAGTGTCACAACATCATCAAGTAGCAAGACCGGAGCACCAGAATGAGCAATGGCATGCAGTCAGCAATGCGCAGCAGGATTCTTCGCGGCGTGCTGACACTCGTCGGGAGTTACATGGTCGCGGCCATCTTCGTGCCTGTCGGCCTGGCTCTCCTCCCGGATGCCACGCAAGCCTCGTTCTCCGACGCCGAGGTCGGATGGCTGGTGTTCCTGATTGGCACCGCGATCAGCGCGCTCGTCTTTTGGGCTACAAGGCCACGCGAGCGATGAGGCCACGGCATCCCACCGGCCGCCGATAGCCCATTCACACCAGTCCCGTGAGCAACACCCGTGAATTCGCGACTTCGTGCGCCCGTGTCGGGGACTGTGGGCGGGCGTTGAAGCACTGCGGAGGGGCCGGGCGTGACCGGCCCCCGGTGTCGCGACATCGTCGAGGAACAGGGCGGGATCCCCATGGGCAAACAGTCGCCGAACGTGCGGTCGGGCCGGATGATGCGGTGGGTGCTGACGGCGGGGCTCAGTTACCTGGGGGCGATGTTCGTCGTGCTCGGGTGCCTGTCGCTGCTGCCGAAGCGGACGCAGACCTCGTTGTCGGAGACCGCCGTGGGGTGGGCCGTGCTCGGGGTGAGCGTGGTGTTGTTCACGCTGTTCGCGGGGCGGAGCCGCGGGCGGTCCTGAACGCCGGTCCCGGGGACGGACGGGCTCACGCCCGCATCCACGCACGCGTGCCGAATGAGCCGCAGGAGCGGGACGCGACGTCCGCCGCGAAGGCGAGGGCGGTGTCGAAGGCGGGTGGGGTGAGGCGGGGCGTGATGTGGGCGGCGAGGTGGTGGGCGAGGGCGCCGTGGAGGACGTCGCCGGCGCCGAGGGTGTCGACGACGGGGGTGACGGCGGGGACGGGGATCTGCCCCTCGGGCCGGAGGATGGGGGACGGGCCCTGGGTGACGGCGGTCCAGCGGACGCCGGCGTCGTGGAGGAAGGCGAGGACCTCGGCCGGGGTGGAGGTGCCCGGGGGGTGGAAGTCGGCGGAGCAGACGGCGACGTCGACGTAGGGGAGCAGGGTGGGCGTGGCGGGGCGCCAGCTGCCCGCGTCCAGGAGGGTGGGGACCCCGGCGGCGCGGGCGAGGCGGGCGGCGGGGACGGCGAGGGCGGGGTGGTGGGCGTCGACGAGCACGACGTCGGCGTCGCCGACGAGGACGGAGAGGTCTCCGGGCGGGGACACGGAGGTCCCTGAGGCCACGTTGGTGGAGGCGACGGCGCGGTCGCCGGTGGCGGCGGTGACCAGGATGGTCGAGACCGCGGGGGGTGCGGGGGAGTCCGCGGTGAGGTTGATGACGTCGACGCCGAGGGCCGCGAGGTCGGCGTCGATGGCGCCGGCGAGGGCGTGGCCGCCGAAGGCGGTGAGCAGGACGGCCTCGCCGCCGAGGTGGGCGAAGGTGGCGGCGGCGCCGGTCGCGGGGCCGCCGGCGGCGACGGTCTGGGTGCGGGCGGTGAGTTTCTCGTTCGGGGCCGGGACGTGGTCGACGAGGGTGATGACATCAAGGGTGCAGAGGCCTACGAAGAGTGCGCGCATGGGCGCATAGTGGCAGCAGGGAGCGTACGTTTCGCGTCTTACGCGCCTCCTACGGGTAGGGGTGCACCATTTTTCCGGGAGACCCGACGCGCAGAGCGTCGATGCCACTACGCTGAGTGCTCGCAATGGTGCGCGGGGAATGCCGTGAGCAGGAGGACCGCATGGGGAACGCGCGACCAGGTGGGGCGGGTCCGGCGGACGTCGAGGTGGTGCTGGCCAGGGCGCAGAACGCCTTCGACGTCGACGACCGCGTGCTGGGACGGCTGGCCACCGCGCTGATGGGCTGCACGGAGCTGGCGTCCTTCCGCCAGCGCAAGGGCCCGCCGCGCAGGCTGAGCCGCAGGACGTTGCGGCACACGTTCCTGCTGGCCGACGGCAGCACGCAGCTGCTGTGGGAGATCGAGCACAACACCGGCCCGGGCGACGACGAACCGCTGTACGAGGTGTACTCCGACCCGGATGAGCTGGCCGCCGCCCAGCACGCGATCGACGCCCGCTTCGGTGAGCCCTCTCCGGAGGAGCTGGAGGCGGAGGCGGCGGACTGGCTGGCGCGGCTGCCGCAGATGGCGATGGACCTGACGCCGGGGCCCCGGCAGTACACGGCGGACCACTCCGCGGAGCACGCGTGGCGGGTGCTCCGGCGGGCCGAGAACACGGACGTACCGGGCGAGGAGCTGCGCAGCCGGCTGGGTTCGGCGGTGGGCCACGACATCGCGTACGTCACCGGGCGGCACACGCGGATCGGCACGGGCAGGGTCGCCGGCTGGACGCTGTACGAGCACGCCTTCCTGCTGGAGACCGGCGAGGAGATCAGCCTCTGGGAGGTCGAACACACGATGACCCCCGACGGACGTCCGGTGTGCGAGGTGTACTCCGACGAGACGGCGGCGTGCGACTCCGCGGACGTCCGGCTGGAGGCGCTCTAGCCTCGTCGGCCTCGTCGCCGGACCCCGGCCGGATTGCGGCCGGGGTGCAGCCGGAGGAAATTGGGGCGTAGGCGTGTCGGTGGGAAGCGGGAGGTCCCCATGCCGATCCTGGCGGAGGTCGAGTTCCCCGGTGTGACGGCGCTGCAGTACGAGGAGGCGAACCACCGCGCGGGGTTCGGGCCCGAGCATCCTCCCGCGGGGCTGCTCTCGCATGCCGCCGTGATCACCAACGAGGGTCTGCGGCTGGTGAACGTCTGGCAGTCCGCGCAGGCACTCGAGGCCTTCATGGAGATCATGTTGCCCGCCGCCAAGGAGTCCGGTTTCCCCGAACCGAGCGGACCGCCGAGGATCGCCGAGCTCTACAACTTCGTCGTCCCGTAAGCGTCCGCAGGCGTCCCGTAGGCGTCCCGCGAAACGGACCGGCGGCCCTGGGTGACGGGGGGTGTCACCAGGACCGCCGGAGTCCGTGGGGCCGGTCGCTCAGACGGACAGGCCCTTGCTGCGCAGCCAGCCCATCGGGCCGATCGGGTCGCCTCCACCGGGGCGCACCTCGAGGTGCAGGTGCGGGCCGGTGACGTTGCCCGTGGCGCCGACTCGGCCGATGGTGTCACCGGTGTTGACCTTGCCGGAGGTGACGATCATCGAGGAGAGGTGGCAGTACCAGAGCTCGGTGCCGTCGTCGAGGGTCAGGATGATGCGGTAGCCGTACGAACCGGCCCAGCCGGCCTCGGTGATGGTGCCGCTGTGGATGGCCTTGACCGGGGTGCCGGTCGGGGCGGCGAAGTCCTGGCCGGTGTGGGTGTTGGCCCACAGCGAGCTGGACTCGCCGAAGCCGGCGGTCAGCGTGTACGAGGTGACCGGCTTGACGAAGCTCTTGGCGAGCTCGGCCAGGCGGGCGGCCTCGAGCTTCTTCGCGGCCTCCGCCACGGCCTTCTTCTTGGCGGCGGCCTCGGCGCGGACCCGCTCCGCCGCCGCGGACTTGGCGGCCTTGGCCACCGCCTCCTGCTGTGCGGCGTTCCGGGCGGACCGGTCGGCGGCGTTCCGCTGCTGCTGGGCCTGGTCGAGGATGCGGTTGCGCAGCGCCTCACCCGCGTCGGGGCTGAGGGCCTCGGCGACCTGCTTGGCCTCGGGGGCGCTGTCGTCGTCGACGAGGGCTCCGATGCCGGGCAGGTGGGAGACCTCGGGCAGGGAGACGGGGAGCGGGTTCTTGCCCTCGGCGGTGGCCACCCCTCCGACGCCCAGCACGGCCACGGCCGCGACCCCGAAGACCGCCGAACCACGGCCCATGGAGCGCTGCTTGGCGACGCGGTGCCGGGCGCGACGGGGGCCGGCGGACTCCTCGGTGGGGTTCCACGGCTCGGCCTGCGGGCCCTCGTAGGGCGCGCTCTCGAAGGTGTCGGGGTCCTCGAAGTCCCCGGCGCCGTCGAAGGCCTCGATGTGCTCGGGGAGCGGGTGGGCGGGGGCGGGGCCGGCGACCTCAGGCGCCTCGTACCCCGCGGCCTCGTACCCCGCGGACGTGGTGTCCTGGGAGGTCGTCGCCTCGGCGGCCGCCGCGTCGAACCAGCCGGCTGCCATGTTCCACTGGCCGGTGTCCCAGCCGTCGATCGCGTTCTTCGTCGGCGGTGCCTGCTCGGCGGCCGGGGGATTCCAGCCGGCGGCGATGTTCCACTCGGCGGTGTCCCACTCGGAGTACGCGGTGGCGGACCCCTGTTGCTGTCCAGGTATCAGGGCAGGCTCGTTCGACGCCACGCGGGCGCGCTCCTTTCCTTCCTTCTCGCCTACCGGGTTAGCTGACGGGTTCGGAGCAGGAAGGTCTCCTACGAGGACCGCGGAGGGCCCCCGATTCACCCCAGGAAGTGGTTCCCCGGTTCCCGCGGACGGGATTCGGCAAGCGCACGGCGCCGCCCTGTCGGCGGCGGGATGACCGCGCTGCGTTATCGAACGTTAATAGAGGCGCCCGCCAATTCCAAGCCACTCAAGCGAGTTCATGACGGGAATCTATGGGGATGGACGGGACATACATGGACATTGGGCCGTGACTGCCGTGACCTACGGGAAATGTGAGTGTGCATCAGTCGTTATGCGGAAGGGAGTGCCGCGCTCACGAGGAGTGATGGTCATCCCGGACCCCGGCCGCCGAGCGCGCGCCCCAGACGGGCGTCGAGACGCTCCGCGGAGGCGTCGGCGCTGCGGTGCGCCGCGAGCATTCCGTGCACTTCACGCTGCAGGACCCGGGTGAACGTGACGTAGTGCGCGGTCGCCGGACGGGCCCTGGCGGCCTGCAGCGCGCACCACAGCAGGGTCGTGTAACCGGGGGTCGCGGCGGACGGCGAGGGCGAGGGCTCCGAGCCGCGCCCCGCGGGACGGTCGTAGAACCACGCACGGGGGTCGTGAGGATCGTCACAGTTGACATCCCCGGCTCCGTATGCAGACCGCCGCGCGGGGGCGAAACCCGCCCCGAGCAGGGCATGTTGGGCGCCGCGTCCGGTCAGGAAGCGGATCAGGTCCGCGGCGTCGTCCGGGCGGTCGCTGGTCGCCGCCACGCCCAGGCTCTGGCCGCCGAGGGCGGCGACGCCGGGGAGCCGGGCCACGCCGAAGCGGACGCCGGGGGCGAGGGTGGCGTCCAGCCGGTTGTAGGCGTACGGCCAGTTGCGCATCAGCACGCTCTGCCCCTCGGTGAACTGGGCGAGGGTGACCGACTCGTCGGCCTCCAGGGACTCCGGGTTGAGGTTGTTGGCGGCACCCAGCCGGCCGAGCTCGTCCAGGCCCTCGCGCAGCCCGTCCTCGGTGCCGATGTAGCGGCCGTCGCCGTCGACGAGCGCGACGCCCGCGGTCCAGAAGGCCTCCAGGGTGTTGACGGTCAGCCCCTCGTACGCGCGCAGCTGGGTGGTGTAGGCGGCGTGGCCGAGCGGGCGTACGTCGGCGAGCAGGTCGCCGATCTTGGCGTAGCCGCGCAGGTCGGCGGGACGGCGCCCGGCCTTGGCGAGGTCGTCGGTGCGGTAGTAGAGCAGGCCGACGTCGGTGTTGAAGGGCACCGCGTACGTGCGGCCCTTCCAGCGGCCCGCGTCCGCGGCCTGGGGCAGGAAGTCCCCGTCGACGAGGGCGGGGTCGAGCGGGCGCAGCAGCCCGCTGTCGGCGAACTCGGGGAGCCAGCTGATGTCGAGGTTGACCACGTCGTACGCGGCGGTGCCGGACTGGAAGGCGCCGATCAGCTCGCTGCGCTGCTCGTCGGAGGCGGAGGGGAGCTCGACGAGCCGGGCGGGCCGGTCCGGGTTGCGCCGGTTCCACGCGTCGATCAGGGCGCGGCGGACGCCGGGCTGCCCGCCGGCGGTCAGGTCGGCGTCGCTCGCGACGATCAGCGGCCGGGAGCGGTCGGGTGCCGGGACCGGCGCCGCGGCGGGGCCGCTGCAGGCCGCGGCGGCCAGCAGGAGCAGGACGCCCAGGGCGCGGCGGCGCCGTCGCTGCCGGCGGACGGGGCGCGGGGGCGGGAGGATGCCGCCCGTGCTCCTGGGGCCCGGGGCTGTCATGACCCTCCCGAGGTGAGGCGGGTGATCGTCTCCGCGACCCGGTCCGGAAGGTCCTGCGTGGCCGCCAGGCAGGCGCCGCCGCCCTCCGTCACCGCCTTGTTGAAGCGCAGCGAGCAGCCGTAGCTCTCCAGGGAGACCACCAGCACGGGGACGTCCACGTCCGGCGGCTCCACGCGGGCACTGTCCTCGTCGTCGGTGATGAGGACGATCAGGGCGCCGGGGGAATCGGCGAGGGCGCGGGACCAGCGGCGCAGGGTGGCGGCCACGGGCGCGTCCCGCTCGACCGGTGCCAACGCGCGGATCGCGGCGTCCCGCGCGGCCGCGTCGTTCGGCCCCGGCGCCAGCAAGGTGCGGCCGGGCACCGCGGCGATGCCGTACCGGTAGCCGGACGCGCGGGCCAGGACGGAGCGCACGACGGAGACGTTCGCCCCGGAGTAGGAGGAGCTGGAGACGTCGACGGCGAAGAGGACGTCGCGCCGGGTGCCGGCGGCCTCGCCGTGGTCCCGCAGGGCGGCCTCGATGGCCCTCCTGGTGGCGGTGCGCCGCCCGTCGGCGGGTCGGCGACGAAGATCGCGCTGTCCAGCGGGGTGTCGTCGGCCGCGGCCGTCCCGGTGACGTCCGTACGGAAGCCCTGCGCGGCCAGCGCCCGTTGTCCCGGACCGGAACGCAGCCAGACGGCGAGCCGGTGCACCGCCTCGGCACGTACGGCGCGGTCGGCCCGGCCGGTCTCCCAGGTCACCGGTACGAGGGTGAGGTCCAGGGGTGGCACGTCGGCGGGGTAGTAGGCGGTGTAGGGGTCGGACTGGTTGCCCAGGCACGGGGGACGGGACTCCAGGGCCGGGGTGACGAGGTCGGCGAGGGTGGACTCGGCGATGACGAGGGCCTGCTGGGTGCCCCGCCGTTCGACCAGCCAGGTGCGGGCGGAACAGGCCAGGGCCCGGTCGTCCGCAGGGGGCACGGCGTCGGTGGTGACCCGGGTGCCCGGCGTCAGGTGCAGCAGCTGGTCCAGGGCGGCGTCCGAGGAGTGCGGTTCGGCGCTGCGGACGACCACGTCCTGCGCGTGGGCGGCGTCGACCAGTTGCTGCGCGGTGCTGCCGGTGCGCCCGACGCCCTCCAGCGAGGTGGTCGCGGCGAGGACGGCCGGGGAGTGCGCGAGGGTGACCGGCCGGCCGAGGGCGACGACGCTCTCCGGGCGCCGCGTCTCGGCCAGCACCTGGGTGGGGGCGGTGCCGGCCGCCGGTATCCACACGTCCGGGTGCGGCCCGACGTCCCGCAGCGGCAGCGCGCAGTCCCGGCCCTCCTCGCAGGCGCGTTCCGGTTCGGCCCAGGCGGCGGAGGCGCGGAAGGCGGCGAGGGTGCGGTCCGTGGGGGCCGCGTACACGGTGGTGTTGATCTGGCCGCAGCCCTCGGGCCGGCCGCCGAGGGAGGCGGTGGTGCCGGCGGCGTCGCTGTCCTGGAAGGCGTCGAGCACGGAGGTGAGCGCGGCGCGCGTCTCCGGCGAGGTGAGCACGCGCAGTTCGAGCGGGGCAGGGCACAGCGGTGCCGGGCGGTG
The DNA here is from genome assembly GCA_036013505.1 of Streptomyces sp. NBC_00510. Lineage (NCBI taxonomy): Bacteria > Bacillati > Actinomycetota > Actinomycetes > Kitasatosporales > Streptomycetaceae > Streptomyces > Streptomyces sp. NBC_00510. The sequence continues at coordinate 5,371,658 of CP107851.1, read as the reverse complement.
CGCCCACGTCCAGCCGGTGACGGCGCCCGCGAACAGTGCCAGGGCGGTGCCGGCGCCCACGGCCCGGTGCCAGAGCGGCTGGTGGGGTCCCGCCGTCCAGGTCCAGGTGAAGCCGGCGTACTGGGCGAGCCGGCGCAAGGGCGTCAGCCAGCGGGTCCCGCGGGCGGGGCGCGGGGTGAGCCGGGCCTGGGACAGGACGGTGTCGCCGGCGCTGTTGCTGGAGCGCTCGGTCGGGAACCAGGGGTCGTAGTCCACCCGCTCGTCGAGCGTGGCGGCGTACTCCCCGGCCAGTTCGTGCAGCCGGACCCCGAGGCGCTGCACGGTGACCGGGTCGTACGGGTCGGTGCCCTCGGTCAGCACCCGGACCAGGGCGCCGGTGAAGGGCGTCGGGTCGATGCCGTCGCCCTTGTGGATGCGGGAGCCGACGGCCGACGAGGTGATCAGGGAGAACGGCCGCTCGGGCAGCGGCACCAGGCCGGCGTTGCCGGAGCAGCAGCAGTCCAGGACGAGGACGACACGCTCGGCCCGCGAGGAGGCGAGCAGCCTCAGCAGGTCCCGGTACGGGATGCCGTCGAGGCGGGCGCCGTCCTTGGTGGACTCCCGGGTCATCAGGTACAGCTCGGGCTCCCCGGTGCCGAGGTCCACGTAGCCGTGCCCGGTGAAGTGGACCAGCAGCAGGTCCTGGGCCTGGGCGGCGGCGGTGCCGATCAGCCGCAGCGCGCGGTCGCGGGTGCGCGGCTCGGCGAGGGTCTCCACGGTCCGCGGGATGAACCGGCCGTGCGCGCCGGAGACGAGCGCGGCCCGCAGCCGCGCCACGTTGGCCCTGGCGGAGGGGATGTTGGAGAAGTCACGGGCGTGCTCGTACTGGGACACCCCGATCAGGACCGCCCGCGACCGGGACGCGAACGGTTCGTACGGCATGCCCGCCGGACCTCCCCAGGGCCGTCTTCCTCCGGATCGGGTTCTCCCCGGATCTAGTTCTCCAGCGTCTGCCGGATGCGTGCCGCCATCGCCTCCAGTTCGCCGCGGGTCAGGGCGTCCCGGCCGGTCAGGACGCACTCCACGTCCCCGGCGCGGACGGTGACGCTGAGCGAGTCGCCGGGCTGGTTGCGCAGATGGTTGCGCAGGGCGCGGAGCAGCGTGAGGGCGGTGGCCTGCAGCGTCTCCTGGAGGACCATGAGGAGCAGGTCGTAGGCGACGCCCATGCTCTCGTCGGCGGGCCGCTCCCTGCGAACGACCAGCGGCGCCAGTTCCTCCTCGGCCCGCAGCCAGACCTCCAGTCTGCGCAGGTCCTCGGCCGGGTCCTTGCCGCCCTCCAGCTCGATGGTCACGTACGTGTCCATGACGCCTCCCCTCATTCCCAGCCTACGCTGACGCACCGTCATTCACACGGGTCGTGCGGGGAGTTGTGTGTAACGGACAGGAAATCGGGGCGGGCCGGGCTCCGAGGCGCCCTACCCCGGCGGCGGCCCGGTGCGTCATGATGCCCGAGTACCCCCCGTACGGGGGATTCGCCCGATCTTGGAGGCCGCAATGAAGCTGGGCAGGGCACTGGCGAACGGCTACGCGGAGGAGACGGACGAGGAGCTCACGGGCCGGGAGCGGCTCGTGGACGAGGAGAAGGCCCCCGCCGGCCGGGCCCCGGACGCCGCCCCGGCCCCCGAGGCGGAGCCCGCCGAGGCCGCGGCACGGTGAGGTTCGCCCGCCGGTTGCCCGAGGAACGGCCGGCGGTGCCCCCCACGGGGTACAAGCTGGCCTTCCCGATGCTGGCGCACGACGGCGCCCGCGTGGGCTTCCGGGGCGTGTCGCTGGGCGGGCGGATCGTGTACGGCGCCCTCGACGACGCCGTGTGCGGCTACGGGCGGCGGCACCGCAGCCCGGCCCGGGGTTGCGACTGCGGGTTCTACTGCCTGCACACGGCCGCCGAGGCACAGGCCCTGACCTGCGCGACGGACTGCCGGGACGCGGTGGTGCTCCAGGTGAGCGTGCTGGGCGCGTACACCCGGTACGAGCGCGGGACGCGCTACGCCCGGCAGCGGGTGCGCACCGTGCGCATGGGCGCCTGCCGGTGCGGGCGGGCCGCCCGGGTGTTCGTGCGCGACGGCACCGGGCTGCCGGGCTGGCGTGCGCTGACGGCGTCCTGCCGGCGCTGCGCGGCGGGGCTGCGGGTGCTGCGGCCGACGGAGTTCGCGCGGCTGGCCGGGCCCTGGGTGAACGTGACCGGCGAACCGCCCGGACCGGGCGCCGCCGAGGAGCCGCTGCACGAGGAGCTGCTGGTGGAGGCGGAACGGCTCAGGGAGATGCTGGACCGCTTCCAGGAGCGGCTGGAACGGCTGGACCGCCTTGAGGAGAGCCCTCCGTCCGGGTAGCCGCCGGCGGGTCCAGCCGCACCGGGCCGCCTCATGATCGGCCGCCCATACTGGAACACATGGAGCACAACGCCGAGCTCAGGGACTTCCTGCGGGCCCGCAGGAACCGGCTGAGCCCGCAGGACGCCGGCATCACCGTCAGCGGTGCGCCGCGCCGTGTGCCGGGGTTGCGGCGGGAGGAGCTGGCGCGGCTGGCCGGGGTGAGCACCGATTACTACACCCGTTTGGAGCAGGGCAGGCACCTGAATGTCTCGGAGGCGGTGCTGGACGCCGTCGCCCGCGCCCTGCGACTGGACGCGGCCGAGCGCGCGTACCTCTTCGAGCTGGCGCGGCACCGCACCCCGCCCCGCCGCAGGCCGCAGCGGCCGCAACGGGTGCGCCCGGAGGTCCACCGCGTGCTGGACCTGCTGGGCGACCGCACCCCCGTGTTCGTCATCGGCCGCCGCACGGACGTGCTGGCCGCGAACCGGCTGGCCCGCACGCTGATCACCGACTTCGACGCGCTGCCGCACCGCGACCGCAACCTCGCCCGCTTCATGTTCCTCGACGACGCGGCCCGCGACCTGTACCGAGAGTGGGACAAGCACGCCGCCGAGGCGGTCGCCGCCCTCCGCCTGGACGCGGCGCGCCATCCCGACGACCCGGGGCTGACCGAGCTGGTCGGCGAGCTGACCATCAAGAGCGCCGAATTCCGCGCCTGGTGGGCCGACCACAACGTGCGGCAGAGGTTGCACGGGGTGAAGCTCTACCACCACCCCGTCGTCGGCGACCTCACCCTGTCGTACGAGCACGTGCTCTTCCCCGGCGACAGCGACCAGCTCGTGTGCATCCACACGGCCGAGCCCGGCTCCACCTCCGAGGCGGCCCTGCAGCTGCTGGCCGCGTGGACCGGCGCCGACACGACCGCCAGCGGGTTCCCCGACCCGGAGCCCGACCCCCGGTGACGCGGTGGCGCCGTGACGCCGTGACGCCGCGAGGGCGGCACCGGCGTCGCGCCGGTGCCGCCCTCAGCATGGGTGCGTCAGCAGCCGTCCGGCTTGATGCGGACGATCTGCGGGTCGTGGTCGCTCGCCTGGTCGGCGAACTCCGCGTTGATGTGCACCACGTCGTAGTCGAAGTCACGCAGCGCCGGGCTGAGCAGGATGTGGTCCAGCGACTGCGAGTTGCCCTCGTAGACGTAGGTGTAGCGCTCGGACTTGGGCAGCGTGGTCAGCAGGTCCTTCAGCACGCCGCCCGAGGTGAGGGTGGACACCGTGCCGGAGAACTCGTAGTCGTTGAGGTCGCCGAGGACCACGACGTTGGCGTCCCGGTCGGCCGCGAGCAGCGACTTCACGAAGGTGTTGACCTCGGTGGCCTGCAGCTTCCGCTGGGTCTCGGAGCTGCGCACCGGCTGCTGGTTGACGCTGTGCAGCGGCTGGTCGCCACCCTTGGAGTTGAAGTGGTTGGCGATGACGAAGACCGGCTTGCCGTGGAAGCGGAACTCGCCGACCAGCGGCTTGCGGCTGGCGTTCCACGCCTCGCTGCCCGGGTTGATCCGGCCCGGGGAGACAGACAGCTCGGCGCCCTTGCGGGTCTTGACCGCCTTGACCGCGGTGGTGGCGTCGCCGCCGGCGCGGTCGGTGAACTGCACGCGGTGCGGGTTGAAGAGGAAGACCTGGCGGATGTTGCCGCCGGGCTCACCGCCGTCGGTGTCGTTCGTGGGGTCGACGGAGCGCCAGCTGTAGCGGGGGCCGCCGGCCGCGACGATGGCGTCGATGAACTTCTGCACGGTCTGGTCGGCGGCGACGGTGCCGTCGTCGGTGGCGCCGTTGTTGTCCTGGATCTCCTCCAGCGCCACGATGTCGGGCGAGGAGAGGCTGGTGACGACGCCGTCGGCGAGCCGCGCGAACTTGTCCGCGGGATCGGTGGGGTCGAGGTTCTCCACGTTGTACGTGGCGACCGCGAGCTCGCCGCCCTTCTGCTTGCGGGTCACCTCGCGCTTGAGGCCGTTGTCGACCAGCGTGCCCAGCTGCGTGGCCTGGAGGTTGTAGCCGCCGAAGCCGTCGTAGTCGATCGCTCCGGTGGTGGTGCCGGCCAGCTCGTCGCCGACGTCGGCGGTCGGGACGTCGGTGCCCGCGCCGATCGACATGACCTTGATGCGGCCGGTGTTGGGCTGGGCGTACGAGCCGTACACCGTGCCACCGCGGCGGGTGGGGTTCTCGGCCGGCTTCACGGTCACCCAGACCTCGTGGTACTGGGTGGTGCCGCCGACGACTCGGGCGTCGGAGAACCGCGCCAGCTCGCCCTCGTGGGCCTCGTAGAAGTCCAGCGCGTACCCGGCCGGGTCGAGCGGCAGGCCCTCGATGCTGCCGCCGCCGGCGTCGGGCGCGTACGCCGCCGGGACGGTGGACGCGTCCAGCGTGACGGGCGCGGGCAGGGCGTTGCCGGCCGAGAGCACGGTGGCGGTCGGGCCGGTGACCTCGGTGACCGACTGGCTGCCGGTGCCCGGGTAGTACTCGGAGACCTTGCCAGTCACCAGCACCTTGTCGCCGACGGCGACGGTGGGCGTGACGGAGCCTGTGTAGACGAACACGGCCTCGCTGCTGCGGGCGTCGGTGTCGGCCTCGGGGTCCTGGATCCAGTAGCCCTTGGAGCCGGTGGTGCGCACGCCGGTGACGATGCCGGGGACCCGGGTGACGGTCTGGCCCTTGAGCGGGGAGACCCGGGTGGTGCCCTGGATGTCGTGGATCCGGGTGGTGCCGGGCTCGGTCGGCTCGGGGTCGGGCGTCGGGTCCGTGGTGCCGCCGCCCGGGGTCTGCCCGGCGGCGTTGACCGGGGTCGGCGCGCCCGCGGTGAGGTCGGCGGCGTTGTCGTCGGTGTCGGCCAGCGACGCGCCGCGGGCGACGGCGGCGGTGTTGCTCGCGCCGGCCGCGGGGCCGCTGCCCTCGCGCACGACCGCGGTGCCGAAGCCGACGAGGTCGACCACGCGCGGGTCGGCGGTGCAGTCGGCGGCGGTGATGCAGGTCAGCGGGGTGGTGCCGTTGACCAGGGCGATGGTGCCCGAGGTGGCGCTCATGGCGATGGAGCCACTGGCGTCGGCGGCCGGCAGCGGCGTCGTGCCGCCGGTGCCGGCGGACTCCGACACGAGGTAGCGGCCGCCGGGGGCGATCGACCCGGTCAGCGCGGTCGCCTGCCACTTGGAGGAGGCGGACGGCGTACCGGGCAGGTACTGCACGCTGTAGCCGGCCAGGTCGTACGCGGCCGAACCGGCGTTCGCGAGCTCCACGAAGTCGTTGGTCAGCGTCGCGCCGGAGTTGCCGCCGCCGCCGTACACCTCGGCGACGACCGCCCCGCTGGAGGGGGTCGCGTGGGCGGCGGGCAGCCCGGTCAGCACGACGGACGCGGCGATTCCGGTCGATATGAGCGCGAGCGCCGCGGCGCGGCTGCGGTGTCGGCTCGGTCTGGCGATCGGCACGAGGGTTTCTCCTATCGGGGTCCAACAGCCCGTCAACAGCGGGCAGCGCACGGCGGACCGGCTCAAGTTACGCGCGTAGAAACAGACATGACAAGGGCGAAGAGGTTAAATCTGCGAGTCCGCCGTGGCGTAACCGCGACACCGCACCCACCGGTGGACGCCCTGGCACGGACGCGCCACCGTTCGGGCGACCCCCCGATGGGTCACCCGGCGCGCCGGGACCGGCGGGGATTGCCACATTGATGACGTCCCGTCAGTACCGGTCGCCCCACCTCATCCCGCGGAGCCCGACGTGCGCCCACCCCTCGGACGGCCCGGCCGCCGCCACCGGCCCGCCCTCGCCGCCGCCCTGCTCGCGGCCGTCACCGTGCTGCTCACCCCCGGCACCGCCGCCCCGGCCCCCGCCGCGGGCTGCGCCCCGGTCGCCTACGCAGGCACCGGCGCGCCCGGCCACGGCGGGGACGGCGCCGCCACCGCGGCCACCCTGCACGACCCGGCCGGGCTCGCCACCGACACCGCGGGCCGCCTCTACATCGCCGACTCCGCCAACCGCGCCGTCCGCCGCGTCACCCCGGGCGCGGCCGGCGCCGCACCCGTCATCACGACCTTCGCGACCACCGACTTCGCCCCGTACGGCCTGGCCGTCGGCCCGGACGGCACGGTCTACGTCTCCGGCGAGGGCAAGGCCGTCTCCGTGGGCGCCGACGGCCGCGGCACGACCACGCTGCTCACCGAGGCCGGACGGCACGACGCCGTCGCCGTCGGCGGCGACCGCTCCGTGTACGTCTCGGGCGGTGCGGCCGGTGGACTGCGGCGGCTCCCACCCGGCGGCAAGGCCCCGGTCCGCTCCTTCCCCGGCGCCACCGTCGACGCCCTCGCCGCCGACCGGGCCGGCACCGTCTACGCCGTCGTCGACGGCCGCGTCCGGCGCCTCGACCGCGACGGCCGCGTCACCCCCGTACCGGGCACCGCCCGGGTCTCCACGAGCGACGTCCACGGGCTGGCGGTCACGGAGGACGGCTCCCTCTTCTACCCCTCCCCGCGCACCCGCTGGGGCACCGCCCTCGCCCCGGACGGGCGGCTGTACGTCTCCGACCGCGCCGCCCACCGCGTCTGGGTCGTCCCCCGCCCCGTCCTCGTACCGGGCCTGCTGCGCGTCACGTCCGGCCCGCACGGCCACGCCACCGGCGACGTCCTCAAGGGCGTCAGCGGCAGCGGTACGGCCGTCACCGCCCACAGCGAGCCCGTGCGGGGCATCGTCGTCCAGCAGGGCAACGGCCTCTTCACCTACACCCCGCACGAGGACTTCTCCGGCACCGACGCGTTCACCGCCACCATCACCGACGCCTGCCACAACGCGACGACCCGCACCGTCCTGGTGCGGGTCGTCGCCAAACCCCTGCCGCGCGCCGGATGACGCGCGGCCCCGTCAGCCGCGCGCCTCGGCCACGGCGGCGCCGAGGGCCTCCTTGATGCGCGGCCCCAGCCGGGCGAAGCCCAGCTCCTTCATCGCGGCACGCAGCAGTTCGTCGTCCGACCGCTTCTCGCCGTCGCCGTCGATCCACCGCACCAGCGCGGTCAGTTCCTCCGCCGAGTACGCCGTCACGGCCTTCCCCGGCGTGATCGACGGCTTCCGCGGCCGCCGCCCCACCGGGTTCGCCGCGGCGGGCTCCTCCTCGGGCTCGGCAGCGGGGGCCTCTTCGACCACCGGCTCCGGCTCGGCGGAAGCAGGTGCCTCCTCCGTCACGGGCTCCGCGACGGCTTCGGCCTCGGGCTCGGGCTCGGGCTCGGCGACAGGCGCAGCCTCCGCCACCAACTCAGGCTCGGGCTCGGCTGCGGGGGCCTCTTCGGCCACCGGTTCCGGCTCGGCGACAGGCTCCGCCTCGGCGGGAGCAGGTGCCTCCTCCGCCACGGGCTCCGCGACGGCTTCGGCCTTGGGCTCAAGCTCGGGCTCGGGCTCGGCTGCGGCGGCCTCTTCGACCACCGGCTCCGGCTCGGCGGAAGCAGGTGCCTCCTCCGCCACGGGCTCCGCGACGGCTTCGGCCTTGGGCTCGGGCTCGGCGACAGGCGCCTCCTCCATTACCGGCTCCGCAACGGCCACGGCCTCGGTGGCAGGCGCAGCCTCCGCCACCAACTCAGGCTCGGCAGGCGCCGTCTCCAGCTCCACGACGGCCTCGGGCTCGGCCTCGACGGGCGCGGCCTCGTCAACCGCCTCGGGCTCGGGCTCGGGCTCCGCGGCAGGAGCCTCCGCGGCGACCGGCTCCGCCTCCACCTCGACGGGCGCAGCCTCGTCAACCGCCTCCGCCTCAGCGGGAGCAGGCGACTCTTCCTCAGGCTCGGCAGCGGGTGCCTCCGCCTCGACGACCGGCTCGGGCCCGGGCTCGGGCTCGGCAGACGCAGGCGTCTCTTCCGCCGACGCCTCCTCCGTCACCGGTGCCTCGGCCAACGCAGCCTCGGCAACGGCCTCCGCCTCCGCAGGAGTCCCCTCCGCCGCTTCCGACGTGGTGCGGGGTTCGGGGACGACGGGGGTCTCCGCCTCGCCCAGCAGCGCGACGACCTCGGCCGTGTCCGCCCGACGTTCCGTCAGCTCCGCGAGCACCGCGCCGAGACCCTGCTCCTCCAGGCGGTCGCGGGTGGCCTTGAGGTTGGGCAGCCGGTACAGCGTGCCCTCGTCCGCGGCGAGGCGGTCGAGGAGCTCCGCGAGCTCCTCGAAGGGCAGGGTGGTCAGCGCGGCCTCGGGACGCAGGAGGCGGCCCAGTTCGGTGAGCCCGGTGACGGCGGCCTCGGCGGCGCGGGAGGCGTCGTCGAGGAAGTCCGCGTCCGTGGGGACGGCCGGGCGGCCGGCGCCGCCGAGGGCGGCCCAGTCGGTGCGCTCGGAGGCCGCGGAGGCCAGGGCGGTGTGGGCGGCGTCGCGCCGCGGCCGCCCGGTGGCCAGCCCGCGGACGCGTCCCCGCAGCGAGCGGCGGCGCAGCCAGGTGACCTTCACCCCGCGGTCCCGGCGCCAGGCGCCGCTCGCGGTGGCGGCGACCAGGTCGTCCAGTTCGGCCTCGGCCACGTCGTACACGTCGGCGCTGAGCGTGCGCAGCGTCAGGCGCACCCGCAGCAGCAGCGACACGGCCCGGCCGCCCTCGGCCACCGTGCGGGGGGTGTCGATGCCCAGGGCCTCGGTCTCCTCCAGGCGGTGTGCGGCGGCGCGCAGCGCGGGCAGGTCACGGCCGCGCAGCTCCGCGAGGACGGTGGAGGCGGCGCGGGCCTCCTCGGGGCCGGCGACGGTGTCCACGGCCGCGTACCAGGCGTGGGTGTCGGTCGTCAGCGTGAAGCCGCCGAGCTCCGCGTAGGCGCGCAGGTCGTCGCGCGCCTCCGCGGGGAGGGAGGCGATGTCGGCGGTGCTGTGCAAGGAGGGTGCGGTCATATGAGGTCCGGTTCCTGGCAAGTGCGGTGGGCGTCGGCGGCGTGCGCGCGGCGGAGCGGCCCCGGGCCGGCGTGCTCGCGGTGGCCCCACGATACGGGCGTGGTCCACCCCGGCGCACGCGCCCCGTCCGTAACGGACGGCGCGGCAGCACCACCCGTGCACGGAGAGAGAGGGACCGGACGCCCCTTGTGACCCCGGTGGCGTTCCGTGGCTCCTGCGACCCCCGTGGCCAGAGGGTCAGATTCCATCAAGAGGCGACAAAAGGACTCCATGGGATAATTCAAAGTGGGCACGAAAGGGATTTTTCGTGATCGACAAGACCGTGTGGGGCGGTTATGAGAGCGGCCGGCCTGACCGGAGCGGCCAGGCCGAGGCGTTCGACGCCATCGGCGACCGCTACGACGAGGCCTTCCCGCACAAGGAGGGGCAGTTCTCCGCCGGCCTGTGGCTCGTGGACACCCTGCCGCCCGGGTCCCGCGTACTGGACCTCGGCTGCGGCACCGGACTCCCCACCGCCCGGCAGCTGAGCGACGCGGCGTTCGACGTCGTGGGCATCGACCTGTCCGAGGGCATGCTCGAACTGGCCCGGACGTACGTCCCCCACGCCACCTTCCACCAGCTGGACATCGCCGACCTGCGCCCCGGCGGCCCGGCCCCGCTGGGCCGCTTCGACGCCGTCGCGGCCTTCTTCTCCCTGCTGATGCTGCCGCGCGCCGAGATCCCGCACGCCCTCCGCACGATCCACCATCTGCTGGTCCCGGGCGGGCTGTTCGCCCTGTCGATGGTGGAGGCCGACGTGGACGACTTCGCCATCCCGTTCCTGGGCTGCACCATCCGCGTCTCCGGCTACCTCCGGGAGGAGTTGCTGCACGTCATCGAGTCGGGCGGCTTCGAGATCGTCAAGGAGTTCTCGTACACCTACGCCCCGGCCTTCAGCGACGTACCGCCGGAGGAACAGGTGTTCCTCTGTTGCCGGCGAATCGACTGAGGCGGGACGGGACCAGGACGTGGGACGGCATCGCACCCCAGGCGAAGACCCCGGCCCGACCGGGGGCGGAGCGGAACCCCCCGAGCGGCGCACGCCATGGCCCCGGGACGCCGACGCGCCCCGCGCGCCCGGGCAGCCGCAGACCGACCGGCTCCGCTACCTCGACGCCGCGACCCGGCGCATCGCCGCCGGCATGGACCTGGACGAGACGCTGCGCGAGCTGGACACGGCGGCCGTCCCCGCCTTCGCCGACGCGATCTTCGTCCATCTGCACGACCCGCTGCTGACCGGGGAGGGGACGCAGGGCCGGGACACCGCGGGTCCCGTCGTCCTGCACCTGCACCCCACGCGGCGGCGCACCACGGAGCGGCCGCCTCCGGGGCTGCCGTCACCGGACGCGGAGGCCGCCGCGCCGGAGCCGCCGCAGATCGCGCTGCGGTGCGTCAACCGCCCCGGAGCGCAGGGGGTGTCGGAGTGCGTCCGGCTCAGCACCACCGGCCGGCTCACCCGGCTGCTGCGGGAGGGCCGCCCGGTCTTCGGCGACGCCCCCGGCATCGCCACCGCCGTCAGGGAGCTGCTCGGCCCGGTGGTCGGACCGCCCGGCACGCTGCCACCCGGCCGTCGCCTGATCATCGCCCCGCTGCACGGCCGCAACCGCCTCATGGGCACCCTCACCCTGCTGCGCCGGCCCGAGCGCGCCCCCTTCACCGCCGACGACCTGCTGGTCGCCTCGCAACTCGCGACCCACACCGCGCTCGGCGCCCACAAGGCCCTGATGTACGGCCACGAGGCGTCCGTCGCCGACGCGCTGCAGCGCACCATGCTCCCGGCCTCCCTCCCCGAGCCCACCGGGGTCCGGCTGGCCAGCCGCTACCTGCCCGCGTCCGAGACCGCGCGGGTGGGCGGCGACTGGTACGACGCCATCCCGCTGCCCGGCAGCCGCGTCGCGCTCGTCGTCGGCGACGTGATGGGCCACTCGATGACCTCCGCCGCGATCATGGGCCAGCTGCGCACCAGCGTGCAGGCCCTCGCCGGCCTCGACCTGCCCCCGGACGAGGTCCTGCACCACCTCGACGAACAGGCCCAGCGGCTGGGCATCGAGCACATCGCCACCTGCCTGTACGCCGTCTACGACCCCATCTCGCACCGCCTGCTGATCGCCAACGCCGGCCATCTGCCGCCGGTCGTCCTGCTCCCCGGTGGCAAGGGCGAGGTGCTGCCCGTACCCGCGGGCGCGCCGATCGGCGTCGGCGGCATCGACTTCGAGACCGTCGAGATGCCCGCGCCCACCGGGGCCACGCTGCTCCTCTACACCGACGGCCTGGTCGAGTCCCGCGGCCAGGACATCTGGACCGGCGTGGAGAACCTCCTCGCCCGCATCCAGACCCCCGGCCGCGACCTCGTCCCGCCACCCCTGGAGGCCCTGTGCGACCAGGCGCTCGGCGACCTCGGCCCCGGCGGCTCCCGCGACGACGACATCGCGCTGCTCGCCGCCCGCTTCGACGGCTTCCCCACGCACAGCGTCGCCTACTGGTACCTCACCCCCCAGCCCGAGACCGCCTGCCGCGCCCGCCGCCTCACCCGCCGCGCCCTGCACCGCTGGGGCCTCGACCCCATGCTGGAGACGACCGAACTGCTCGTCAGCGAGGTCGTCACCAACGCCGTCCGCTTCGCCTCCCGCCCCATCACCCTGCGCCTCCTGCGCACCGACGTGCTGCGCTGCGAGGTCGGCGACGACTCGCCCCTGGTCCCCCGGGTACACAGGGCCGGACCGGAGGACGAGAACGGGCGCGGCCTGTACGTCGTCGACCGCCTCGCCGACCACTGGGGCGCCCGCCGCCTGGGCACGGGCAAGGTCGTCTGGTTCGAACTCCCCATCCCCGACGAGGCCCGCCGCCGCGGCACGACCCCGGCGTAGCGGCCGCCGGGGCCGTGCCCGTCCGTCACCACCACCCCGGGGCCGACGACTTGCCCCGCATGTCACACCCCTGCCGCAGGCCGCCTCCACCACCTAAGGCAGGGCGAAAGGTCATAATCCCGACATGCGCACACATATCGCCGCAACCACACTGCTGCTCGCCGTCGCGGGCATGGCCCTCAGCGGCTGCAGCTCCTCCGCCGACACCGCCGCCACGGCGCCCGAGACCGCCGTGTCGTCCGCGTCCCCGGTCTCCCAGGCCGACCCCGAGAAGTCCCTGCCCGAGGCGGGGATCCCGGCCTCCCCCACGGGAGCCGACCGGGCCGCGCTCATCGCCGCCCTGCAGGCCATCAACCCCGACTTCGCCAAGGACCCCGACAAGGCCATCGACGCCGCCCGCAACCTGTGCGGCGCCATCAACAGCAACGACCCCCAGGCGGACGCGGAGGCCGCCCGGAGCTTCACCTACCACGGCAACGAGCTCACCGAAGCCCAGGGCAAGGCCATCAACGACACCCTGAAGCGCCTCAAGTTCTGCGCCGGCTGACCCCGCCGGCCGACCCCCGCAACGCCTCGGGCCCCCGTCCGGATGCACTCCGGACGGGGGCCCCGCGGTAGGGCGCGCGGGCCCCGAACCCGTGCCGCGCCGTGCCGTGCCGTGCCGTCATGTCGTCACGTCTGCGGAGGGTCAGGACGCGTAGCGCGTCACCTCGGTGACCCGACACGTGATCTTCCCCGTGGCCTTGTTCAGGCCCTGCGCCGTCTCCTTCGCCTGCTGTCCCGGTTCAAGGTTCTTCGTAGCGGCGAGCCCCTCGGCGATGCGCTTGCCGCTGGAGTCCACGAACTCGACCTGCACCACGTAGTCCGACGTCTTCGAGCTGCGGTTGGTGATGGTCAGCTCGGCCGCCGGCCACTTGATGAGGTCATCGATGGTGCACGCGTCGATCTTCACTTCACCCGTCGCCCCGGCCTCCTCCTCGTCGTCGCCACTGTCCTTCGACTCCGACGGGGCGGCCGGGGCCCGGTTGGGCTCCTTCGACGCCCCGGGCTTCGGGTCGCTGCTGCCGCCCCTGGTGGCCAGGACCCCGACGACGCCGCTGATGACGACGAGGACGACGAGGACGACGACGCCGAGACACCCGAACCCGATGATCTTCCCGGTGTTGGACTTCCGCGGCTGCGGCGGCGGGCCGGCCCATCCGGGCTGCTGCCACCCAGGCGGCGGATACGGCGGCCCCGCGGGCGGTCCCGGCGGCGGCGGGTACTGAGGCGTAGACATAGCGTCCCCCCTGGTTTGACACGTGTGGGGGACACCGTGCCAGAAGAGCACGTCAAGCGCGTAGTTGCGGGTGCGTGACGTGGCAGGTCCGCGATCAATATGGGACACATCAGGCTTCGTCTTAACGGACCCGGAGCACCCGCATCGCAGCCGGATCCCACCAGTAGCCGCGCACCGACGCAAGCAGTGTTGAGCCCCCCGCTGTCCTTCCGGACGGGATCTCATGACGGCACCCTCAGCGCCCGTCCGTCAGAGCAGATGCCGTGTCACGTGCGTCCTCAGGCTTCCGGCTTGGGCAGCTCGGTCACGAACGTGCCCAGCCCGGGGTCGATGACGGCGAGGCCGTCGTCGCGCAGCTGGCGCAGCACCTTCTGTCCGGTCGCCACAGCGATACCGAACTCCTGCTGCAGCTCCATCAGCGAGGGCAGCCGGCCGCCGGGCGGGTACGTGCCGTCTGCGATGCGCTCCTCCACGAGCGCGTACAGCTGCCGCCACCGGGGCTCTTTCGGCTGCCAATCCATGATCAGGACGCCAGGGGTACGGGGGCTACCTCGCGAGACGAGCGGCTCGACGACTACGCGATGCCCGGCTACCCGAACATCCTCGTCACCCCGCGCTGCGGCTGCTCCTGCCACCGGGAGGGCCTGCGATGATCCAACTCTGCTCCCACTGCAGCGGGCTCGTCGAGGGCAACGCCGTACCGGTCGGCGAGGCCGGCGGCGCATCCGGGCCCAGCTCATCCTGTACGCCCACCCCGAGCACGCCCACCTCGTCGAGCGCCCCGACGCCAACGGCGCCGCGCTCCTGGCCCGCATCCGCGCCCGACGCGCTGGCGCCGCCTGAGACCGCCACCGGCCTCCGACGGCAACCACCACGGGAGGCCGACGGCCGAGCCACCGCCGTGTCGGGCGGTGGGGCCACACCCATGCCCGGGCCTAGTCCGCACCATGGCTGGCGTGAGATCATCCGCCGATGTCGGCAGCTCACTGGATCGGCGCGGTTGCCTACTCTGCGATCGGCATTTTCGGTCTCGTCGTAGTGGTCGCCGAGGTGAAGCGACGCCTCTGGCTCTCTGCTACTCGGTACCTGCTCGGCGTAGCAGGTGCGGCCTGCATGGCCGCCAGTGATAGGGACCATGGGACCCCTGACACGCTTGGCGCGACCATTCTCTTTGTGGCGGCCATCGGCCTCACGCTGCATCTCCAACGAGCCGGCCGCGACCCCTCAGGCTGATCGAATGGCGGGGCAGTGACTCCGAAGTGTGGTGAACACCACCCATGATCGCCCGCGCTTCGGGCCGGCAGCGGGCCAGCAGACGGCTTTTCAGGTCGGCCGAAAAGCTGCGGCCCCACCGGTCTGAACCGGTGGGGCCGCATTCACGCAGGACAGCGGTGGCGAGACCAACCGCCTGCGGGTAGGCCGTGTGGGACTCGAACCCACAACCAATGGATTAAAAGTCCACTGCTCTGCCAATTGAGCTAACGGCCCGCACCCCGCAGCATAGCCGGACGGCGGCCGTAGCTCCGAGCGCATTCGGCCCGTGCGGCGCGGCCGCCGCCGGCGAGGGGGCGGGGAGGTCAGCCGGAGGGGTCGGCCGGGGCGGGGGCAGGGGCGGGGTCGGGGAGCTCGGCGGAGGCGGGGCCCCGGTCGCGGAGGAACCAGTGGCGGGCGGAGACGAACCACCACGTCGCGGCGAAACCGAGGACGACCAGCACGGCGATCGGCGCGTAGTTGAAGGTGTCGACCGTGACCGGGCTGACCTGGGGCAGCATGAAGAGCACGGTGATGAAGACGACCCACGTCACGGCGATGACGCCGATCGGGCGGGACCAGCGGCCGAGGTGCCAGGGGCCGCGCTCGAAGTCGTCCCCCTTGCCCAGGCGCAGGAAGGTCGGGATGACGTACGCGATGTAGAGGCCGATGACGGCGATGGAGGTCACGGCGGCGTACGCGGTCAGGTTGATCAGGTACGGCAGGCCCAGGACGAGCGCGCCGAGCGCGGCCAGCCAGACGGCGTTGGTGGGCGTCCTGGTCCGCGGGTTGATGCGGTGCCAGACCGCGGAGAAGGGCAGCGCCCCGTCGCGCGAGAAGGCGTAGATCATGCGGCTGTTGGCGGTGACGGAGGCCATCCCGCAGAAGAGCTGGGCGCCGATGACGACGAGCAGCAGCAGCTTGCCGCCGACGTCGCCGAGGCCGTCGATGAGGATCTGCGCCGGGGGGACGCCGGTCGGCGTGGCGAGGACGTCGTCGTAGGACCGGATCGCGTAGGTGAAGCCGAGCAGCAGCACGAAGCCCGCGATCCAGGAGATCCAGATGGAGCGGACGATGCCGCGCGGCCCGGCGGTGGCGGCGTCGTGGGTCTCCTCGGTCATGTGGGCGGAGGCGTCGTAGCCGGTGAAGGTGTACTGCGCCATCAGCAGGCCGAGCAGGACCACGTAGAAGCTGCTGCCCCAGCCGGTGTTGTTGACGAAGTGGGTGAAGACGAACGACGTCGACTGGTGCCGGTCCGGCACGAAGGCGAGCGCGCCGACGATCAGGCCGACGCCGAGCACGTGCCACCACACGCTGATGTCGTTGAGGAGCGCGACGATGCGGACGCCGAAGGTGTTGAGCAGCCCGTGCAACAGCAGGATCGCGGCGAACAGGACGATCGTGTGGCCCGGGGTACTGCTGAAGCCGAACTGCAGGTCCAGGTAGGCGTTCAGGAAGCTCGCGGCGCCGAAGTCGATGCCGGCGGTGACGGCGACCTGGCCGAGCACGTTGAACCAGCCCGCGAACCAGGCCCAGGCCGCGGCACTGCGCGGCGGGGCGAGCCGGTGGGCCCAGTAGTACAGGCCGGCGGAGGTCGGGTACGAGGAGCAGATCTCGGCCATCGCCAGGCCGACGACCAGCGTCATGAGCCCGACGGCCAGCCAGCCCCAGGTGATCACGGCGGGGCCGCCGGTGTTCATGCCGAAGGCGTAGAGGGTCAGACAGCCGGAGAGGACCGAGATGATGGTGAAGGAGACCGCGAAGTTGGAGAACGCGGACATCCGGCGGGCCAGCACCTGGGTGTAGCCGAGTTGGCGGAGGCGTTCCTCGTCGGAGACCGGGGCCGGGGGCGTCCCGGCCTCGTCCGATCCTTTTGGAATTGTCATGCCCCCAGCGATTCCCTCGTTGAGGGCTTGGCATGCCTCGGCCAGTGGCCGAAATCGACCGTATTTTTCCTCGGACGAACCCGACGGCGCCCCCCGCGGCGCCCGCTCCGTCAGCCGTCGAGCGTCCGGGCGACGGTGCGCGGGGAACGCCCCGCCCCGCTCGTCATCGTCCCTCGCGTCAGAACACGCCCTTGAGGGTCTGCCACTTGGTCGCGATCCTCGTCCGCGAGCCGAAGGAACCCTTGCCGTCGCCGTTGTAGCGGTAGAGGTTGCCCGCGGTGTCGCGGGCGATCAGATCGGCCCTGCCGTCACCGGTGAGGTCGCCGATGCCGAGCACGGCGTTGTACGAGGCGCCCCAGTTGGAGGCCACCCTCACCCGCGGCTTGAGGTGGCCCTTGCCGTCCCCGTTGTAGCGCCACAGCACGTTCGCCTTGTCCTGGACCAGCAGGTCGCCGATGCCGTCGCCGTTCAGGTCCCCGGCGCCCACGATCTTCTTGTAACCCGTCCACTTCGAGGCGAGCTTCACCCGCGCCGACAGCTTCCCGCCGCTCGTGCCCTTGTAGAGGTAAACGTCCGAGGTCGAGGACTTCCGGGCGATCAGGTCCGGGATCTTGTCACCGGTGACATCGCCCGCCGAGGTCAGCACGTTGTACTGCTGGAAACCCGTCCCCAGCGAGGTGTACGAGCCGTTGGGCGTGAAGGCGTCGCTCTCGCAGTCGCCGCCGTACAGGCGCAGTTGGCCGGCGGCGGTGCGGACCAGCATGTCGTTGCAGTCGTTCTTCTTCAGGTCGCCGAAGCACGGCCGGACGGCTGCCACATGGCACGCCTCATCGACACCGCGTAGTCCTCGAGCCCCCCGGCTGTATCCCCCACGTAAGTCGCCGAAGCCTAACGGGATCCGCACAGGCAACAGAGGGCACATTCACCGCGGCCGCGCACCCCGCGTCCTCAGCGCCCGCCGAAGCTCCTGCGGCGGGCGCTGAGGCCCGCCGCACGAGCAGTGCCCAGGGCGGGGACTCCCCTGCGGGAGATCAGTAGATGCCCTTGAAGGTGTTCCAGACGACGCCGATCTTGGTACGGGTGCCGAAGGTGCCCTTGCCGGTGCCGGTGTAGCGGTACAGGTTGCCCGCGGTGTCCCGGGCGATCAGGTCGGCCTTGCCGTCACCGGTGATGTCCCCCACGCCCACCAGCACGTTGTACGAGACACCCCAGTTCGAGGCGAGCTTCACCCGCGGCTTGAGGCGACCCTTGCCGTCCCCGTCGTAGCGCCACAGGACGTTCGCCTTGTCCTGGACCAGCAGGTCACCGAACCCGTCACCGTTCAGGTCCCCCGCACCCACGACCTTCTTGTAACCCGTCCACTTCGACGCCAGCTTCACCCGCGCCGCCAGCTTCCCGTCACTCGTGGCCTTGTACAGCCACACATCCGAAGTCGACGCCTGCCGCGCGATCAGATCCGCACGACCGTCACCACTCAGATCACCCGCCGACGTCAGCACGTTGTACTGCTGGAAGCCCGTTCCCAGCGACAGGCGGGGGCTGCTCTTGGTGATCGCCCCCTGGCACCGGCCGCTGTAGCGGAAGAGCTCGCCCGCGGTGTTCCGGACGAGGACGTCGGAGCAGTGGTCGCCGTCGAGGTCTCCGAAGGGGACGAACCGGTACCCGGTGTTCCAGCCGTCGGAGCCGCCGGCACCGCCCGCCCCTGGGGACGGGAAGTCGAGCATGCCGTCGGGGCTCAACGCCGCCAGCTCCCCGTACCCGTCCGCGTTGAGGTCGCGCCAGGCGCTCCTGGCCCCGGCCAGCCGCATGGTCCCGGTGTGCGCCGTACGGAGGCCGCTGCCGTCGCCCACGTCCACGCTCAGCGTCCATGTGTAGCGGCCGCCCGTCACCACGGCGCCGTGGTCGTCGGTGCCGTTCCAGTCCGTCGTGATCCGCGCCCCCTCGCGGGCGGTGCCGCGGACGGTCCGCACGGCCTTGCCCGCCGGGTTCCGGAAGGTGAGGCTCCAGCCCGCCGGCGGCCGGGACAACTGCCAGGTCCCGTGCCAGACGTTCTGGGAAGCCGGCCACGTCAGGTTGGCGTAGTCGTCCGTGGTGGCTTCGATCGACGTGACCGGGGAACGCGGTACGGCGACGCGCTTGACGTGGATCCTGTTGCCGGCGTCCACGAAGGCGACGTCCCCGCCGTACTTGTCGACGGTCCAGCTGATCCGGCGGTCGGAGACCAGGTCGTCCTCCGCCGGCAGGTCGGCGAACTCGCCGGTGACCGCTGCCGTGCCCGCTCCGCCGTGGAAGTCGGTCAGCAGCAGCTTGCCCGACGCACGGTCGTGGCGGACGAGGAAACCGTCGCCGAGCAGGGCCTCGCCCGAAGGCACGGCGACGCTCTTCTTGCCCTTGCGGTCCCAGACTCCCGCCTTGCCCGTCGGCCCGCAGGACCAGTACACCCAGCGGCCGACCGTCTGCAGTTCCTGCGGCACGCAGCCGGCTCCGACGTCGACGGCCGACGAGGTCTTCCGGGCCTTCAGGTCGAACACGTTGAGCGTGCCCTTGGCCGGTCCCGGCTTCCACAGTTCGGTGCCCCAGACCGAGGCGGCGGTGGTGGTGCGGGTCAGCGTGACGTTGTTCTCCCGGTGCTGTTCGAAGTCCCCCACGTACTGCTTGCCCTGGGTGCCGTCGTTGGCCACGGTGTAGCGCCCGGAGGAGTCGACGATCCGGTTGCCGGTGTGCGGCAGGATGACCGAGGCCAGCGAGTTCGGGGTGCGTGGTGAGTTCACCGAGTCGCCGTGATCGGCGTACGCGGTGTGCCCGTCGCCCAAGGCGTGGAGTTCGACGCAGTCGGAGCCCGCCTGGCAGGGCTTGTACCAGTCGTGGAGCGGGAAGAGCAGCGTCCGCGGCCCGGGCTCGGGGGCCCCGGTCGGCGCCAGGTCGAACTCGTACAGCGCCCGCAGGGAGCTGCCGTCCGCCACGGAGGCGACGGACAGCTTCCCGGCGCCGAGGGCGAGGCCGTCGACCCGGGCGTTGACCGCGTCGAGGGGCATGACCTCGGTGACCACGGGCCCGGCGCCGGAGGCCGTCACCCGGCGCACCGCCCAGTCCGTGACGCCGGTACCGCCCACGGCCAGCACACTGCCGTCCGCGGCGGTGACGAGCTGGTTCGTCGCGTACGTCAGCAACGTCCGGGCCTCACCACCGTCCACCGGGACCGCGGTCAGCGTCTCGCCCGGGCGCGACCTGAGCGGGTCCAAGGCGCGGGCGACGACGATCCAGTCGCCCGCGAGGGCCAGTGTCACCGCGGGCTGGAAGGACGCGCCCTCCAGCGGAGGGATCACGACCGCCCTCGGTTCCGCGGCCGTGTCCGCGCGCGGAACGACCCAGGCGGTCAGCGCGCCCGCGGAGCCGAACCAGCCGAGCACGCGGTCGGCGGACAGCGCGATCCTGGACGGCGGCACCTTCAGCGAGCCGAACAGGCCGGTGACCGCGCCCGTGGCGTAGTCGACCAGCACCAGACGCTTGCCGGACGGTCCTCCGCCCAGTTCCAGCACCGCGCCGCGCAGGTCCTGGGCGACGGTACGGATGGATGTGTACCCCTCCGGCACCGCGCCCGACGGCAGGGCGACGTCGATCACCTGCCCCTCGGCGGTGCGCAGCAGGTGCAGTCCGGTGATCGTGCCCCCGGCGGGCTTCTCGTAGGTGAGGACCTCGGACATCGTGAACGCGCCGGTGATGTACCGGCCGGTGGGAAGGGCCGTGGTGACGCGCTCGCCGCTCGCCAGGTCCAGGACCGACATGCTCTTCGACGCGGGGAAGCCCATGAGCCCCGAGTTGAGCACGGCGCTCATGGCCGTGATCGCCGTCGTCCCGCCGTTCGTGAAGTCCGTCCAGAGGTACGAGCCGTTGCCCTCCTGCGTGTGCAGGAAACCCGAGCCACCGGCGGTGTACAGGGTCTCCCTGAACGGCGTGGGGCGCACACCGGCGGGGAAGACCGCCTCCGACGGGGTGCCCGGGTCCGCGGCCGCCGGCAGCGCCACCGGGCCCAACCCGGCGCCCAGCACGACGACCGCGGCGGCGGCGAAGGTCCTGCGGCGGGCGCTGAGGCCCGCCGCACGGGCCGTGTCCAGGGCGGAGTCTCCCGTGCGGGACATCAGAAGATCCCCTTGAAGGTGTTCCAGCCGGTGCCGATCTTGGTGCGGGTACCGAAGGTGCCCTTGCCGGTGCCGGTGTAGCGGTACAGGTTGCCCGCGGTGTCCCGGGCGATGAGATCGCTCTTGCCGTCACCGGTGATGTCCCCCACGCCCACCAGGGCGTTGTACGAGACACCCCAGTTCGAGGCGAGCTTCACCCGCGGCTTGAGGTGACCCTTGCCGTCCCCGTCGTAGCGCCACAGGACGTTCGCCTTGTCCTGGACCAGGAGGTCACCGAACCCGTCACCGTTCAGGTCGCCGGTACCCACGATCTTCTTGTAACCCGTCCAGTGCGAGGCCAGCTTCACCCGCGCCGCCAGCTTCCCCTCACTGGTCACCTTGTACAGCCACACGTCCGAAGTCGACGCCTGCCGCGCGATCAGGTCCGCACGACCGTCACCACTCAGATCACCCGCCGACGTCAGCACGTTGTAACCGTTCCAGCCCGTGCCGAAGCGGGCCGGCGTGGAGGCCCCCAGCTTGCTCTTGCCGCACGTCCCGAGGTGGCGTTCGAGGGCGCCGGAGGAACGCCGGACCAGCAGGTCGTTGCAGTTGTCCAGGTTGAGGTCGCCGACGGGGACCACCACGGTCTTGGAATCCCACACCGCCCCGCCAAGGGTGGCGGACGGTGTCAGCTTGCCGGTGCCCGTCGCGGTACGCACGTTGAGCGCGCCCTTGGAGCCGACGGCGAACAGCTCTCCGAAGCCGTCCTGGCCGTCGAAGTCCCGCCACACCTCATCGCCATCGGTGATCCGGTGCTCCGCGGTGACGGTGAGCGGCGCCCCGGCACCGTCCGCGGGCTTGACGACGAGGGTGCCGGCGTAGGTGCCGTTCGGCAGGAGCTCGTGATCGGTGCTGCTGTCCCAGTCGAGGTCCACCAGCCCGCGGGTCTCCTCGCCCGCGGCGCCACCGCCGAATTCACCAGTCGCCTTGTTCCTGATGTTGAAGATCCAGGAAGCGGCCGGCTTGGAGAGGATGAAACGCACACGCGGCGCCGTCGGGCGGCTGTCCACGTCCACGGTGGACAGCGGCTGCACGGGCACCCCCGAGGCCAGGACGTGGACCTGCTCGTCGCCGTCCACATAGGCGATGCGATCGGTGAACTTGTCGACGTCCCACCGGACATGACGTGCGTCGGCGCCGGTGTCCGGCAGGTCGCCGACCACCCGGCTCTGTGTGCTTCCCGTGTGGACGTCGGTCAGCGTCAGCTTGCCCGCCGCTTTGTCATGGGTGACCACGAAACCGTCGCCCAGCAGCGCCTGGTCCCCGGGCACCGGCACGCTCTTGCGCGCCGTGCGGTCGTAGACCCCGGCCTTGCCGCCCGCGCCGCAGGCCCAGTAGATCCAGCGGCCCAGCGCCTGCAGTTCCCTGGGGACGCAGCCGGAGCCGATGCTCACCGTGCCGGTGGTCTTCCGGGTGGCCAGGTCCGTGGTGGTGAGAGTGCCGGCGGCGGAGCCTGGCGTCCACAGCACGCCCGCCCACACGGCCGCGGCAGTAGCGGGGCGCTCCAACGGGTCCTTGCCGTTGGAGTCCACGCGGTAGACGTACTGCGCGTTCTTGGCGGCCACCGTGTAGACGACGTATCTGCCGTTGGCGTCGGTGATCTCGCCATCCGGCGGCACTTCGAAGTAGTCGACGTTGCGCTCGTCGCCCCAGGTCGTGAGGACCGCTTTGTTCGAGTAGTACCCCCAGAAGCCGATGTACCGCCCGTCACCGAGGGCGTGGAGCGGGCTGTCGCCGGCGACGAAGTCGGGAGAGCTGATCAAGGACCGGTCGCCGTACGTCACCGCGCCGTCGGTGCTCAGGGTGCGTTGGTGGTAGCCCTGGTAGCGCAGCGACCGGTCCGTGACCACCAGCCGCCCTTGCCCGAGCGCCAGACCCTGCACCGGCGCGGGCAGGTACGGCAGGTCATAGAGGGTGGAGACGACGAGGTTGCCGTCCGCACCCTGGGTGACGTGCTTGACGCCCCAGTCGTCGGCGTTCTCACCGGCCACCGCGGCGACCGATCCGTCGGTCCCCGACGCGATGTTGCCGCGGTCGCTCCTGGTGAAGAGCGTGATCGGCGATCCACCGCGCAGCGGGACGGCCATGATGTCCTGCCGGGACTCGTCCTGCCGGGGCACTCCCCGGTGGTACACCAGCCAGTCCCCGACGATCGCCACGTTGTAGTCGTAGGCGCGCGGAGCCGACTCCGGGATGGGCACCACCTCGGGCTCCGCACCGAACTCGGAACGCGGCACGTAGCGCACCGGTCCCCCGACTCCGGTGCTGCCTCCGTAGAACCAGACGAAGTACTGCGGCGTCAGGAAGCCGCTGGGGTAGTCCTCGACCCCGATCGTCACGGGGGCGCTCTGCGAGGAGACCGCTCCGGTGGCGGGGTCGACCATCGACCAGCGGACCTGCCCGTCCGCCCTGGTCTGGAAGACGATCGAGGTCGCGTCCCCTGCCTCGGGCTCGACGCCCCGCTGGGGCAGCCCGGTCACGACCCGGTCCAGCGTGGAACCGCCCTCTCCAGGGCTCAGCAGGTGGTAGACGGTCGAGGAGGTGCCGCCCGGCCCCGCCACCGTCTCGGCGGCCACGACGACCGAGCCGTAGATGTCGCGGAACTCCACGCCGTCGGGGAGCTTCAGCGTGCGGGAGGTACCGGACACCATGTCGATCAACTCGACTTGCTGCAGGGCAAAACTGAGGTACCCGAGGACGTCGGAACCGGTGGTCAACGTGTGGACGGCGGGGTCCGCCAGCGAAGTTCCGGGGACGGGGAGGCTCTTGCCGTCGCTGTACCGGGTCCACAGCACGCGCCTGAGCTCGGAGGGCCGATGGAAGACCCCCTGTTCGCCCACGCCCCCGGTCGACAGGGCCCCGCCGAGGATGGACGAGTTCTGCCGGAAATAATTCGGTGTGGACGGGATCACCACCTCCTGCGGGGAGGCGTCGGCGAAGGCCGCGCCGGTGAAGGACACCGGCCCGGCGACCAGGGTGAACGCTGCCATCGCGGCGACGGAACCGCGGACGAGGGCACGACGGGCCACTCGTTCCTCCTGACGATGAGGTGAACGGGCGTGGCAGGACACATCGCGGCCGGAAGCGCGCACATCAAAGGCGCTGCGTAGCTCTCAAGCCCCCCGGCTGTACCCCCCACGCAAGTGGGCCAGAGCCTAACAGCCGGTTAACTAAAGGAGAACCCGGCGGTACGACCGCGGGCCACGGGAGACTCCCGCGACCCGCGACCCACGGCGGTCGGACGGAGATGCGAGGGTCAGAAGATGCCCTTGAAGGTGTTCCAGCCGGTGCCGATCTTGGTGCGGGTGCCGAAGGTGCCCTTGCCGGTGCCGTCGTAGCGGTACAGGTTCCCCGCGGTGTCGCGGGCGATCAGGTCGGCCTTGCCGTCACCGGTGATGTCCCCCACGCCCACCAGCACGTTGTACGAGACACCCCAGTTCGCAGCGAGCTTCACCCGCGGCTTGAGGCGACCCTTGCCGTCCCCGTCATAACGCCACAACACGTTCGCCTTGTCCTGGACCAGCAGGTCACCGAACCCGTCACCGTTCAGGTCCCCCGCACCCACGACCTTCTTGTAACCCGTCCACTTCGACGCCAGCTTCACCCGCACCGCCAGCTTCCCGTCACTCGTGGCCTTGTACAGCCACACATCCGAAGTCGACGCCTGCCGCGCGATCAGATCCGCACGACCGTCACCACTCAGATCACCCGCCGACGTCAGCACGTTGTAACCGTTCCAGCCCGTGCCGAAGCGCACTCCGGGCCTGCTGCCGAGGTACTCGCCTCCGCAGCCGCCGGGGTAGCGGTACAGGGACCCCGAGGGCAGGCGCACCAGGAAGTCGTTGCAGTTGTCCCCGGTCATGTCCCCGACGGGGACGAGCACGGCCTTCGGGTCCCACCCGATGCCGCCGATCCACGACGGCGTGAGCTTGCCGGTGCCGGTCGCCGTACGGACGTTGACGTTGCCGTTGCCGTTGATGGCGAAGAGTTCGCCGAGGCCGTCCTGGCCGGCGAAGTCACGCCACACCTCGTCGCCATCGGGGACGGAGAACGTGCCGGAGGCGGTGAAGGCCGGTCCGGCCGCGTCGGCGGGCGGGGCCGTGAGCGTCCAGGTGTACGCGCCGTTCGGCGCGAGGCGCCCCGCGTCGTCGTGGCCGTCCCAGTCAGCCTTGAGGAATCCGCGGGCCTCCCCACCGGTCATGGTGCGCACGGTCGCGCCGCCCGCCTTGCGCTTGAGGACGAGCTTCCAGGACGCGGCGGGCTTGGAGAGCACGAACCACTGGTACAGGCCCGAGGTGGACCCGGGGGAGGAGTCCAGGACGGTCAGGGGCTGTGCGGGCACTCCCGCGGCCACCACGTGGACCCGCTCCGCACCGTCGGCGAAGGCCACGCGGTCGGTGAACTTGTCCACGTCCCACCGCAGGTGACGTTGGTCGGAACCAGTGTCGGGGAGGTCCCCGATCGTACGGCTCGCCGCGGTTGCGGTGTGGACGTCGGTCAGCACCAGCTTCCCCGCCGCCTTGTCGTGCGTGACGACGAAACCGTCACCCAGCAGCGCCTGGTCCGCCGGCACGGAAACCGACCTCTTCGCCGTACGGTCGTACACCCCGGCCTTGCCATGGAGGCCGCAGGACCAGTAGATCCAGCGGCCCAGGACCTGCAGCTCCTCGGGCACGCAACCGGAACCGACCGCGACGGTGGCGGTGGTCTTCCGCGTGTCGAGGTCGAGAGCCGTGACGGTTCCGGCGGTGGAGCCGGGGGTCCACAGCGCACCCGCCCACACGGCGGCGGCCGTCGCGGGGCGCTCGAGCGTGGGGGCGGTGCCGTAGAAGTCCCAGACGTACTGCTTGCCCGTGGCGGCGACGGTGTAGACGCCCTGGGCGCCGTTGGCGTCGGTGATCCTCCCGCCCGGCGGCACCGTCTTCTGGCTCCAGCCCAGGCGGCCGCCGGTGGCCGCGATGGTGCTGGACGTGCCCTCCGAGATCACACGGGCGAAGCGGCCGTCCCCGAGCGCGTACGACGCCCGGCACCCCTCCTGCCCCTGCGCGCAGCCGGCCACCGTGGCACCGTCGCCCAGCGCGACGCGGTCGCCGTACGTCAGCGTGCCCTGGGTGCTCAGGGTGCGCTGGTAGTCGTACCTCGGCCCGGCGGCGGAGTCGGTGACGACCAGTTGCCCCTGCCCCAGTGCCAGACCTTGGACCTTGGCCGCCGGGGCCGACAGGTCCATGGCGGTGGTCAGGGAAGGCGTCCCGTCGGCGCCCTCGACGACGTGACGGAGGCCCCAGTCGCTCGCGCCGGTCCCGCCGATCACGGCGGCCGTTCCGTCGGCCGCGACCGAGATCTGCAGGGTGCTCCTGGCGAGGAGGGTGGTCGCGGACCCACCGGACAGGGGGACGGCCTTGATCGCGCCGCCGGACGCGGCACGGTAGACCAGCCGGTCGCCGACGATCGTCACATCGGTTCCGTTCGCCCGCCCGTCGGAGGCCGGCAGTGCCACCTCGGCCGGCTGCGCGTCCACGTGGGCGCGCGGTACGACCGTCACCGCACCGTCCGTCGCGTACCAGCCGAGGTGACCGGGCGTGAGGATCACGTGTGTGGCGTCCGTGTCCGTGCGCGGGACGGTGTACGACGAGACGGTGGCGGTGGCCGTGTCGACCAGGATCCAGCGCAGTTCCCCGCCGATCTTGCCGCTGAAGACGACGGACGTCGCGTCGGCGGCGAACGGCGCGCCGATCGTCGCGCCGGCGGGCATGCCGGTGACGACCCGGTCCCGCGTGCCGCCGCCCTGCCCGGCGTCCAGCATGTGCATCTGGATGACGCTCGTGCCGTCCTCCGCCGTCACCTTCCCGTACGCGAACACGGTCGACGCGTACGTGCGGAGGTAGGTCAGGCCCTCGGGGATCTCCACCACACTGGTGGTGCCCGATGCCATGTCGACCAGCTCCACCTGCCGCGACGTCGCGCTGTAGTACGCGATCGCGTCGGTACCGGTGCCGACGGTGGACGTGACGTCGGCGATGGTCGGCGCGGGGACCGGGAAGCCCTTCCCGTCCGCGTAACGGGTCCACTGGGTGGGGTTGAGCTCCACGGTGTGGAACACACCCGTGACACCGGCGCCGTCGGCGTTCCAGCCCGACGACGACCCGACGTACCGCAGTTGCGCGGTCTTCACGATGGAACCGTAGACGGCCGGGACGACCACTTCCTGCGAGCCGGTGTCGGCCACGGCGGCCGTGCCGGACGAGCCGAGTCCCACCGCGAGTCCCATGCTGACGAGTGCGGCCAGATTGCCGCGGACGAGGGCACGACGGGCCACCCGAACCTCCTGCATCCACAAGGCGAGAGGCGTCGGGGGCGAACGGTCACGGCTCGGCGCGCGCGCACGAACGGCGCTGCGCAACTCTCGAGCCCCCCGGCTGTACCCCCCACGCAAGTGGGCCAGAGCCTAACAGCAGGCCCACAGGAAGAGAAGGTCTGCACCAGCCGTCCGACCTCGGTCTTTCCCCGAAACGGCAGGGGCCCGGCAGATGGACGTCCATCTGCCGGGCCCCTGCCGTTCACCTGGGGTCAGCCGTTGCGCTTCCAGCGCGGCTTGTCCGTGCGGCGGTCGAAGCCACCGGTGGGGCGGTGGTCGTCACGACGGCCGTACGGGCGGCGGTCGTTGGCGTCACGGTCGCGGTTGAACGCCGGGCGGTCGTCGCGGCGGTCCCGGTTGAAGGGGCGGTCGCCGCCGAAGTGGCGGTCACGCGACTCGTGGGGGCGCGCCGGGCGGTCGTCGCGGCGGTCGTAGGAACGCGCCGGGCGGTCGTCACGACGCTCGAAGCCGCGGTCACGGTCACGGTCGCGGTTGAACGACGGGCGGTCGTCACGGCGGTCCCGGTTGAACGACGGACGCTCGTCACGACGCTCGCGGTTGAACGACGGACGCTCGTCACGGCGGTCCCGGTTGAACGACGGACGCTCGTCACGGCGCTCGTACCCGCGGTCACCGCGGTCACCGCGGTCCCGGTCGCGGAACGACGGGCGGTCGTCACGACGGTCGTCGCGGCGGCGCTCGTAGTTGCCCCGGTCGTCACGGCGCTGGAACGTGCGCTGCTCCGGCGCGGACGTCTCCGCGGCCGGGGCGGGGACGCTCGCCGCCGCGGCGACCGCCTCGGCGGCCTCGGCCTGGGCGGCGGCCACGGCGGCCTCCGGGTCCTCGCCGCGCTCACGGGCGGCACGGGCGGTGAGGCGGTCGGCCTCCTCGCGCAGTTCGGCGGCCCGCCGCTGCGCGCGCTCCAGGGACTTGACGAGGTCGGCGACCTCACGCTCGGCCTGCTGGGCGGCGTTGCCCGCCGCGTCCGCCTGCACCTCGGTCAGCGACCGGGCGCCGGTGATCTGGGCCACGTCCTCGTCGAACGCCCCGGCCCCGCCGACGACGTGGCGCGAGGCGTCGACGCCCGCGTCCTCCATCAGCCGGAAGATCTGCTTGCGCTGGTGCGGCAGGGCGAGCGAGACGACCGTGCCGGACTGGCCGGCGCGGGCGGTACGGCCCGAGCGGTGCAGGTAGTCCTTGTGGTCGCCGGCCGGGTCCACGTTGAGGACCAGGTCGATGCCGTCCACGTGGATGCCGCGGGCCGCGACGTCGGTGGCGACGAGGACGTTGACGTAACCGTCCTTGAAGTCCGCCAGGGTGCGGGTGCGGGCGCCCTGGGTCATGCCGCCGTGCAGGGCGTCGGCCTTGACGCCCGCGTCGCGCAGCTGCTCGGCGACGCGGTCGGCACCCATCTGGGTGCGGACGAAGATGATGGTGCGGCCCTTGCGTGCGGCGATGGCGGCGGTGACCGGGGCCTTGTCCTTGGGCTTCACGACCAGGACGTGGTGGGTCATCGTGGTGACCGCGCCGGCCGAGGGGTCGACCTCGTGCGTGATCGGGTCCTTCAGGTACCGCTTGACCAGGGTGTCGATCTCGTTCTCCAGCGTGGCGGAGAACAGCAGCCGCTGGCCGCCGGCCGGGACCAGGTCGAGGATCTCGGTGACCTCGGGCAGGAAGCCCATGTCGGCCATCTGGTCGGCCTCGTCGAGGACGGCGATCTGCACCTGGTCCAGCGCGCAGGCGCCGCGCTCGATCAGGTCGCGCAGCCGGCCCGGGGTGGCGACGAGGATGTCGACGCCGCGCTCCAGGGCGTAGATCTGGTTCTGCATCGAGGTGCCGCCGCAGACGACCTTCATCTTCAGGCCGAGCACGTCGCCGTACGGCTGCAGCGCGTCCGCGACCTGCATCGCCAGCTCACGGGTCGGAGTGAGGATCACACCGCGCGGACGCTTGCGCTCGGTACGGCCCTCCGACAGGGAGGTGAGCAGCGGCAGACCGAAGGAGAGGGTCTTGCCGGAGCCGGTACGGCCGCGGCCGAGGATGTCGCTGCCGGCCAGGGCGTCGGGGATCGTCGCCGCCTGGATCGGGAAGGGGGTGGTGACCCCGTTCTGCGCCAGCTTGCGGACGATCCCCTCGGGCAGGCCGAGGTCGCCGAAGGTCACGCTGGGGGTTTCGGGAGCGGTCTGCTCCTCGGTGACGGCCTCGTCGGTGCCGTCGGTGTCGATGGGCATGGCGGAACGGTCGGCAGTGTCAATAGACATGCTGAAGCTAAAACCTCTCGGAGATTTCGGCACGCGCCAGCTCCGGAGGTTGCTTACAACCGCCTCGATGCGGTCAGCCACAGGAGAAAAGGAACGCGCCAACGCGGCGCGCTTCGGTTCGGCGCCGGGCAGTGGGATCAAACGATCTACCAGCATACGCATACGAGACCGCTTTGGCCAATTCGGTCCTCTCGGCCCCTCCCGTTCCTCATGTGGCGCCGTTCACCGAGGGCGCGCTGGACGGCGACGGCTCGGGCGACTCGCCGCCCCCGGACGGCGGCGGCGAGCTGTCTCCCGGCGAGGACGTCGTCGACGGCCGGTCCGACGGGGGCGCGGACTGCGAGGGCCGCCCCGAGGACGAGGGCCGCCCCGACGGCTTCCCGCTGTGGGAGCGGTCCGGGCCCTGGGTCGGCCCCGGCACCGACTCCTCCGCCGACACCGAGGGCGAGCCGGCACCGGGCGCGAGGGCCCCGGGCCGCCCCTCCACCCCACCCGGGCCGCCGGGCATCACCATCCCGCCGTCCTCCCAGGTCCCCCCGGCACCGCCGGCCTCCCCGGCGACACCGGAGGACGCGCCCTTCGGGTGGGCGTCGCCGCCCGCGCCGCCCACGCTCACGCAGCCGGTCACGGAGCCCAGGGCGAGCACGGGCAGGAGCAGCACGGCCGCCGTACGCGCGCGGGCGGTGGCAGGGGTCACGGAGGCACCTCTGGTGGATCTGGCGGGACCGGTGGGTCCGGTGGGTCCGGCGGGGGCGTGGCGGGATCGGGTTCCGCGCTGCCCAACGGGCCCACGGCCCTCGGGGACACGCCCCTGCGGGCGGGAGCGCGCCCCCGCGGCGACCGGCCCGCCCCCCGTGCGGGTCACCTAACGGCTCCCACCCGGCACCCCCTTGGCGCGCCCCGGTACCGCAATCCGCGCCGGACGCTGCCCGAACGGCCGTCCGTCCCGGACAATGGCGGTGTGCTGGAGATGTCACGCGAAGCGTTCGAGGAACTGGTCAGCGACGCGCTGGACCGGATCCCGCCCGAGCTGACCCGCGTCATGGACAACGTGGCGGTGTTCGTCGAGGACGAGCCCGACCCCGCCGATCCGGAGCTGCTGGGCCTGTACGAGGGGACGCCGCTGACCGAGCGCGGGGAGTGGTACGCGGGCGTCCTGCCGGACCGGATCACGATCTACCGCGGCCCGACCCTGCGCATGTGCAGCACGAAGGAGGAGATCGTGCACGAGGTCGCCACGACCGTCGTCCACGAGGTGGCGCACCACTTCGGCATCGAGGACGAACGCCTGCACGAACTCGGCTGGGGCTGAGCCCCGGTGGCCCCCCGCGGGCGCGCGGGGGACGTCCGTCCGGCGGCGCATGGCCCGCGAGCGCCGGGGGCATACGTCGGCAATGGTCCGTGTTCGCTCTCGTGTGCCCCGTATCCGTGACCTGTGGCGTCGCCGCCGCACCGCCGAACCGTCCGCCCCCTCGCTCCCCGTCCCCCCGGCCCGCCCCTACCTGGGCGCGCTCGGGCTGCTCGCGGTGACGCTGGTGGGCGGCTGGCTCGGCCTGGTGGTGCTCGGCAGCATCGAGGAACCGGTCGGCCCGATGAACACCCGGATGTCGCTGCACCCGTCCTGGACCGGGGACACCAAGGTCAACATCTCCCCGCTGGGCTCCCTCCAGCTGGACAGCCACGACGGCCCGCTGCGTCTGGTCGTGGACGTCGACACCCTCGACCCCGACCGGGCCCGGACCCTCGTACGGCACCCGGAGCGGATCAGCGGGCTGCAGAGCGAGGTCGCCGCCGACGTCGAGCACAGCACGACCGAGCTCGCGCTGCGGTCCTCGGTGGCCGCACTGACCGGGGCCACCGCCCTCGGCCTGGCCGTCTACCGCAGGCCCCGCCGCGCCCTCGCCGCGGGCGGGCTCTCCCTCGCGGTGCTGGTGGCCTGCGCCGGCACCGCGTACGGCACCTGGAACCCGCGCAGCGTCCTGGAGCCCCGGTTCTCCGGGCTGCTGAGCAGTGCCCCCTCGGTGGTCGGCAACGCGCGCAGCATCGTCAGCGACTTCGACATCTACCAGCAGGAACTCGCCCGCCTGGTGACCAACATGACCCGGCTGTACGACGCGACGTCCACGCTGCCCGCGTACAACCCGGACCCGACCACGCTGCGCGTGCTGCACGTCTCGGACATCCACCTCAACCCGGCGGCCTGGCAGATCATCGAGTCCGTCGTCGCCGAGTACAAGATCGACGTGATCGTCGACACCGGTGACCTGATGGACCACGGCACCACCGCCGAGAACGGCTTCACCTCCGCCATCCCCGACCTCGGCGCGCCCTACGTCTTCGTCCGCGGCAACCACGACTCCATGGACAGCCAGCGCGCGGTCGCGGGCCGCGCCAACGCGTACGTGGTCGACGACGGCCGGTCCGTGGTCGTCAAGGGGCTGCGCATCGCCGGCATCGGCGACCCGCAGTTCACCCCGGACCGCTCGGTCGAGGCGGCCGGCGACCCGTCGGAACGGGTGGCCGGGCAGGAACTGGCCGACGCCATCCGGCGGCAGAACGCCACGGGCGCCAAGGTCGACATCGCCGTCGCCCACAATCCGATCGCCGCCGCCCAGACGGACGGCACCGTCCCGCTGATCCTCTCCGGGCACACCCACACCCGCGACGTCGACGTCCTCGAACACGGCAGCCGGCTGATGGTGCAGGGCACGACCGGCGGCGGCGGACTGCGCGCCGTCGAGGGCGACACCCCCCAGAAGGTGGAGGCCTCCGTGCTCTACCTGGACCGGGACACCCACGCCCTCCAGGCCTGGGACGAGATCACCCTCGGCGGGCTCGGGCTGTCCACCGCCGAGGTCTCCCGCCACCTCCCGGAGGAGGTGGAGCCGGGCCGCGCCCCGTCCCCCTCCTCCTCCCCCTCCTCCTCCGGGACGCCCTCCGCCACGGCGACGAGCAGCCCGTGAACCGGCCCGTAAACCGTTTTGGCGATCCCCCCTCGCATCCCATATCCTGCTGACGCGTCCCGACGGCCGAAGATTCGCCCGGCGGGCCACCCCGCCCTCATCGTCTAGTGGCCCAGGACGCCGCCCTTTCAAGGCGGTAGCACGGGTTCGAATCCCGTTGGGGGCACATACGTCGTCTGCGTCGTCCCGCAGACCATGCGCGTTGGCAGTGCGGCCGGTTCACCGGCGGCGCTGCCTTCCGTGTTTTCCGGGCCGGAACCGGTGCTTCCCCCTCGCAGGCCCGCAGGTCACGTGTGCGTGGCACCGCCCGGGGTCTGATACGCTGGTCCAGCGAGATCGGCCCGCCAGTGCGTGTCCGACCGGTCACCGAGAATCACCGACCGGGGGACGTCCACCGGCGATCCATTCCTCGCAGAGCGCGGCGGAATCCCGTTGGGAGCACGCACAAACGTGTGGGAGACTGTCTCTCGCGCAGAGCGCAAAGCAAGGTCCTGTGGAGCAGTTTGGAGTGCTCGCCACCCTGTCAAGGTGGAGGCCGCGGGTTCAAATCCCGTCAGGACCGCGCTGGCTGGGTAGCTCAGTTGGTACGAGCGATCGCCTGAAAAGCGATAGGTCGCCGGTTCGACCCCGGCCCCAGCCACCAGCAACCCCCGTCGAGATCCTCGGCGGGGGTTTCGTGTTCCCGGCGGCCGGCCCTCCCGGCGGGCCCCGCAACCGACGCCACGCAACGGGGAGTCACGCCGCAACGGGGAGTCACGCCGGCCGTGCCGGTGTCGTCGCGAGCACCACCCGCACCGCCGACGCCCACCGGGCCGCCGGCCCGGTCCTCCGGAGCGGTCCTCCGGGGCGGGGATCGCCGGGGTAATGCGTTCGCCCGGGGGGCGCGGCGGATGCGATGCTGGAACGCGTATGTCTACGCAGCCCCCCTCCCCCGCATTCGGCGAGCTCGGCACACGGCTGGCCGAGCTCACCCTGCGCGACGCGCAACGCCTCGGCCGTCGCCTGGAAGGCGCACGCCGCATCCGCAAGCCCGAGGCCCGCTCGGCCGTGCTGACCGAGATCGGGGCGGAGATCGACAAGGCCGCGCTGAAGGCCGACGCGCGGCGCACGGCCATACCCGCGATCAGCTACCCCGAGCAGCTGCCGGTCAGCCAGAAGAAGGACGACATCCTCGAGGCGATCCGCGACCACCAGGTCGTGATCGTGGCGGGCGAGACCGGCTCCGGCAAGACGACGCAGATCCCCAAGATCTGCCTGGAGCTGGGCCGCGGCGTCCGCGGCCTGATCGGTCACACCCAGCCCCGCCGCATCGCCGCCCGCACGGTCGCCGAGCGTGTGGCGGAGGAGCTGCGCACCCCGCTGGGCGGAGCGGTCGGCTGGAAGGTCCGGTTCACCGACCAGGTCGGCGACGGCACGCTGGTCAAGCTGATGACGGACGGCATCATGCTGGCCGAGATCCAGACGGACCGGGATCTCCTCCAGTACGACACGATCATCATCGACGAGGCCCACGAGCGCAGCCTCAACATCGACTTCATCCTGGGCTACCTCGCCCAGCTGCTGCCCCGCCGGCCCGACCTCAAGGTCGTGATCACCTCCGCGACGATCGACCCCGAGCGCTTCTCCCGGCACTTCGGCGACGCGCCGATCGTCGAGGTCAGCGGGCGTACGTATCCGGTCGAGGTGCGCTACCGGCCGCTGCTGGCCGAAGGGGGCGGCGAAGCCGACGAGGCCGACCGCGACCAGATCACCGCGATCTGCGACGCGGTCGACGAGCTCCAGGCCGAGGGTCCGGGCGACATCCTGGTCTTCCTCTCCGGCGAGCGGGAGATCCGCGACACCGCCGACGCCCTGAACAAGAGGCAGCTGCGCTTCACCGAGGTCCTGCCGCTGTACGCGCGGCTGTCCTCCGCGGAGCAGCACAAGGTGTTCCAACGCGGCACGGGCCGCCGCATCGTGCTGGCCACCAACGTCGCGGAGACCTCGCTCACCGTCCCCGGCATCCGGTACGTGATCGACACGGGCGTCGCCCGCATCTCCCGCTACAGCCACCGCACCAAGGTGCAGCGGCTGCCCATCGAGCCGATCAGCCAGGCCAGCGCCAACCAGCGCAAGGGCCGCTGCGGCCGCCTCGCGGACGGCATCTGCGTCCGGCTGTACTCCGAGGACGACTTCCTGTCCCGCCCGGAGTTCACCGACGCCGAGATCCTCCGCACCAACCTGGCCTCCGTCATCCTGCAGATGACCGCGGCGGGCCTCGGCGACATCGCCCGCTTCCCCTTCATCGACCCGCCGGACGCCCGGAACATCAAGGACGGCGTCCAGTTGCTGCAGGAGCTCGGCGCGCTCGACGGGCAGAAGCTCACGCAGACCGGCCGCAAGCTCTCCCAGCTGCCGGTGGACCCGCGGCTGGCCCGCATGGTGCTGGAGGCGGAGCGCAACGGCGTGGTCCGCGAGGTCATGGTGATCGCGGCCGCCCTGTCGATCCAGGACCCGCGCGAACGCCCCCAGGACAAGCAGCAGCAGGCCGACGAGAAGCACCGCCGCTTCGCCGACGAGACCAGCGACTTCATGGCGCTGCTCAACCTGTGGCGGTACGTGCGCGAGCAGCAGAAGGCGCTGTCCTCCTCCGCCTTCCGCCGGATGTGCCGCACCGAGTACCTCAACTACCTGCGCATCCGCGAGTGGCAGGACATCTACAGCCAGCTGCGCACGGTCGCCAAGACGATGGGCATCCACCTCGCCGAGGGCGACCACGAGGTCAACCTCCAGCACGTGCACCAGTCACTGCTGGCGGGCCTGCTGTCGCACGTCGGCCTGAAGGACACCGACAGCAAGAACGAGTACCTGGGCGCCCGCAGCGCCAAGTTCGCGGTCTTCCCCGGCTCCTCGCTCTTCAAGAAGCCGCCGCGGTGGATCATGTCGGCCGAACTGGTGGAGACCTCGCGGCTGTGGGCGCGGGTCAACGCCCGCATCGAGCCGGAGTGGATCGAGCCGCTCGCCCAGCACCTGGTGAAACGGTCCTACAGCGAACCGCACTGGGAGAAGGACCAGGCCGCGGTCATGGCCTTCGAGAAGGTGACGCTGTACGGCGTGCCGATCGTGGCCGACCGCAAGGTCAACTACGGGAAGATCGACCCGGAGACCAGTCGCGAGCTGTTCATCCGCAACGCGCTCGTCGAGGGCGACTGGCGCACCCACCACCAGTTCTTCCACGACAACCGCAAGCTGCTGGCCGAGGTGGAGGAGCTGGAGCACCGGGCGCGGCGCCGCGACATCCTCGTCGACGACGAGACGCTCTTCGACTTCTACGACCGCCTGGTGCCCGAACACGTGGTGTCGGGCGCGCACTTCGACTCGTGGTGGAAGCACAGCCGCCGCGAGGAGCCGGAGCTGCTCAACTTCGAGCACTCCATGCTGATCAACGAGAACGCCGAGGCCGTCACCAAGGACGACTACCCCGACTCCTGGCGCCAGGGGAAGCTCAAGTTCCGTGTGACGTACCAGTTCGAGCCGGGCGCGGACGCGGACGGCGTGACCGTCCACGTCCCGCTGCAGGTGCTCAACCAGGTCACCCCGGACGGCTTCGACTGGCAGATCCCGGGCCTGCGCGAGGAGGTCGTCACCGAGCTGATCCGCTCGCTGCCCAAGGCGATCCGCCGCCACTACGTGCCGGCGCCGAACTACGCGAAGGCCTTCCTGGACCGCGTCGTCCCCGTGCAGGACCCCCTCCCGGAGACCCTCGCGCGGGAGCTGCAGCGGATGGTGGGCGTGCCCGTCACCGCCGAGGACTTCGACCTCGCCAAGGTCCCGGACCATCTGAAGATCACCTTCCGGGTGACCGACGAGCGCCGCCGCAAGCTGGCCGAGGACAAGGACCTCGAGGCGCTCAAGCTGCAGTTGCGGCCGAAGACCAAGGCCGCGATCAGCAAGGCCTTCGACGCCGCGGGCTCCATCGGCATCGAGCGGCGCACGGGCCTGAAGCAGTGGACGGTGGGCGCCCTGCCGCGCACCTTCGAGACGCGGCGGTCCGGGCAGCCGGTCAAGGCGTACCCGGCGCTGGTCGACGAGGGCGAGAGCGTGGGCGTGCAGCTCTTCGACACCGAGGCCGAGCAGGCCGCGGCGATGTGGCGCGGCACCCGCCGGCTGATCCTGCTGAACGTGCCCACGAACCCTGCGAAGTTCGCCGCGGACCGGCTGTCCAACCAGGACAAGCTCGCGCTGTCGCGCAGCCCGCACGGCTCGGTGACCGCCCTGTTCGACGACTGCGTCACCGCGGCCGCCGACCGGCTCATGGCCGAGCACGGCGGCCCGGCCTGGGACGAGGAGTCCTTCCGGAAGCTGTACGACTCGGTGCGCGCCGACCTCGTCGAGCTGACCGTCAGGACGGTCGCCCAGGTGCGCCAGGTGCTGGCCGCCTGGCAGGCCTGTGAGCGCCGTCTGAAGGCCGCCCAGAGCCTCGCCCTGGTGGCCAACCTCGCGGACGTCAAGGAACAACTGGGAGCCCTCGTGGGGCCCGGTTTCGTGACCGCCACGGGGGTGCGCCGGCTGCCGGACCTGCTCCGCTACCTGGTGGCCGTCGACCGGCGGCTGCAGCAGATGCCCACGGGCGTCCAGCGCGACACCACGCGCATGGAGAAGGTCCGCGAGATCCAGACCGAGTACGCCGAGCTGCTGGCCGCCCAGCCGGCCGGGCGCCCGGTCCCCGAACGGGTGCGCGACATCCGGTGGATGATCGAGGAACTGCGGGTCAGCTACTTCGCGCACGCCCTCGGGACGGCGTTCCCCGTCTCGGACAAACGCATCTTCAAGGCCCTCGACGAAGCCTGGGGCTGATCGGGTTCGCAATCACCCTCTGACCTGCTGTACAGTCTTCCTCGCGGCCAGGGAACGACGGCCGCGAAACCTGGTCCTGTGGAGCAGTTTGGAGTGCTCGCCACCCTGTCAAGGTGGAGGCCGCGGGTTCAAATCCCGTCAGGACCGCAGTGAAAGCAAGGCCCGCGTCCAGCGAAGGACGCGGGCCTTCTTGCTGTGCGCGGGGCGGACGGCGTGGCCGGGACGCGGTTGCGGAGGGTGTGGGTCCCCTGGTTCCGGCCGTTCCCGCGTGGTACGCCTGGCACATGAGCGCGACGCCGAGGGAACCGGGCCCGCCGCCCCGGGACGTGACGCGGGCGCTGCTGCGCGCGCACCTGGCGGCCGCGGCGGGGGGCGGACGGCGGCACCTGACCCGGCACTGCCCGGTGTGCCACCGGCTGATGCGGCTGGCACTGCGGCGCACCGCCGTCCCACTACCGCACGAGTCCGGAGGGGAACAAGACTCCGGCATGTGACGGGAGTCACGTGAAGAGTTCCGGCTCTGAGGGAACTTGGGGGCTCCTGTGGGACCGTCAATTTAATATGTGCAATTGCACTCATGACAGAGGGCCCAGTCCTCACAAGACGGACACATCACACGCACAAAAAAGATCGCACCGGAGCCGGCGGACTCCGGTGCGATCAACGTTCCTACGGGTGTCCCTGATGGGGGCAGGGACCCTTCGGAGCGGGCGTTGCGGCGGGTTGGGGGCCCCACGTGGACGCCCGTTTGTTCAGGTCAGGCCTCGCTGCGCTGCTGCGGAATGCCCGCGAGCAGTGCACGGACCTCCGCCTCGCGGTAGCGGCGGTGCCCGCCGAGCGTGCGGATGGACGTGAGCTTGCCAGCCTTGGCCCAGCGCGTGACCGTCTTCGGGTCCACGCGGAACATCGTGGCAACCTCAGCGGGGGTCAGCAGCGGCTCGGCATCAGGGGTGCGAGCGGTCATGAGCGGCCTCCTCGAGAGAACCGAACCAACACGGTTCTTTCCTCTAAATTCTGCACCTTGACCCGCGTTGCCCGAAATAGCGGACGCGGGCCGAGTCGGTAATAGGACGAACGGCTTGTCCTTGGCACTACAACTACACCATCTGTCCAGCCGTGTCGGCCAAACCGATGGATTTGCCCTCTGAGGTGTCTAAGCTCGACGGAAGCCGATGGACCGGGCCATAACGGACAGTCACGCTTGAGTGACGATCAGTCACAGCCAACCCACGAGCCACAGCCCCACCTCAAGGGGATGCAATCCCGGACATTCCACCCAGAGCGAGTGGAAAGAGGTCCTTCCGGACCCGATGTCCCATATTGTCATGGGGGGTGGGGATGAGGGCAAGACCCCTAAACGTGCTTTAGGTCACGCTTAGGCCAAAGGTACCGGTCGGCCGGACTCAGGACCAAAGTCCCTCCCCCCACGACCGGTTCCCGACGGACCCTCAACTCGCGTACAGCAGCTCCCTGACGGCCCGCCAACGGTCGCTGAGCCGCTCGTACGCCTCGCCGGCCCGGGTGCCGTCCCCGTCCCTCAGCGCGGCCAGCGCCTCCGCCACGTCGGCGGCGGACCGGTCCCCCGCGAGGGAGTCCGGGGCGATGGCGTGGACGAGCCCGCCGTAGTCGAGTTCAACCAAGGAGCGCGGGTGGAACTCCTCGAGCCAACGCCCTACATCTACCAGGCCGTCGATCAGGGGTCCCTCTTCGAGTGAATCCTTGAGCACCCGCAGCGCCCGGGCCGTCCGCCGGCGGGCCTGCACCATGGGGGTCCGGTAACGCATCACCGGCTGCTTGGACTCGCCCGCGCCCGCGGGTTCGTACTCACGCTCGGAATCGTCGAACAGCACGAACCAGCGCACCGGGACGTGCCACGTAGCCCCGCGGATCCAGGGACGGGCGTCGGCGTTCTCGGGCTTCTCCGCCCGCCACGCCGTGAAGTCGGCCTCCGCCTGCTCGCGCACGACCGGCGGCAGCACGGCGTCCACCACGGGGGCGGGGAACTCCTCGACCAGTTCGGACAGGGCCAGCCAGCCGCGCAGCCGGGTGCGCCAGGGACAGACGTGGGTCACGCCGTCCACGACGGCCACGAAGGCGTCCCCGCTCTCGCGGACCGGGACGGCGACGGGCGGCACGGACAGCAGACCGGCCAGCGACTGCCGCAGTTCGTCCTGTGCGGACCGCTGAGCGCCCTGGGCGGCATATCGGTACCAGTAGCCGCGATCGGGCTCCGGGAAGGCCGCCAGCGGCTCGTACACCCGCAGATACGCCGCGTACGGGACCAGCACCGATGACAAGCCCACACCCGCTCCCTCGTGACGGCTTCCGCCCTGGCATCGTCCCACGTCGCTTCCGGCACGGGGAGTGATCCACGACACTGGGAAGATGTTCACGGCCGGGTGGTTCTAGTCTTCTGCCAACCGGCCCTCCCCCACCCACCCGGAGGGCGACCTCTGGACATTCGGGAGTCACCACAGTGACCGACGTACGTCAGACACCCGGCATCGTCACCACGCTGTTCCGATCGGAGCAGGGCGGTCACGAGCAGGTCGTCTTGTGCCAGGACCGCGCCAGCGGCCTCAAGGCCGTCATCGCGATCCACTCCACCGCCCTGGGCCCGGCCCTCGGCGGCACCCGCTTCCACGCGTACTCCTCCGACGAAGCGGCGGTCGAGGACGCGCTCAACCTCGCCCGCGGCATGTCGTACAAGAACGCGCTCGCCGGCCTCGACCTCGGCGGCGGCAAGGCCGTCATCATCGGCGACCCGGACATGGACAAGTCCGAGGAGCTGCTGCTGGCCTACGGCCGCTTCGTGGCCTCGCTCGGCGGCCGCTACGTCACGGCCTGCGACGTCGGCACCTACGTGGCCGACATGGACGTGGTCTCCCGCACCGCCCCGCAGTGGACCACCGGCCGTTCGCCCGAGAACGGCGGCGCCGGCGACTCCTCCGTCCTGACCGCCTGGGGCGTCTTCCAGGGCATGCGCGCCTCCGCCCAGGCCAAGTGGGGCGACCCCACGCTGCGCGGCCGCAGGGTCGGCGTGGCCGGTGTCGGCAAGGTCGGCCACCATCTGGTGGAGCACCTGCTCAAGGACGGCGCCGAGGTCGTGATCACCGATGTTCGCGGCGAGGCCGTCGACCGGATCATCTCCCGTCACCCGCAGGTAACCGCCGTCTCCGACGCTGACGTCCTGGTCCGGACGCCGCTGGACGTGTACGCGCCCTGCGCGCTCGGCGGCGCCCTCGACGACGACTCGGTGCCGGCCCTCACCGCCTCGATCGTCTGCGGCGCGGCCAACAACCAACTCGCCCACCCCGGCGTCGAGAAGGACCTGGCCGACCGCGGGATCCTCTACGCGCCCGACTACGTCGTGAACGCGGGCGGGGTGATCCAGGTCGCGGACGAGCTGCACGGTTTCGACTTCGAGCGGGCCCGCGCCAAGGCGACGAAGATCTTCGACACCACGCTCGCGATCTTCGAGCGCGCCGCCGCCGACGGCATCCCGCCGGCCGCCGCCGCCGACCGCCTGGCCGAGCAGCGCATGGCCGAGCGCACCCCGGCGGAGAGCTGGCTGCGCCCGTGACCCGTGGGGCCGCGGCAGGGCCGCGGCCCCTCCGGCACGCCCCCGTCCGCGTGTGGACGGGGGCGTGTCGTCCATCACAAAGCGGACACCCGCGGGGTGCCGCCGACGTACGGTGGCCGCGCGTCCTCGCGAGTCGGGGCGGCTCCCGGCGGGCCTCCGTGACGAGGACCGCAGGCTGGACATCCGACCGTTACCACGCCCCGGCAGCCAGACCGCGGCGGAAGAAGGTAAAATCGCGATTGACCAGCCAGGACGGGGCCATCGCGGGCCCCTGCTCCGACGCGCGTCGTGCGGGCGACGTACCGTGCGGCCTCGGAAGCAGGTACCGTTGAAGTCCTACGGACCGGGACTCTCATGTGAGGGCCCGTTCCACATCGTGAACGCGTGTCAAGACTCGGGGCCGTCGAGCCCCACCGTTGAGGGGGTCGAGCCAATGGGGCGCGGCCGGGCCAAGGCCAAGCAGACGAAGGTCGCCCGCCAGCTGAAGTACAACAGCGGCGGAACGGACCTTTCACGTCTGGCCGAAGAGCTGGGCGCATCGTCGACACTGCCGGTCAATCCGGAGGTACAGGAAGACGACGATGACGACGAGCTGGAAGACGACCCGTACGCACGGTACGCGGATCTCTACGGCGACGACGAGGACGACGACGAGGACGACGAGTCCCAGTCCTCCTCACAACGCCGTCGCGCTTGACGCAACACATTCCGTTCCAGCTTGACCACTGACCCGGTCCGGGCGCCGCCCGGACCGGGCTTCGTGCTGCCCCACGGCCGGTCAGCCCGCGTAGTCCCCGGTGAGCTCGACGGCCTCGGCGTGCTCGCCGCGCTCCACGACCTCGCCGGCCACCCAGGCGTCCAGGCCCCTGTCGGCCAGCGTGGTCAGCGCCGCGTCCACGGAGCCCTCGGGCACCACGGCGACCATGCCGACGCCCATGTTCAAGGTCTTCTCCAGCTCCAGCCGCTCCACGCCGCCGAGCTCGCCGACCGTGCCGAACACCGCGCCCGGCGTCCACGTCGAGCGGTCCACCGTGACGTGCAGGTGGTCCGGGACGACCCGGGCCAGGTTGCTGGCCAGACCGCCGCCGGTGACGTGCGAGAAGCCGTGCACCTCGGTGGTACGGGTCAGCGCCAGGCAGTCCAGCGAGTAGATCCGGGTCGGCTCCAGCAGCTCCTCGCCGAGGGTCCGGCCGAACTCCGGGACCTCCCGGTCCAGCGCCCAGCCGGCCCGCTCGAACAGCACGTGCCGGACGAGCGAGTACCCGTTGGAGTGAAGACCGGAGGACGCCATGGCGATCACGACGTCACCCTTACGGATGCGATCCGCGCCCAGCAGCATGTCGGCCTCGACCACGCCCGTACCGGCCCCGGCGACGTCGAACTCGTCCTCGCCCAGCAGGCCCGGGTGCTCGGCCGTCTCCCCGCCGACCAGGGCGCAGCCGGCGAGCACGCAGCCCTCGGCGATGCCCTTGACGATGGCCGCGACCCGGTCCGGGAAGACCTTGCCGACGCAGATGTAGTCGGTCATGAAGAGCGGCTCGGCGCCGCACACGACCAGGTCGTCGACGACCATGCCGACCAGGTCGTGGCCGATGGTGTCGTAGACGCCCATGCGGCGGGCGATGTCGACCTTGGTGCCCACGCCGTCGGTGGCGGAGGCCAGCAGGGGCCGCTCGTAACGCTTGAGCGCGGAGGCGTCGAAGAGCCCGGCGAAGCCGCCGAGACCGCCCACGA
This sequence comes from Streptomyces sp. NBC_00510, assembly GCA_036013505.1. Lineage (NCBI taxonomy): Bacteria > Bacillati > Actinomycetota > Actinomycetes > Kitasatosporales > Streptomycetaceae > Streptomyces > Streptomyces sp. NBC_00510. The sequence goes on along the minus strand of CP107851.1, from coordinate 5,329,188 downwards.
CCTCCGGGCGGGTGGCCTTGCCCACCCATTCCTTCATCAGCTCGACCGCGCGGTCGCCCGCCTCGATGTCGACTCCCGCCGCGGCGTAGCTGGCACCGGTGTTCTCGGACATGGCTGTGTTGTGTCCTTGCGTCGAATGCTTACGGGCGACGGAGCGCGTCGGCGGCGTCGGGGCCGCCGGCCAGCTCGGTCTCCAGAAGGTGCTTGCCGAGCAGCTCGGGGTCCGGCAGCTCCATCGGGTACTCGCCGTCGAAGCAGGCCCGGCAGAGGTTGGGCTTGGCGATCGTGGTCGCCTCGACCATCGCGTCGAGCGAGATGTACGACAGCGAGTCCGCGTCCAGGGACTTGCAGATCTCGTCGACCGACAGGCCGTTGGCGATCAGCTCGGCGCGGGTGGCGAAGTCGATGCCGAAGAAGCACGGCCACTTGATCGGCGGTGAGGAGATCCGGATGTGGACCTCGGCGGCGCCGGCCTCGCGGAGCATCCGGACCAGCGCGCGCTGGGTGTTGCCGCGGACGATCGAGTCGTCCACGACCACCAGGCGCTTGCCCCGGATGACCTCCTTGAGCGGGTTGAGCTTCAGGCGGATGCCCAGCTGCCGGATGGTCTGCGAGGGCTGGATGAAGGTCCGGCCCACGTACGAGTTCTTCACCAGGCCCGAGCCGTACGGGATGCCGCTCGCCTCGGCGTAGCCGACCGCGGCCGGCGTGCCGGACTCCGGGGTCGGTATCACCAGATCGGCGTCGACCGGGGCCTCCTTGGCCAGCCGGCGGCCCATCTCGACCCGGGAGAGGTAGACGTTGCGGCCCGCGATGTCGGTGTCGGGGCGGGCGAGGTACACGTACTCGAAGACGCAGCCCTTGGGGCGGGCGTCGGCGAAGCGGGAGGCGCGCAGCCCGTTCTCGTCGACGGCGATCAACTCGCCGGGCTCGATCTCGCGGATGAAGCTCGCGCCCACGATGTCCAGCGCGGCGGTCTCCGACGCGACGACCCAGCCGCGCTCCAGGCGGCCCAGCACCAGCGGGCGGATGCCCTGCGGGTCACGGGCGGCGTAGAGCGTGTGCTCGTCCATGAAGACCAGGCTGAAGGCGCCCTTGACCTCGGGCAGCACCTGACGGGCGGCGTCCTCGACGGACAGCGGCTTGCCGTCCTCGTCCACCTGCCCGGCGAGCAGCGCCGTGACCAGGTCGGTGTCGTTGGTCGCGGCGACCCTGGTGGCCCGGCCGTTGCCCTGGGGCAGCGCGGCGACCATCTCGGCCAGCTCGACGGTGTTGACCAGGTTCCCGTTGTGGCCGAGGGCGATGGAGCCGTTGGCCGTGGCGCGGAAGGTGGGCTGGGCGTTCTCCCAGACCGAGGCGCCGGTGGTCGAGTAACGGGCATGCCCGACCGCGATGTGGCCCTGCAAGGAGCCGAGGGAGGTCTCGTCGAAGACCTGGGACACCAGGCCCATGTCCTTGAAGACCAGGATTTGGGAGCCGTTGCTCACTGCGATGCCCGCGGACTCCTGTCCGCGGTGCTGCAGGGCGTACAGCCCGAAATAGGTGAGTTTGGCGACCTCTTCGCCGGGGGCCCAGACACCGAAGACGCCGCAAGCGTCCTGGGGGCCCTTCTCGCCGGGGAGCAGGTCGTGGTTGAGTCGTCCGTCACCACGTGGCACGGAACCGAGTCTAGGGCAGGTTCCGGTGTCGTCCGAACGAGGGAACCCGACAAAAGTGCGTTCTATGCGCGTAAACCCAAGGGGCACCTGGCCGTGTGACCTTGGTCGTGGTCCCGATCGGAGCCTGGTCAGGGGCGCAGTGCGGGGTCACGGACCATGGCGGTGAGCTCGGCGGCGGCGCGCGTCGCGCCGGACGGGCGGCGCCGCACCCGCTCCCATCCCGGAACGGCGACCGCGCCGAGCCGGAGGTCGTCCAGACCCGCGACGCGGCGGACGATCAGCTCCCCGTCCGAGGTGCGGACGACACGGGTGACCTCCGCCCAGGGCACGTGACGGGTGCGCAGGTGGCGGCGGACCCGGAGACCGGTGGCGTCGGCGGTGATCCGCCAGGTGATCATGGACAGCGCCTTGTCGACCAGCCACAGGCCGCCCAGGACCGGCAGCAATGCCCGCCACCAGGGCCCGCCGGAGAACCCGGAGCCCAGGAAGACCACCGAGCCCACCAGGAGCAGCGCGCCCGCCGTACGGCAGCCCGCACCGCCGTGCCAATGGACGGGGCCCGCGCCGGGCTTCAGGGCCGCGGCCGCCTCGGCGACCCTGGCCTCCGCCTCCCGGCGGTGCTCGGCATGGTCGGCAGACCCGCTCCCGGACGACGGCGCCACCCACCGCCGCGCCGGCGACTCCGTGGCACCGACCAGGAGGTCGCCGGAGCCCGTGGCGGCCGCCAGCACCAGTTCCGCGCCTTCCGCCGGGAGGCCGAAGAGCACGCCCTCGCCGCGGGCCCACGCACCGGGTCCGGCCGCGCGGTAGGTCAGCACCGGCGGGCCGGACGCGTCGTCCACCGGCCGGATGACGGTCCTGCCGTCCTCGTCGCGCCCCGCCAGCACGCGGAGCACGGAAACGGGGCCGCGGCGCACGGCACGGGCCCGCAGCGCCGACAGCGCCCCCGACAGCAGCAGGGAGAGGCCGAGGCCGCCCGCCGTGAGCGTCAGGAGCTGCAGGCCCGTGCGGTCCTCGTACGGCTCCGCGGCGAGCCGCAGCCACCCCCCGTCGACGAGCACGGGCACCTCGGTGCCACGGTCGTGGTCCTCCGGGAACGTCACCGCGACGCGGTGCCGCGTGCCGTCGCCGAAGCGGACGACGATGTGGTCCCCGGCACTGTTGCCGACGACGACCGACCCGACACGGACGGCCGCCGCCGCGTGCGCCCGGTCCGCCCGGTCCCCGGACACGGCGATCGCCGCGGCCACCGCCGCGATCACCAGCGCCGCCAGGCCGACGGCGATCCGGAGCACGCCCCGTCGCACCGGCGCGGCCCGCTCCGGCACCGGGAGCGCGACTCCCCCCGCCGCCTCCAGGGCCAGGGCCCGCTGGCGGCGGCGCACCCGCAGCCGCGCAACCGCGGCCGCCCATCCCCAGCACAGCGCGACCAGCACCGCGGCGTCCGCCACCCGCCCGGCATCGCCGTCGGCCAGGAAAGCGGGATCGGTCATCCACAGCAGCAGCAATGGCGCCGACACCAGCGCCGCCTCGGGCAGCACGAACAGCCACACCACGTGGACCAGGAAACCGACCGCGCCGATCGCGTACAACCACATCGGCCCGCAGGGCGCGGCCGCCGTGCACGGAGGGTCCCACCCGACCGGGACGACCGCCACGAGGACCGCCACCACCAGCACCGGGGCGCACCACCGCGGGCGCGCCCAGCCCGGAGGCCGCACCGCGGCCCAGCGGCGGGCGTCGGCGGAGAGCCAGGGGCGGGCCGGCATGCCGGCCGGGGCGGTCGTCGAGGTCACCGGCGCATTATGCGGACGCCGGGACCGCCTCAGCCCAGCAGGGGGAGGTACGGGGCGAGGTCGGCACGATCGCCGCTCGCGGAGACCGCGGCGGAGGCCAGGGCGTCGGCCCAGGACGTGCGCCCGGTGGCGAGACGGATCCAGGTGAGCGGGTCCGTCTCGACGACGTTGGGCGGGGTGCCCCGGGTGTGGCGGGGCCCGGGCACGCACTGCACGGCCGCGTACGGCGGGACGCGGACCTCGACGGAGTTGCCGGGCACCGCGACGGCGAGGGTGTCCGCGACGAGCCGTACGACGGCGGCGACGGCCTGCCGTTCCATGGGGACGGGCACACCCGTCGCCGCGGCGAGGTCGTCGCTGTGGACGACCAGCTCGACGAGCCGGGTCACCAGGAAGTCCGTGGACCGCATCGCGCCGAGCGTGATCGCCACCAGGCGCTCGGGCGCCACCGCCTCGTCCAGCACCCCGGCGAGGCCGCGGGCGGCCTCCTCCAGGCGGGCGGCGGCGTCGGCGGTCCCCGCGGCGGCCTCGCGGGTGTCGGCGTCCAGCGGGCCGGCGATGCGCGCCGTGGAGCGCGCCCACGTGGTGAGGTCGAGGTCCGCCTTGGCCGGGGCGGGCGCGGTCACCACCCGGGCGACGGCCTCCACCTGCCGGGCGATGTGCACCACCAGCGTGTGCACGTCCCACCCCGGCAGCCCGGCGGGCGCGGCCAGTTGATCCGCCGTCAGTCCGCGGACGGCGTCCAGGACATGTTCGACCTGGGCGGTGAGCGCCGCGCGGGTCCTGGCGGGGTCGTAGGTGCGGGCCTTGCGGGCGGTGGACGGCATGTCCGCAGCCTACGCGCCGTGCACAGCCCGCACCCCGACCCCGGAGGTCAGGCCTGGCGCGGCCGCTCGAAGGTGAGCAGCAGCCCCTCCACGGCGCCGGGGCCGATGCGGCCCTTGACGTCGGCGGCGGTGATCGACTTGAGCTGCCAGCCGTCCTCGGCGTGCTTGTTGAGCGTCTTCTCCAGCTTGCCGTCGTCGATGGCGTCGCCTATCAGCGACTCACGGAAGTTGACGACCTTGTACTCGTACATCGATGGGACCCCTCGTCATGACGATGGTTGCGGGACGCACAGTAGTACCCGGATCTGTACGCCGGGGGCCCCGCCGGCGACGAACGGGACATGGACGGAGCACAGGGGCCGAAGAGGCCGGGCGAACGCGCGAAGCGCCCCGGCGCCTGGCGGCACGGGGGCGCTTCGGGACGGCGGACGGATCAGGCCAGGAGGGCCGGGATCGTGCCCTCGTGAGCCGTGCGGAGCTCGTCCAGCGGGATGCTGAACTCGCCCTGGAGCTCGACCGCGTCGCCGTCGACGACACCGATCCGCGTCGCGGGCAGACCGCGCGCACCGCACATGTCGGTGAAGCGGAGCTCCTCGCTGCGCGGCACCGAGACGACCGCCCGGCCCGCCGACTCCGAGAAGAGGAGCACGAACGGGTCGAGGCCGTCCGGCACGACCAGCCGCGCGCCGTTGCCGCCGCGCAGGCAGGACTCGACGACGGCCTGGACGAGCCCGCCGTCCGACAGGTCGTGGGCCGCGTCGACCATGCCGTCCCGGGAGGCCGAGATGAGGATCTCGCCGAGCAGCTTCTCCCGCTCCAGGTCCACCGCCGGCGGCAGTCCGCCGAGGTGGTCGTGGATCGCCTGGGACCAGGCGGAGCCGCCCAGCTCCTCCTTGGTGTCGCCCAGCAGGTAGAGCAGCTGGCCCTGGTCCTTGAAGGCGACGGGGGTACGGCGGGTGACGTCGTCGATGACGCCCAGCACCGCGACGACGGGCGTCGGGTGGATGGCGACGTCGCCGGTCTGGTTGTAGAGCGAGACGTTGCCGCCGGTGACCGGCGTGCCCAGCTCCAGGCAGCCGTCGGCCAGGCCGCGGCAGGCCTCGGCGAACTGCCACATCGCCGCCGGGTCCTCGGGCGAGCCGAAGTTGAGGCAGTCGGAGACCGCCAGCGGCTTGGCACCGGTCGTGGCGACGTTGCGGTACGCCTCGGCCAGCGCCAGCTGCGCACCCGTGTACGGGTCGAGCTTGGCGTAGCGGCCGTTGCCGTCGGTGGCGACCGCGACGCCGAGGTTGGTGTCCTCGTCGATGCGGATCATGCCGGAGTCCTCCGGCTGCGCCAGCACGGTGTTGCCCTGCACGAAGCGGTCGTACTGGTCGGTGATCCACGCCTTGGAGGCCTGGTTCGGGTGCGCGACCAGCGTCAGGACCTGGGCGCGCAGCTCCTCGCCGGATCCCGGGCGCGGCAGCTTGTTGGCGTCGTCGGCCTGGAGCGCGTCCTGCCACGCGGGGCGGGCGTAGGGGCGCTCGTACACCGGGCCCTCGTGGGCGACGGTGCGCGGCGGGACGTCGACGATCTGCTCGCCGTGCCAGAAGATCTCCAGCCGGTCGCCGTCGGTGACCTCACCGATGACGGTGGCGATCACGTCCCACTTCTCGCAGATCTCCAGGAAGCGGTCGACGTACCGCGGCTCGACGATGGCGCACATGCGCTCCTGCGACTCGCTCATGAGGATCTCCTCCGGCGAGAGCGTCGCGTCGCGCAGCGGCACGGTGTCCAGCTCCACCCGCATGCCGCCGGAGCCGGCCGAGGCCAGCTCGGAGGTGGCGCAGGACAGACCGGCGCCGCCCAGGTCCTGGATGCCGGCGACCAGCTTCTCCTTGAAGATCTCCAGGGTGCACTCGATGAGCAGCTTCTCCTGGAAGGGGTCGCCGACCTGGACGGCGGGGCGCTTGGCCGGGCCGGTGTCGGAGAAGGTCTCCGAGGCGAGCACGGAGACGCCGCCGATGCCGTCGCCACCGGTGCGGGCGCCGTAGAGGATGACCTTGTTGCCGGCGCCGGAGGCCTTGGCCAGGTGGATGTCCTCGTGCTTCATCACACCGACGCACAGGGCGTTGACCAGCGGGTTGCCCTGGTAGCAGGCGTCGAAGACGACCTCGCCGCCGATGTTGGGCAGGCCCAGGCAGTTGCCGTAGCCGCCGACGCCCGCGACGACGCCCGGCAGGACGCGCTTGGTGTCGGGGTGGTCCGGCGCGCCGAAGCGCAGCGGGTCCATGACGGCGACCGGGCGGGCACCCATGGCGAGGATGTCGCGGACGATGCCGCCGACGCCGGTGGCCGCGCCCTGGTAGGGCTCGATGTACGAGGGGTGGTTGTGCGACTCGACCTTGAAGGTGACCGCGTAGCCCTGGCCGACGTCCACGACGCCGGCGTTCTCGCCGATGCCGACCAGCAGGGCGTCGTTGGCGGGGGCCTTCTCGCCGAACTGGCGCAGGTGGATCTTGCTGCTCTTGTACGAGCAGTGCTCGGACCACATGACGGAGTACATGGCGAGCTCGGCACCGGTGGGCCGGCGGCCGAGGATCTCCCGGATGCGCTCGTACTCGTCCTGCTTCAGGCCGAGTTCGGCCCACGGCTGCTCGGTGTCAGGAGTCCCGGTGGCGTGCTTCACGGAATCGAGTGTCATGACGCGTGAACCAGCTTCTTGAGGATCGAGGTGAAGAATCCGAGGCCGTCGGTGCGGCCGGTCCCGATCAGCGACTCGACCGCGTGCTCGGGGTGCGGCATGAGGCCGACGACATTGCCCGCGGCGTTGGTGATGCCGGCGATGTCCCGGAGAGAGCCATTGGGGTTCCAGTCCGCGTAGCGGAACACCACACGGCCCTCGGCCTCCAGCTCGTCGAGGACGTGCTCGTCGGCCACGTAGCGGCCGTCGATGTTCTTCAGCGGGATGCTGATCTCCTGGCCCTGCTCGTAATCGGCCGTCCAGGACGTCGAGTTGTTCTCGACACGCAGCTTCTGGTCCCTGCAGATGAAGTGCAGGTGATTGTTGCGCAGCATGGCACCCGGCAGCAGATGCGTCTCGGTGAGCACCTGGAAGCCGTTGCAGATACCCAGGACCGGAAGACCGTCCTTGGCGCCGGCGATGATCGACTCCATCACGGGCGAGAAGCGGGAAATCGCCCCGGCCCGGAGATAGTCGCCGTAACTGAATCCACCGGGCAGGACGACGGCGTCCACCTGGTGGAGATCCTTGTCACGGTGCCACAGCGGCACCGGCTCGGCGCCGGCGACGCGGACCGCGCGCTGGGTGTCCCGGTCGTCGAGCGTCCCGGGGAAGGTGACCACACCGATGCGTGCGGTCACGACTCCACCTTCACGGTGAAGTCCTCGATCACTGTGTTGGCGAGGAAGGTCTCGGCCATCTTGCGGATACGGGCGAGGGCGGCGTCGTCGACCGGCCCCTCCAGTTCGAGCTCAAAACGCTTGCCCTGGCGGACGTCGGCGATTCCCTCGAACCCGAGGCGCGGCAGCGCTCGCTGCACCGCCTGGCCCTGGGGGTCGAGGATCTCCGGCTTGAGCATGACGTCGACTACGACGCGTGCCACGGTCACTCCCGGTGGTGTGCTGCGGTGAGATGTCCCCACCGTACCCCGCCGAAAAATCTACGCGGGTAGATATTCCAGAATGGTCACGGAATATCCCCCGGCCGGATTGCCGCCGGGACACCCGGAGGAATTGGCCGATCGGTTGCGGCGAAAAAATGCGGACCGGTAAATGGAAAAGCATTGACCCCGGCCCCGGGGCTTCGATACAACAACGGGGCCAACGCAGTCCCCAGGCCTTCTCCATTGAAAGGACCGGCATCCATGGCGCAGCGCGTAGTGGTCACGCTCTCCGACGACCTCGACGGCGGTGAAGCGGCGGAAACGGTCACTTTCGGCCTCGACGGGAAGTCGTACGAGATCGACCTGTCCGCCGGCAACGCCGAGAAGCTCCGGGAGGCCCTCGCGCCGTACGTCGAGGCAGGGCGCCGCCGCAACCGGCTCGGCAAGGCCTACAAGCACACCTCGCTCGCCCCCGACCCGGCCGCCGTGCGCGCCTGGGCGCTCTCCCGGGGCTTCGACGTGCCGCCGCGCGGCCGTATCCCCAAGAAGCTCTACGAGGCGTACGCCGAGGCCAGCTGATCCGCCGCCGGGCCCCTGCCGGACAGGCCGGGGCCCGACCCGGGAATCACCCGGAAGAAGCGATTGGACAGCCACCCCCGTTGATCCGCTAGAGTCTGGAACACGCCGAGGGCGGGCCGAAAGGCCGAGACCCCCGGGCCACGCGGGTGTAGTTCAGTAGCAGAACATCCCTCTTCCAGGGGGAAGGCGCAGTGTGCGATTCCTGTCACCCGCTCTGATTGCTCGACCGGTCCTGAGGATCGGGTAGGGTAGTCGCCGTGCGGACGTGGCTCAGTTGGTAGAGCATCACCTTGCCAAGGTGAGGGTCGCGAGTTCGAATCTCGTCGTCCGCTCTTGAGGGAAGGCCCCGGTCGGATCACCGACCGGGGCCTTCTTCGTGCTCCCGGCACCGGTCGGTGTGACGGTGACCACAGGGCGGAACGTCCGAACTCCCCTGGCCTCGGGCGGCGATCGCCCCCGCCTGCCGCCCCTCCGCACCCCGGGGCCCGCCCGCACCGGTCGTCCACGGGGGCCGCGGCGGCTCTGGGGCGCGCCGTGGAACCGGAGTTGGCCGGCCGGCCGGGAACGGCGACGGGGACCGCCCGGAGGTCCGTGACCGGGCCCTCACCGCTGCATGCCCCCCGTCGCGTGCGCCGCGGGACACGACGCGGGGAACCCGCCGCGCCAGGGTGTGTGCCCAAGGCCCCGAGGGTTGGCTATAGTGGATGACGCACCGCACGGGAACGCGCGGAGCAGGCGGACGTAGCTCAGTTGGTAGAGCGCAACCTTGCCAAGGTTGAGGTCGCGAGTTCGAGCCTCGTCGTCCGCTCAAGAGAAGGCCCCGGTCGTGACGACCGGGGCCTTCGGTGTTCCTGGGACGGCTGGGCCGTCCGCCGTCGCCGCGGCTGCCGCGCTGCCCGCCGGACGGAGAACCGGCGGGCACGCGGGCCGTGGCGGACTACCAGCTGAGGCCGGTGAGCCGCTCGTACGCCTCGATGTACTTGGCGCGGGTCTGCTCCACCACGTGCTCCGGCAGGGGCGGCGGGGGCTGCTCGCTGCGGCGGTCCCAGCCGGACTCTGCGGAGGTCAGCCAGTCGCGGACGAACTGCTTGTCGTAGGAGGGCTGGGCGTGGCCCGGCTCCCACAGGTCGGCGGGCCAGAAGCGCGACGAGTCCGGGGTCAGCACCTCGTCGGCGATGGTCAGCACCTCGCCGTCGAAGCCGAACTCGAACTTGGTGTCCGCCAGGAGGATGCCGCGCTCACGGGCGATGTCCCGGGCCCGGCCGTAGACCGCGAGGGTGCTCTGGCGCAGCTGCGCCGCGGTGTCGGCACCGACCCGGCGGGCGACCTCCTCGTAGCTGACGTTCTCGTCGTGCTCGCCGACCTCGGCCTTGGTGGCCGGGGTGAAGATCGGCGCGGGCAGCTCGGAGCCGTCCACCAGACCCTCGGGGAGGGTCACCCCGCACACCGTGCGGTCGGCGTCGTACTCGATCAGGCCGGAGCCGGCCAGGTAGCCGCGCGCCACGCACTCGACGGGGATCATGTCCAGCGGCTTGCAGACCGTCGTCCGCCCCTCCCAGTCGGCGGGGGCGCCCTCGGGGAGCTCGGTGGACAGCACGTGGTGCGGCACCAGGTCGGCGATCTGGTCGAACCACCACAGCGACAACCGGGTCAGGACGCGGCCCTTGTCCGGGATCTCGGTGGGCAGCACCCAGTCGTACGCGGACATCCGGTCGCTGGCCACCATCACCAGCTCCCCTGCCTCGTTCTGGTACAGCTCGCGCACCTTGCCGGTGTGCAGGTGCACCAGGCCCGGCACTTGCGCGGGCTCGGGCTTGTGGACGAATCCGGACATGGGTCCTCCCCGATCGGCGGTTCGGTTCCCGATTCTCCCGTACGTGCGCCCGGCGGGCGCGACGCGGGGGTCAGCCGTGCTTGCAGATGTGGTCCAGGAGGTTGGCGGTGGCGCGCTGGACACGGGGGTCGACGTGGCCCGGGCGGTCCAGCGCCGGGGACCAGGCGAAGGTGCCGGAGGCGAAGACCAGGGCCCCGCCGGGCGCCCGGTACAGCGAGGTCTCCTGGTGCGCTCGGCGGCCCGCCGAGTCCTCGTACGGGGAGTGGGCGAGCAGGATCCGCTCCATGTAGTCGGGCAGCGGCGTACGCGGGAAGTAACGGTCCGCCTCACCCGCGACCAGGCCGGGGATCTCGTCGCCCTCCTCGGCGCCGGTGGCCTCCCACAGCCAGTGGCCGGCGTTCCGCACCACCAGCGGGGACGGTTCGGGCACCCGGCCGGAGTACTGCACGCCGATCAGCAGCTGTTCGGGCTCGCCCATGTCACGCCACAGGGCGCTGCGGCCCGGCGGGTGGCCGCGGCGCTTGCGGCAGCTGAGCAGCCGGTCGGGGTCGCCGGACGGGGAGGGGCCCAGCTCGGTCTGCCAGTACATGGTGTTGGCGGACAGGAAGACCAGAGAGGTGCCGCCGTCCCGGGCCGCCTCGACGGCGCGCCGCATGGGGACCGTCCAGTACTCGTCGTGACCGGGGAAGACCATGCCCCGGTAGCGCGAAGGATCGATCCGCCCCGCGTGCAGGTCGCGGGCGTCGGCGTAGGCCAGGTCGTAGCCGTAGCGCTCGGCCCAGCGGATGAAGTCGTAGGCGTGGCCGACGTGCAGCGGGAGCCCGGCGCCCGCGTACGGGCGGTCGAAGGAGACGGTGACCGCGGCCTCCTCCTCGCCCAGCAGGCGGCCCTTCTCGTCCCAGGCGTGGTAGAGGCTGGCACCCGTGCGGCCGTCCTCGGGGTAGAGGTTGTACGCCTGCCAGGTGACGTCGGGCAGCAGCAGGAGCAGATCGGCCGGCCGGTCGTCGCGCACCGTGAACGGGATGTGGCTGCGGTAGCCGTCCTGCGTGGTGAGCACGGCGACGTAGGCGCCGGACTTCCAGTACGAGGGCACCTGCAGCCGCCAGGACTGCCACCAGTGGTGACAGGAGACGGTGCGCCCGGCGGCGAGCGGCGTGGGCTGCACGATCCCCGACAGGCGGGGGCTGGAGGTGAACTGGGCGGCGCCGTCGCCGCCGTAGTGCCCGATCCGGTAGACGTCGATGCCGTAGCTCTGCGGCGGGTCGACGGTGATGCGGAAGTCGATGGCGTCGCCGGGGGCCACGGAGGCGCCCGGCGCGAAGCCCTTGACCTGGCACCGCACGTCGTCCGCGGCGCGCGGGCCGGGCACGCGGGGCATGCGCCCCACGGCGTCGCCCGGCAGACCCCCGGGCTCCCCGCGGCTGGCCGCCAGGTCGACGTACCACGGCACGACCTGGCCGGTGTCGTCCAGATACTGCACCGCGCCACGCAGCCACGGCACCGGGCCCTGCCCGAAGGGGTCGGTGACCCCGTGCGCCAGTGCCCCGGACTGCCAGCGGCGGACCTGCTCCTTCACCACGATGGTCCCCTCCTCGTCGTCCCCCGAGGTGGTGTGCGTGTGCGCACATCCAGCACATCACACAATGCGCTGCCTTGGTTACTGTTCGTGGTGCATTATCGCCAGGATTTCACGCCGGGGCGGACAAACCCCGCCATTTTTCCGTCAGATGAGCCGTATCGGCTTCTCGGGGCGCACGCCCACCGCACTGAGCCAGGAACGCAGCGGGGCGGCGTCGCCGTTCTCCACGAGCCGGAGCACGGGCCAGGCCAGGTCTCCCCGGCGCACCCCGCCGACCAGCAGGGCCGGCCCGTCCAGCCAGTCCAGGCCCGGGGTGGCACCGGCGGTGTCCACCGCGGCACAGCAGATCATCGCGGTCACGTGGTCGGTGAGCAGCTCGCGGCCGGTCCGCGGCGGGAGCAGCTGGTAGACGGGCGTGAGGACGCCGTCGGACGGGGCCTGGCCGGCGGAATCCTCCCGCGCGGCCGCCTCGCGCACGGCCTCCTCACGGGCGACGTGCCGGGTGATGCGGGCCGCCAGCTCCTCGCTGCCGCCCGCGGAGAGCCGCTCCAGCACCCGGGCCAGGGTCGCGCGCCCCGGCTCGGCGCAGTCGTCCACCGGGCTCCGCGACCCGCCGGAGGCCACGGATATGCGCCGGCTCCCGGCGACCCCCGCGGGCTCGTGCACCTCGTCCAGGACGGTCACCAGGCGGGAGGCGTCGCTGCGCCAGATGCGGTCCACGACCTCCTGCGGGTAGGTGTCCCAGCCGACCGGCGACCATTCGGGGCCGGGTCGCTGCGGACCGCCGTGGAACAGCCGGGCGGCGAGCAGCGAGGCCGCCTCGTCCATCGTGCCGGGCTCCTCCAGCAGGTCGCACGCCGGGCGCTCGCCCAGCCGGGACTCGAAGCCCTCGGCCAGCCGGTCCCGCCGGGACAGCTCGGTCAGGGCCGCCACCACGCCCGCGTCGAGGCGGGACGGCCAGCGGCCCATGCGCCAGGCCGGCAGCGCCACCCGGGTCAGCAGCCGGTCCCAGCCCGCGTAGGCCAGGCCCACCTGCTCCTGGGCGACGATGCGCAGCCCGTAGTCGACCGCCTGGGCCCGCTCGGAGGCGGAGGCGGCCACCGCGCGCTCCATCTCCGCCGCGTGCGCCCGGCAGCCGCGCAGCAGCAGCCTGGCGACCCAGCCCAGGAACCCGTACGCGGGACGGCGCAGGAACCCGACGACCGAGGGCTCCTGCGGGGCGGTGGCCACGCCGACGGCGGCGTCCAGGCCGCGTACGAAGCGGCGGGCGGCCGCGATGTCCGGATCGGCGGCCGGGCCCGTGCCCGCCACGACCGGGGCGAGCAGGGCGCGCAGCTCGGCGACCCGCATCCACCACATGAACGGCGAGCCGATCACCAGCGTGGGCGCCTCGGACGCCGCGCGGCGCCGCTGCCGATGGGTGCGGTCCTCCAGCCAGCTGTCGCAGTCGGGAGTCAGCTCTATCGCGGAGGGCGCGGGCACCTGCAGGCGAACGGCCAGGTCACGCACCATGCGGTACAGGTCGGGGGCCGACGCCTCGGAGACGGCCACGGTCGGGCTCTCGGCCGGCCTGGCGCGTACGATCACCGCCGCGACACCGGACGCGAGCAGCAGCACGAGCAGCGCGCCCGCGACCACGGCCCAGCGCAGCACCTCGGACGCGTCGCCGACGATGCGGCCCGTCGCGCCGCCGACCAGCAGCACGACCGCCACCGCGGCAGGCAGCAGCGCGACCGTCAACGCGGCGCTGCGGATGCGCAGGACGGCGAGCGCGCGTGACCGCGCGTGTCCCTCACCTGCTTCCCCGGCCAACGGTGTGCTCACCCCCAAGCTGCTGACGCGACTGCATGCCCCCACTGTCGCACCGCCCACCGACACCGCAATGCCGGTAGGGCCGATAGTGCAGTGCGCGCGGGGTTCCACAGTGCGCTTGCCGGGCACAGTAGTTGGGCTCGGGGCTCACGTCAGCAGGATGGCGAAGGCATCACCCCTTGGAGTGGCCTTGCCCGCTGATTCAGGCTTGGGCGGCCTTCTCTGCGATATCCGAACGGTGGTGCGAGCCCTTCAGCCCGATCCGTCCCACCGCCCGGTAGGCGCGCTCCCTGGCCTTGGCCAGATCGCCACCGGTGGCCGTGACGGACAGTACGCGGCCGCCGGCGCTCACCACACGGCCCTCGGCTTCCGCCTTGGTGCCCGCGTGCAGCACGTAGGCGTGCTCGTCCTGCTCCGCGACCTCGTCCAGGCCCGTGATCGGGTCGCCGGTGCGCGGGGTGCCGGGGTAGTTCTCGGAGGCGATGACCACGGTCACCGCGGCGCCGTCGCTCCAGCGCAGCGCCGGGAAGGCGGCCAGCCGGCCGGTCGCCGCGGCGCGCAGCAGGCCCGCTAGCGGGGTCCTCAGCCGGGCCAGCACGACCTGGGTCTCCGGGTCGCCGAAGCGCGCGTTGAACTCGATCACCCGCACACCGCGCGAGGTGATCGCCAGCCCCGCGTACAGCAGCCCGGCGAACGGGGTGCCCCGGCGGCGCAACTCGTCGACGGTCGGCTGGAGCACCGTGCGCTCCACCTCCTCGACCAGCCGGGGATCGGCCCACGGCAGCGGGCTGTACGCGCCCATGCCACCGGTGTTGGGGCCCTCGTCGGCGTCGTGGGCGCGCTTGAAGTCCTGCGCGGGCTGCAGCGGGACCACCGTCTCGCCGTCGGTGACGGCGAACAGGGAGACCTCGGGGCCGTCCAGGTACTCCTCGATGACCACGCGCTCGCAGGAGTTGGCGTGCGCCCGGGCGGCCTCCAGGTCGTCGGTCACCACGACGCCCTTGCCCGCGGCCAGGCCGTCGTCCTTCACGACGTACGGGGCGCCGAAGGCGTCCAGCGCGTGGTCCACCTCGGCGGGGGTGGTGCACACGTAGGAGCGTGCGGTGGGCACGCCGGCCGAGGCCATCACGTCCTTGGCGAACGCCTTCGAGCCCTCCAGGGCCGCGGCCTGCCCGGACGGGCCGAAGCAGTCGATGCCGCGGGCGCGCACGGCGTCGGCCACGCCCGCCACGAGGGGGGCCTCCGGGCCCACCACGACGAGGTCGGCGCCGAGCCGCTCCGCGAGGTCGGCCACCGCCGCGCCGTCGAGGGCGTCGACCGCGTGCAGCTCCGCCACCTCGGCGATGCCGGCGTTGCCGGGCGCGCAGTGCAGCGACTCCACGTCGAGGTCGAGGGAGAGGGCACGGCACAGGGCGTGTTCGCGGGCACCGCCGCCGATCACAAGCACGTTCACGTGCCCAGGGTATCGGCTGGCGGCACCCTCCCCGTGGGCCGGTCGCCACGACCCCCGGCTCACTCTTTCGGGTGGCCCGGAGCCGGGCCCCATACCTGATCAAGGAACCCGTAAGGGCGGAAATGACCCGATGACCCTCGCACGGTCAGCCGTTCGGCGGTAAGAAGGTGCCTCGTCATCGGAAGTCGCGAGGGAGCGTGCAGGTGAGCCAGCCGGACATGTATCCCGAGGAGGTCCCCCGGGAGAAGCCAAAGCGGCGCGCGCTGCACCGGCAGGAGGACCTGCGGACGCCGCCCTTCCCGCTCGGCGACTGGGGGGAACCGGCCGAGCGGCTGGAGGAGCTCTACCGCTGGGTGGAGGCGGACGCCCTGCGGACCGTCGAGTGGTACCTCGCCGACCGTCTGCGCAAGCGCCGCTGGGCCCGGTCGCTGCGGGTCGGCGCGGCCCTCTTCGCGACGACCGGCGCCGTCCTCGCCGTCACGGGGGCGGGCGGGCACATCCGCTGGGCGTACGCCGCCTTGGTGCTGGCCGTCGTGTGCGTGGGCCTGGACCGCTACCTCGGCCTGACGGCCGGCTGGATGCGGGACATGGCCACCGCCCAGGCCGTGCAGCGCCGGCTGGAGGCGCTGCGCTTCGACTGGGCGTCGGAGTCGGTCCGCGAGGTCCTGGGCCCGACGGAGGGCACCGCGGCCGAGGCCGCCGAGCGGTGCCTGACCGTGCTGCGCCGCTTCAGCGAGGACGTCTCGGAGCTCGTGCGCTGCGAGACGGCCGACTGGATGGTGGACTTCCGGGCCGGCGCCGCTCCGCTGCGGACCCAGTCCCTGACCTGGGCGGGGAGCACCCGGGGCCCCGAGGGCGCCGCGACCGGCACCGGCGGCAGGTTCCCGCTGCTGCCCGGCGGCCGGCCGAGCATGCCGCGCCAGCGCCCCCCGGAGGGCCCCCGCGCGAGCTGACCGCCGCCGGGGGGGCGCCCGCGCCCGGTGCTAACTGAAGACGATCATCGAGCCCTGCCCCAGCGCACGCGTCGCCGCCGCGTGCAGCCCCAGCCACACGTGGCGCTCCCGCGCGAAGGGGCTGCCGTCGTGGTGCTCCGGCGGGGCCGCCGGCTCCTCCAGCTCGGTGGGACCGGCCGGCGGCGCCGGGGCGGGCGGCGGGTTGTGCGGGTCGATGCCGATCACCGGGCCGACGAACTCGAGCTCGCGCAGCAGCCCGTGGGCGGAACCCAGGGGGCCGCCGGCATCGAGGAGTTCGTCGTTGACCAGCGGATGGGGGAAGTCGAGGGGGACGTAGCCGCCCGCGTGGTCGTAGTGCCAGACGAGGTGCGACTGCTGGGCGGTGGTCTCGAACATCTCCAGCAACTGCTCGTAGTCACCCCCGAGTTCGTCGACCGGGGTGACCGCGAGGCCCTGGATGTGGAGCAGGTACGCGCGGCGCAGGAAGTGCAGCGCGTCGTAGTCGAAGCCCGCGACCGGGGCCACGTCGCCGGACAGGCCCGGCATGTAGGAGTAGACGGGCACCGGCGGGAGACCGGCGTCGCTCAACGCCTTGTCATAGCGGGCGATCTCCTCGGCGAACGGGTTGTCGGGGCTGTGGCAGAGCACGTCCACCAGGGGAACCAGCCACAAGTCGCAGGCCACAGGCGCTCCAAGTCCTTCCGTGCGTGGTCGGACCAGCGTAGTGGGCGGCGGCCGTTCCTACCGGCCCGCGGCCAGTCGCCGCATGAGCGCGAGGGAGTGGTCGTTGAACTCCTCGACGACGCGCTGGGCCGTCTCCGTGTCCCGCTTCTCGATCGCGGTGACCAGGGCGACGTGGTCGGACCAGCACAGGCCCTCCAGGTCCGGCCGGCCGCGCAGGAAGGGCACCGCGTACACCCAGGTCTGGGTGCGGATCCGGTCGAGGAACTCCCCGACGTGGGCGTTCCCGGCCAGCGCCGTCAGCTCGCGCCAGAAGCGGATGTCGTAACCGATGAGGACGTCCAGCTCGCCGGCCCGGGAGGCACGCGCCGCGGCCTCGGCCCGGCGCCGTACGGAGGCCAGCTCCATGGGGTCGACCTCGCGCATGCCGCGCGCGGCGATGCGGCGGAAGATCCCCTCGACGACGAGGGTGCGCGCCTCGACCATGGAGCGGAACTCGGCGTCCGTGAAGCGCCGCACCTGGAAGCCGCGGTGGTGCTCGACGTCGAGCAGCCCCTGCGCCGCCAGGTCCACCAGGGCCTCGCGGACCGGGGTGGCGGACACGCCGTACAGCTCCGCGATCTCCTTGACCGTGAAGTGCCGCCCGGCCGTCATGCGCCCGGTGAGCACCTCGTCGCGGAGCGCGTCGGCTATCTGCTGCCGCAGACTGCTCCGTCGGACGGGTCCGCCCGCTGGGCCTTCCGGCATGCCGGTGCCTCCCTACAGATGTGGCGGTGCGCTTACGGCTCCGCCACACCTTATGCGAGGCCGGGCCGCGGGTGGTCCACACCTGTGGTGCGGACCACCCACGGTCCGCGGACACGCCCCGGGCGCGCTCAGCGCGTGTGCTCGTCGGCGACGGACAGCGCCGCGTCGAGGAGTGCCAGGCCCTCCTTGGCCTCGGCCTCGGTGATGTTGCAGGCCGGCACCACATGGGTGCGGTTCATGTTGACGAACGGCCACAGGCCGCTCTTCTTGCAGGCCGCCGCGAAGGCCGCCATGGGGGCGTTGGCCTCGCCCGCCGCGTTGTAGGGGACGAGCGGCTCGCGGGTCTCCCGGTCGCGCACCAGCTCCAGCGCCCAGAAGGCGCCCAGGCCCCGCACCTCGCCCACCGACGGGTGGCGCTCGGCGAGCTCCCGCAGGCCCGGACCGAGCACGTTCTCGCCGAGCGCGGCGGCGTGCGCGACGACGCCCTCGTCCTCCATCACCTGGATCGTGGCGACGGCGGCGGCGCAGGCCAGCGGGTGGCCGGAGTAGGTGAGGCCGCCGGGGTAGGGGCGGGTGGCGAAGGTCGCGGCGATCTCCTCGCTGATCGCGACACCGCCGAGCGGCACGTAGCCGGAGTTGACGCCCTTGGCGAAGGTGAGCAGGTCAGGGGTGACGTCGAACCGGTCGGCGGCGAACCAGCTGCCGGTGCGGCCGAAGCCGGCCATGACCTCGTCGAGGACGAAGACGATCCCGTACCGGTCGCAGATCTCGCGCACCCCGGCGAGGTAGCCGGGCGGCGGCACCATGATGCCCGCCGTGCCGGGCACCGTCTCCAGGACGATCGCCGCGACCGTCTGCGGGCCCTCGAAGACGATGGTGTCCTCGAGGTGCTGCAGCGCGCGGTCGCGCTCCTGCTCCTCGGTCTCCGAGTGGAACGGCGAACGGTAGAGGAACGGCGCCCAGAAGTGGACGACGCCGGCCGAACCGTTGTCGGAGGGCCAGCGGCGCGGGTCGCCGGTCAGGTTGATCGCGGCCGAGGTGGCGCCATGGTACGAGCGGTACGCGGACAGCACCTTGGGGCGGCCGGTGTGCAGCCGGGCGAGCCGTACCGCGTTCTCGACGGCCTCGGCGCCGCCGTTGGTGAAGAAGATCTTGTTCAGGTCGCCGGGCGTGCGCTCGGCGATCAGCCGGGCGGCCTCGGAGCGCGGCTCCACGGCGAAGGCGGGCGCGAAGGTGACGAGCTTGGCGGCCTGCTCCTGGATGGCGGCGACGACCGTGGGGTGCTGGTAACCGATGTTGGTGAACACCAGGCCGCTGGTGAAGTCCAGGTAGCGGTTGCCGTCGTAGTCCCAGAAGTACGCGCCCTCGGCCCCGGCGACCGGCAGCGGGTCGATCAGGCCTTGCGCGGACCAGGAGTGGAAGACGTGGGCGCGGTCGGCGGCCTTGACGGCGGCGCCGGTCCCGGGGTCGGCGAAAGGAGGGGTCATGCGCCCAGGCTAAGGAACGGCCCGGGCGCACGACATTGGCACCCTGTATGACGGTGGGCGCGCGCGCCGACAGGTTGTAGGGCCCGCGCGCCGCCGTCACTCAGAGGAACGAGTTGATCTCGATGGTCTCGGTGCGGCCGGGGCCGACGCCGATGGCCGAGATCGGGGCGCCGGACATCTCCTCCAGCGCCTTGACGTACGCCTGGGCGTTCTTCGGCAGGTCGGCGAAGGTCTTCGCCTTGCTGATGTCCTCGCTCCACCCGGGCAGGGTCTCGTAGACCGGCTTGGCGTGGTGGAAGTCCGTCTGGCTGTACGGCAGTTCCTCGACGCGCCTGCCGTCGATCTCGTAGGCGACGCAGACCGGGATCTGCTCCCAGCCGGTGAGCACGTCGAGCTTGGTGAGGAAGAAGTCGGTGAGGCCGTTGACCCGGGTCGCGTAGCGGGCGATCACCGCGTCGAACCAGCCGCAGCGACGGTCCCGGCCCGTGGTGACGCCGCGCTCGCCGCCGATGCGGCGCAGCGCCTCACCGTCGGCGTCGAACAGCTCGGTCGGGAACGGGCCGGCGCCCACGCGGGTGGTGTAGGCCTTGAGGATGCCGATCACCCGGTTGATCTTGGTGGGGCCGATGCCGGAACCGGTGCAGGCGCCGCCGGCCGTCGGGTTGGACGAGGTCACGAAGGGGTAAGTGCCGTGGTCGACGTCCAGCAGGGTGCCCTGACCGCCCTCGAGGAGGACGACCTTGCCCTCGTCGAGCGCGGTGTTGAGGACCAGCGTCGTGTCCGCGACGTAGTCCTTGATCTGCTCCGCGTAGCCCAGGTACTCCTCGACGACCTGGTCGATGCTGATGGCACGGCGGTTGAAGATCTTGATCAGGACCTGGTTCTTGTCGTGGAGCGCCGCCTCGGCCTTCTGACGGAGGATCGACTCGTCGAAGAGGTCCTGGACCCGGATGCCCACGCGGTTGATCTTGTCGGCGTAGGCGGGGCCGATGCCGCGGCCGGTGGTGCCGATCTTGCGCTTGCCGAGGAAGCGTTCCGTCACCTTGTCGAGCGTCTGGTGGTACGGCGTGATCAGGTGCGCGTTACCGCTGATGAGGAGCTTGGACGTATCGACCCCGCGCTCGTTCAGCCCGCTCAGCTCGGAGAGCAGGACCGCCGGGTCGACGACGACTCCGTTGCCGATGACCGGGGTGCACCCCGGTGACAGGATCCCGGAAGGCAGGAGGTGGAGCGCATACTTCTGGTCGCCGACGACGACCGTGTGGCCGGCGTTGTTGCCGCCCTGGTAGCGCACCACGTAGTCCACGGAGCCACCGAGCAGGTCGGTGGCCTTTCCCTTGCCCTCATCACCCCACTGAGCACCGAGCAGCACAAGTGCGGGCACAGGCGTACACCCCTTCCGGGCGGGGCATGTCCAACGTGGCTCCCCATGGCGGGGAGAGCCGTCGGACCGGTGCCCCGGAAATAGACGAAGCCCCTGGCGCAAGGCAGCGCAAGGGGCTCTTGCACCGAGATGTTACCTGAGGAAGGACCAAGGTGTCGGCTCAGCGACCGTCCGGGCAGCCCCTGCTCGTGGTCATCGACCCCGCTGCCCGCGTCATGGACGGCGAATCCGTACGCATCGCGAAGGACGTGCTGTGCGGGGGAGCCCCCTCCGTCAAGATCGCCCTTCCGGAGTCCGAGGAGGAGGCCGTCCGGGTGCTGGAGCACCGGGGCCGGCGGCGCCCGGTGGTCGTGGGTGACGATGCGGCGCTGCTGCGCACGGTACGGGCGCTGCACTCGGCCCGGGGACTGGGCGAGGCGGTCGTCGGTCTGGTGCCGGTGGGGCGGCGGACCGGCCTGGCGCGGGCGCTCGGCGTACCGGGCGGTGCGGTGAGCGCGGCGCGCGCGGTGCTGGACGGGGCGGAGCGCGAGCTCGACCTGCTGCTCGACGACAGCGGCGGCATCGTGCTGGGCGCGCTGCGCATCGGCTCGGCGGCACCCGCCTGGTGGACGCCGGTGGAGCGCCGGGCCCGCTCGCTGGCCCGCACACTGAGCCTGAACGGCCACACCGCGCACCTGGGGCTGGGGATGCGCGGCGGGCAGCGGCTGCGGATCGAGGCGGACGGGGTGGTCCTGGCCGACCTGGACGACTGCGTCGAGGAGGTGTCGGTCTCCACGGCGGTGCCCGGCCTCGCCGAAGTGCTGGTCCGCAGGGAGGGCGGGGCGCCCGCGGGGCCGGTGCACGCCCGGAGCGTCACCGTCTCCGGACGGGACTTCCGCTACACGGCCGACACCGCGCCGGCCGGCCCGGTCCGGCGCCGCACCTGGACGGTGATGCCCGCGGCCTGGCGGCTGACGGTCCCGCGGTCCGCCTACTAGAGGGTCACAGGACGCCCTGTTCGCGCAGCTCCGCCTTGCGGTCGCGCCAGCGGTCCATCATGTCCACCAGTTCCTTCTGCAGGAAGTCGAAGAAGGCCGCGGTCTCCGCGAGCCGCTGTCCGGCGGCGGTGTCCGGGCCGAGGGCGTCCATGCCGGACCGCAGGGTGTTCTCCCAGCGGGCGAGGACCTGGTCGCGGCGGGTGAAGGTCTCGTACCACTGGTCGCTGTGCACCCGGTAGCGCTCCCGCCGTGAGCCCGGCTCCCGCTCGCGGGTGAGCATGCCGACCTGCGCCAGGTAGCGGACCGCGCCGGACACGGCGGCCGGGCTGGCCTGGAGCCGTCCGGACAGCTCGGCGGCGCTCAGCACGCCGGTCTCCGAGGCGAGGAGCGCGGCGAACACCCGCGCCGCCATGCGCTGCATGCCCGCCTCGACGAGCTCCGCCGCGAAGCGCTCGACGAACGTCATCGGCTCCAAGGACTCTTCAGCCACCGCCATCGCCTCCTGTCCCGAAGTTTATACACTTCCTTAACTTCACAAATTTGTGAATCTACTGTACGTTCAGAATCATGACGAAGGCAATCAGTGTGGCCGGACTGCACAGGTCCTTCGGCCGCACGCACGCACTGGACGGCCTCGACCTGACCGTCGAGAAGGGTGAGGTGCACGGCTTCCTGGGGCCCAACGGCGCCGGCAAGTCCACCACCATCCGCATCCTGCTCGGCCTGCTGCGCGCGGACGGAGGGGCCGCCCAGCTGCTCGGCGGCGACCCGTGGCGCGACGCCGTCACCCTGCACCGGCGCCTGGCGTACGTCCCGGGTGACGTCACCCTCTGGCGCAACCTCAGCGGGGGCGAGGTCATCGACCTGCTGGGGCGGCTGCGCGGCGGGCTGGACGAGGCACGCAGGCGGCAACTGCTGGAGCGCTTCGAGCTGGACCCGACGAAGAAGGGCCGCGCGTACTCCAAGGGCAACCGGCAGAAGGTGGCGCTCGTCGCCGCGTTCGCCTCCGACGTGGACCTGCTGATACTCGACGAGCCCACCTCCGGCCTCGACCCGCTGATGGAGGAGGTCTTCCGGGACTGCGTCCGCGAGGAACGCGACCGCGGCCGGACGGTGCTGCTGTCCAGTCACATCCTCAGCGAGGTCGAGGCCCTGTGCGACCGGGTCAGCATCATCCGGGGCGGGCGCACGGTGGAGACCGGGAGCCTGACCGAACTGCGGCACCTCACCCGCACCTCGGTCACCGCGGAGCTGGCCGGCCGGCCGAACGGCCTCGGCCAACTGCCCGGCGTGCACGACCTCGACGTGCGCGGCAGCCACGTCCGGCTCCAGGTCGACACCGACAAGCTCGGCGCCGTGCTGAAACAGCTGAGCGAGACGGGCGTGCGCAGCCTGACGAGCACGCCGCCCACGCTGGAGGAGCTGTTCCTGCGGCACTACGAAGACAGCCCGGCCGGCACCACCGGCACCACCGGCGCCGTCGCGGCCGACGCGGAGGCCCGACGATGAACGCGCTCACCGGGACGGGCACGCTCACCCGGCTCGCGCTGCGCAGGGACCGCGTCATGATCCCGGCGTGGGTCGTGCCGATCGCCCTGCTGGTCGCGTCCACCGCCTCGGCCTTCGACGGCCTCTACGACACCCCGGCGGAACGCGCCGGGGTCGCGGCGAGCACGGCGGGCAACGGCTCGCTGCGCGCCCTGTACGGGCCGGTGTTCGACACGAGCATCGGCGGCCTGACGGCCTGGCGCATGATGGCCTTCGGCGCGGCGCTGGCCGGACTGATGGCGATGCTGCTGGTCGTCCGGCACACCCGGGAGGAAGAGGAGGCCGGCCGGCTGGAACTGGTCGGGGCGGGCGCCGTCGGCCGACGGGCGCCGCTGGCCGCCGCCCTGGTCACCGGCTTCGGGGCCTCGCTGCTCCTCGGACTGCTCGTCACCGGGGCCCTGCTCGGGCAGGGCGCGCGGGGCGCGATGGCCTTCGGGATCGCCTTCGCCGGCGCGGGATGCTCCTTCGCCGCGGTCGCGGCCGTCGCGGCGCAACTGACGGAGAGCGCGCGTGCGGCGCGGGGCATCGCGGGCGCGGTCCTGGGCCTCGCCTTCCTGATACGTGCCGTCGGCGACGCCGGCAGCGGCACCCTGAGCTGGCTCTCGCCGCTGGGCTGGGCCGAGAACATACGCCCCTACGCGGACGAACGCTGGTGGGTGGCCGCCCTGTTCGCGGCCTGGGCCGCCGGTCTCGTCGCCGTCGCGTACGCCCTGGTGGCGCGGCGTGACATCGACGCCTCCCTGCTGCCGTCCCGTCCCGGCCCGGCCACCGCCGGTCCCCGACTGCGTTCCGCCCAGGCCCTGGCCTGGCGGCTGCAGCGCGGCTCCTTGTGGGGGTGGACGGCGGGCTTCGCCGTGGGCGGCGGCGCGCTCGGCGGCCTCGCCAACGGAGCGGCCGACCTCGTCCGGGACAACGAGCAGCTCGCCGACGTCATGCGTGACATGGGCGGCGCCTCCGGGCTGGTCGACTCCTACCTCGCCTCCATGACCGGGGTGATGGGGATGATCGCCGCGATCTACGCCGTCCAGGCCGTGCTCCGGCTCCAGGGCGAGGAGAACTCCGGCCGCGCCGAGCCCGTCCTCGCCACGGCCGTGGGCCGGGTGCGCTGGGCCGCGGGCCACGCGCTGCTCGCCTTCGCCGGTTCCGTGCTCCTCATGGCCGTCTCCGGCCTCACCATGGGAATCGGTTACGGGGCGACGGCCGGTGACACAGGCGGCCAGATGTGGCGGCTGGCGGGGGCGGGCCTGGTGCAGCTGCCCGCGGTCTGGTGCGTGGCCGCGGTGGCGCTGCTGCTGTACGGCGCGGCACCGAAGGCGGCACGGGCGAGCTGGGGGGTGGCGTCGCTGACGCTCGCCATCGGGCTCTACGGACCCGCGCTGGGGCTCTCGCCCCGGGTGATGGACCTGTCCGTCTTCACGCACCTGCCGAAGGTGCCGTCGGCGGACGTCACCGTGACCCCGCTGGCGGTGCTCACCGTGCTGGCCCTCGCGCTCGCCGCCCTCGGGCTCGCGGCGCTGCGCCGCCGCGACATCACGGCGTGAGCCGCGGGACCCGGCCACCAGGCCGGGTCCCGCAGCGACCGGAGGACAGGTCCTAACAGGTGACGCGCAGTTCGCGCAGACCGCGGATGACGTAGCCCTCGTTCCAGGCGGGCTCCGCCGCGAGCTCCAGCCGCGGGGCGCGGCGCAGCAGCGCCGTGAAGGACGCGGCGAGTTCGATGCGGGCCAGCGGCGCGCCGAGGCAGTAGTGGATGCCGGCGCCGAAGGTGATGTGCGGGTTGTCGGCGCGGGAGAGGTCCAGCCGGTCGGGGTCGGGGAAGCGCTCCGGGTCGCGGTTGGCGGAGCCGAAGAGCAGCGCCACCTCGCTGCCGCGCGGGATCACCGTGCCGCCCACCTCGATGTCGTCCAGCACCCAGCGCTCGAACATCTGCAGCGGGGTGTCGAAGCGCAGCAGCTCCTCGATCGCCGTCGGCAGCAGCTCCTCCCGTGCCGCGCGCAGCTCCGCCAGCTGCTCGGGGTGCCGGAAGAGCGTCCACCAGCCGTTGCCGGTGGTGTTGACGGTCGCCTCGTGGCCCGCGTTCAGCAGCAGCACGCAGGTGGAGACCATCTCCTGCTCGGTGAGCCGGTCGCCCTCGTCGTGCGCGGCGATCAGCGCGCTGATCAGGTCCTCGCCGGGCGCCTTGCGGCGTTCGGCGATCAGCTCGCGCAGGTAGGCGGAGAACTCCTCGCTCGCGCGGACCGCCCGGCGCGCGGCCTCCTCGGAGGGGTTGAGCTCGAACATCCCGACGATGTCGGCCGACCAGGGCCGCAGCAGATGCCGGTCCGCGGCCGGTATCCCCAGCATCTCGGCGATGACGGCCACCGGCAGCGGTTCCGCGACCGTGGCGATGAGGTCGCCGCCGCCCTCCGCGACCAGCCGCTCCACCAGCTCCCCGGCGAGCCGCTGCACGGTCGGCGTGAGCCGCTCGACCGTGCGCGGGGTGAACGCCTTGGAGACCAGCCGCCGGATGCGGGTGTGGTCGGGGGCCTCCAGGTCGAGCAGGCCGTTGCCGTTGAGCGTGGTGAAGGGCTCGTGCTCCGGCGGCGGCGCGGTGCGGCCGAACTCCTCGTGGGTGAAGCGGTGCAGGTACGTCCGCCCGAGCCGCCGGTCCCGCAGCAGCGCGCTGACGTCCGCGAAGTGCGGGATGAGCCACTGCCGGCTCGGCTCGAACCAGTGGGCGCGC
Organism: Streptomyces sp. NBC_00510; assembly: GCA_036013505.1. Classification (NCBI taxonomy): domain Bacteria; kingdom Bacillati; phylum Actinomycetota; class Actinomycetes; order Kitasatosporales; family Streptomycetaceae; genus Streptomyces; species Streptomyces sp. NBC_00510. The sequence continues at coordinate 5,303,546 of CP107851.1, read as the reverse complement.
CCCTCCGCGCGCAGCCGGGCGTACGCGGGGTAGGGGTCGGCGACGAACTGCGGCGACCAGGGATCGAAGGCGGTGGCAGTGCTGCTCATGTGCGGAGACTACCCTCCGCCCGTTCAGCCGCCCGGGGTGACCAGCCGCGCCTCGTACGCGAAGACCGCCGCCTGGGTCCGGTCGCGCAGCCCCAGCTTCACCAGGACCCGGCTCACGTGCGTCTTGACCGTCGACTCGGCGACCACCAGATGGTCGGCGATCTCCGCGTTCGACAGTCCCTGGGCGACCAGCACGAGCACCTCGGTCTCGCGCTCGGTGAGCTCCCCGACCCGGTCCTGGGCGGGCGGCCGGGGGGTGCCCAGCCGGTTGAACTCGGTGATCAGCCGCTTGGTGATCGCCGGGGCCAGCAGCGCGTCGCCGGCCGCCACGATCCGCACGCCGTCCGCGAGCTGACGGGCCGAGGCGTCCTTGAGCAGGAAGCCGGAGGCGCCCGCGCGCAGCGCCTGGTAGACGTACTCGTCCAGGTCGAAGGTGGTCAGCACGAGCACCTTCGCGTCGGCGTCCGCGGCGACGATCTCGCGGGTGGCCTCCAGGCCGTTGAGCTCGGGCATCCGGATGTCCATCAGCACGACGTCCGGCCGCAGCGCCGCCACCTGCTCGATCGCCTGCCGTCCGTCGACGGCCTCGCCGACGACCTCGATGTCCGGCTGGGCGCCCAGCAGCACCGAGAAGCCCTCGCGGACCATCATCTGGTCGTCCGCGATCAGCACCCGGATGGTGTTCCCGGTCATGCACGCTCCCCGGGGACCGGGATGAACACGGAGACCTCGTAGCCGCCGTCCTCGGTTGGCCCGTCGGTCATCTCGCCGCTCAGCATCGCCACCCGCTCCCGCATGCCGGCTATGCCGTGTCCCGCTCCGGGTGACGGTTTCACCAGGCCGCGCGGCGGGCCGTTGACGACGCGCAGCCCGAGCCCGCCGAGGACGTAACTCACCTCGACCCGGGCGGCGGCGCCCGGCGCGTGCCGCAGGCTGTTGCTCAGCGCCTCCTGGATGATCCGGTACGCCGACAGCTCCACTCCCTGCGGCAGCTCGCGCACCGCGCCGGTCACCGTCCGCTCCACCTCCAGCCCCGCCTCGCGCACGTTGGCCACGAGCCGGTCCAGGTCGGCGAGGGTCGGCTGCGGCGCGTCGGGGGCCTGGTAGTCCTCGGCACGTACGACCCCGAGGACGCGGCGCAGCTCGGTCAGGGCGATGACGGCGTTCTCGCGGATGATCGAGAAGCTCTTGGTCAGTTCCTCGGGCGGGTCCTCCACCCGGTACGGCGCGGCCTCCGCCTGGATCGCGATCACGGACATGTGGTGGGCGACGACGTCGTGCAGCTCACGGGCGATGGTCGTGCGCTCCTCCAGCAGCGTGCGCCGGGTCCGCTCGACCTCGGTCACGGCGACCTGGGCGGCGACCTCCTGCCGGGACTGGCGCAGCCCGCGCACCGCCGACACGACGGACAGCACGACCGCGGAGAGGAAGATCATGATGAACGGGTCCGACCCGTACCCGCTCGACAGCCCCTGGAAGGCCAGCGCCAGAGCGGCGGTCAGCAGCCACATCTCGGCGGCCACCCGCGCCCTGGTGCGCGCCGCCACCACGCCCAGCACCGTCAGGTGCGAGACGAAGCCGGCGTCCGTCCACGGATACGTGGAGGACCAGCCGGAGCTGAACACCCCGGTGAGCACCGCGGCACCGACGGACAGCCACCACGCGCCGATCGGCCGGAACATCGTGGTGAGCAGGGGCACACCGGCCAGCAGGGCCAGCACGAAGCCGCCCGGCCCGCCCGCGCTCTCCGTCGAGACGAACATCAGGAAGACCGTGAAGCAGGTCAGCGCCGCGTGCGGCATCCAGCGCCCGTACCCCCGGAGCCTGCGCGGCACCACGGCGAGCAGCGGGTGCCCTTCGCGCAGCGGTGCCATCGGCCGGAAGGCGAAGCCGTCGGTGATCAGGTCGTGCCGCAGCCCGCTGAGGGCGCCGCGGGCCATGCGGAGCTCGGTCCGCAGCGAGGTCTGGCTTGTCTCGGTCACGCTCTCACGGTAGGCAATCCGCGTGTCGCCGTCGTCACCTGCGAAGACGATGTGGCGGCGTCATCCTCAAGTAGGACCTCCCGCAGGAGGACGCGCCTCACCAGGCGAGCTGGGCGATCTCCTCGGCGACCACGGCCGCCGCGTCCGCCGCCGGGTCGATCACCGGGAAGTGGCCCACGCCCGCCAGCAAGGTCAGCTGGACCTCCTCCCCCGCCTTCGCCGATGCCGCCGCGAAGGCCTCCGCGACCTGCGGCGGTACGACCTCGTCACGGTCGCCGTGCACGACGGTCACGGGGATGCCGGTGGGCAGCAGCGCGGCCGGGTCGGTCTCCGCGCGGCGCTCGGCGAGCAGTTCGGGCCCGCCCAGCAGTTCGGCGACCGCCCCGGAGCACACGTCGCGCTCCACGGCGGCCTCGAAGTCGGCGATGGGCGCGAGCGCCACGACGCCGCGCAGCGTGGGCGCGCCGGGGCGGTGCCAGCGCGACCCGGCCGGCAGCACGTGCCGGGCGGCCGCCCACAGCGCGAGGTGGCCGCCGGCCGAGTGACCGGTGAGCACGATCCGCCGGACGTCGACGGTGTCCTCGCCCAGGGCGGCCACGGCCAGCGCCGCGACGGCGTCGGTGGCGGCCGCCACGTCGTCGAAGGTGTCCGGCCAGCGGCCCGCGACCGTACCGCCGTTGCCCCGGCGGTACTCCACCGAGGCCACCGCGAAGCCGTGCCGGGCGAGCAGGTCCGCGAGCGGTGAGACGTGCGTCCTGTCGTACGGCGCCCGCCAGGCGCCGCCGTGCAGCAGCACGACCAGCGGCCCCGGCCGTGTGCCGCCCGCTCCGGGCCGCGGACGGTAGAAGTCCACGACCTGGTCCGGGTGGTCGCCGTAGGCGGCCGTGGCGTCCGGGGGGACGGGGGCGTGCGAGAACGCGGACGACTCCTCGGCCGCGGCCCGCTCCGCGGGGTCCCGCGGAGCGGACCGGGGCCCCACCGCGTCGGCGCGGCCGTCGGCGCCTGCCGGAATGGTGTCGCTCGACGAGGTGGGATCGGACATGCGTTACCGCGTCCCTTCCAGGACCTGGGCCAGCACCCGCGCCGCCCGCTCGGCGTCCGCGAAGCGTGTGTACAGCGGGGTGAATCCGAAGCGGAGGATATCCGGCTCGCGGAAGTCGCCGACGACGCCCCTGGCGATCAGCTCCCCCATCACCGCGCCCGCGCCGGAACAGCGCAGCGCGACCTGGCTGCCCCGCTCGGCGTGCGCGGCCGGGGTGACCGACCGTACGGCGCCTTCCGGCACGTACGCCGCGACGCACTCCAGGAAGAAGTCGGTGAGGGCGAGGCTCTTGGCCCGCACGGCGTCCAGGGACACGCCGTCCCAGACGTCGAGGGCCGTGTCCAGCGCCAGCAGCGACAGGATCTCCGGGGTTCCGACCCGGCCGCGGACGCTGCCGTCGGCGGGCCGGTAGGCGGCCTCCATCGCGAACGGGTCGCGGTGGGAGTTCCAGCCGGGGAGCGGGGAGTCGAAGCGCGGCTGCAGGTCACGGCGGACGTACAGGTACGCTGGCGCGCCGGGGCCGCCGTTGAGGTACTTGTACGTGCAGCCGACGGCCAGGTCCACGCCGTGCTCGTCCAGGCCGACCGGCAGGGCCCCGGCCGTGTGGCACAGGTCCCAGACCACCAGGGCGCCGGCCGCGTGCACGGCGGCGGTGGTGGCCGGCAGGTCGTGCAGCCGGCCGGTGCGGTAGTCCACGTGGTTGACCAGCGCGACGGCGGTGCGCGGGCCCGCCGCGGCGGCGACCTCCGCGGCGTCGACCGCGCGGATCGCGCACCCGGTCATACGGGCGGCGGACTCCGCGATGTACCCGTCCGTGGGGAAGGTGGCGGCGTCGACCAGCACCTCGTCACGGGCGGGATCGGTCTGCTGGGCCATCCGGACGGCGCCGACCACGGCCTTGAAGACGTTGACGCTGGTGGAGTCGCCGGCCACGACCTGGCCGGGGGCGGCGCCTATGAGCGCGCCGATGCGGTCGCCGATCCGCTCCGGTGCCGTCCACCAGCCGCTCTCGGTCCAGGAGCGGATGCGCAACTGCCCCCACTCGCGCGCGACCACGTCCGCCATCCGGTCCTGCACCCCGGCGGGCAGTGCGCCCAGCGAGTTGCCGTCCAGGTAGATCACGTCGTCCAGCACGAAACGGTCGCGGAGCTTGGCCAGCTCGTCGGCGGTGTCGAGGCGGGCGGCCCGCGCCGCCGGGGACTCGGTGGGCTTCATCGCGTCAGACATGGCTGCGGGCCGTCCAGAGCTCGGGGAACACGTTCTTGGTCGCGCGCTTCTCCAGCCAGGAGACCCCGGCGGAGCCTCCGGTGCCGGTCTTGGCGCCCATCGCGCGGCGGGTCGCCACCAGGTGGTCGTTGCGCCAGCGCCACACCAGCTCGGCCACCTCGGTCAGCGCCTCGCCCAGCCGGACGAGTTCGCCCTCCTGGTCACCGGAGTAGACGGCCTGCCAGGCCCGCTCGACGGCCGGGTCGGCCTCGTAGCGCTGCGAGAGGTCGTCGCGCTGCGGGACGTCGTGGCCGCGGCGGGCCAGCAGCCGCAGCACCTCGTCGTAGAGGCTGGGTTCGTGCAGCGCCTTCTGCAGCTCGTCGTGCACCCGCGGCGCGCCGCGGTGCGGGACCAGCATCGACGCGGACTTCTCGCCGAGCAGGAACTCCATGCGCCGGTACATCGCCGACTGGAAGCCCGAGCCCTCGCCGAGGGCGGCGCGGTAGGCGTTGAACTGCGCCGGGGTGAGGTGGGCGATCGGCTCCCACGAGGCGTTGAGCGACTGCAGTTCGTAGGTGCTGCGCTTGAGCGCGGCCAGCGCGGTGGGCAGGTCGTCGGCCGCGAGCGCACGGGAGGCGGTCTCCCACTCGTGCACGATGACGGTGAACCACAGCTCCATGACCTGGGTGGTCACCAGGAAGACCATTTCGCCGGGGTCGTCGGAGCGGGGGTGCTGCAGATGGGTGAGGACGTCGGCCTGGACGTAGTCCTCGTACGGGGTGGTCCCTTCGAAGTCCAGGTTCGGGGCCTCGGGGGCCGCCTGGGAAACGTCGGGGCGGTGGGACATCGGTGTCTCCGTGGATACGAGCTACCGGGTAGCGGTCTGTCCCGCGCGCCGTCGCGGCGGGACCCCGGTCCCCTCGGGCCCGCGCTCTACCGGCGCCGGGCCCAACGGGCATCATGCGTGGTCACAGCACGCTACGGCAAGACCTGCCCGGCGCGCGCGCCGGACAGGTCGGGGGTGGATGCCGTGGTCAGCGGCGGGGCGGTGGCTCAGCCGAGGGTGTCGGCGGCGGTCTGGGAGGAGTCCCGCAGGAAGGTGCTGCAGCGCTCGTACTCCTCCTGCTCGCCGATCGCCTGGGCGGCGCGCGCCAGGGCGTGCAGGGCCCGCAGGAAGCCGCGGTTGGGCTCGTGCTCCCAGGGCACCGGGCCGTGGCCCTTCCAGCCGTTGCGGCGCAGCGCGTCCAGGCCTCGGTGGTAACCGGTGCGGGCGTAGGCGTACGACTCGACGACCCGGCCGCCCTCGAAGGCGTCGTCCGCGAGCTGCGCCCAGGCCAGGGAGGACACCGGGTACTTGGCGGCGACCTCGGAGGGGGCCGCTCCCGAGGCGAGCAGCTCGCGCGGCTCGGGGTCGTCGGGCAGGTTCGTCGGGGGCGGTCCCCCGAGCAGGTTCTCGTGAATGGCCATGGGTTCCAGTATGGCCGGGGCCCGGCCCTCCGCGTGGAAGGGCCAGGCCCGGTGCGTACCGCCGTGCGGGGCGGTTACTTGAGCTTGGTGCCGGCGGAGCGCAGGTCCTGGCAGGCCTCGAGGACGCGGGCGGCCATGCCGGCCTCGGCCAGCTTGCCCCAGCTGCGCGGGTCGTAGGTCTTCTTGTCGCCGACCTCGCCGTCGATCTTCAGCACACCGTCGTAGTTGCGGAGCACGTGGTCCGCGACCGGGCGGGTGAAGGCGTACTGCGTGTCGGTGTCGATGTTCATCTTGACCACGCCGTTCTCCAGCGCGGTGGCGATCTCCTCCTTGGTGGAGCCGGAGCCGCCGTGGAAGACGAAGTTGAACGGGTCCTGCTTGCCGAACTTGGCGGCCACACCCTCCGCGAGCTCCTTCAGCAGCTCGGGACGGAGCACGACGTTGCCCGGCTTGTAGACGCCGTGGACGTTGCCGAAGGAGGCGGCGAGCAGGTACCGGCCCTTCTCGCCCAGGCCCAGCGCCTCGGCGGTGCGGATGGCGTCCTCGACCGTGGTGTACAGCTTGTCGTTGATCTCGTGGGTGACGCCGTCCTCCTCGCCGCCGGTGGGGGTGATCTCCACCTCGAGGATGATCTTCGCCTTGACGGCCTCGGCCAGCAGCTCCTGGGCGATGGCGAGGTTGTGGTCGAGGGTCTCGGCGGAGCCGTCCCACATGTGCGACTGGAACAGCGGGTTGCGGCCGGCCGCCACGCGCTCCTGGGAGACCGCCAGCAGCGGGCGCACGTAGCCGTCCAGCTTGTCCTTCGGGCAGTGGTCGGTGTGCAGCGCGATGTTGACGGGGTACTTCTCGGCGACGACGTGCGCGAACTCGGCCAGCGCCACCGAACCGGTGACCATGTCCTTCTTGTACTGGCCACCGAGGAACTCGGCGCCGCCCGTCGAGATCTGGACGATGCCGTCGCTCTCCGCCTCCGCGAAGCCGCGCAGCGCGGCGTGCAGGGTCTGGGTCGAGGTCACGTTGATGGCCGGGTAGGCGAACTTGCCGGCCTTCGCCCGGTCGAGCATCTCGTTGTAGATCTCGGGGGTTGCGATGGGCATCTGTCCGCTCCTTGTGATGTGCGGGTTGTTCGGTGAGTGACCCTGACCTGGGATCGACGTCATCGTCGCCCCCATCTTGGCAGACTTGCGCGAGAGCTCCACACACTGCGCAGCACGGACATACCTCAGGGGTGAAGGGTTTCACGTGAAACCCTTCACCCCTGAGGGAAAGCGCAGGTCAGACGGCCAATCAGCCCAGGCCGAGATCGTCCAGACCGAAGGCGCGGACGTACGGGAGACCGGCCTCCGCGATGGCCCCGGCGGCGCCCCGCTCGACGATCACGGCGACGGCCACGACCTCGGCGCCGGCCTCGCGCGCGGCCTCCACCGCGGTCAGCGGCGAGCCGCCGGTGGTCGAGGTGTCCTCGACCACCAGCACCCGGCGGCCCTTGATGTCCGGCCCCTCGATGCGGCGCTGCATGCCGTGCGCCTTCTGCGCCTTGCGCACCACGAAGGCGTCCAGCCGGCGGCCGCGGGCCGCGGCGGCGTGCAGCATCGAGGTGGCGACCGGGTCGGCGCCGAGGGTGAGGCCGCCGACGGCGTCGAAGTCCAGGTCGGCGGTGGCGTCGAGCATCACCTGACCCACCAGCGGAGCGGCTTCGGCGTCCAGCGTGATCCGGCGCAGGTCGATGTAGTAGTCGGCCTCGAGACCCGAGGAGAGGGTCACCTTGCCGTGCACCACGGCCTTGTCCTTGATCTGCTGCAGCAGGGCATCACGCGCGTCGCTCATGGCCACGAGCCTAGCCCAGCGGCTCCCAGGCCCAGGTGGCGCGCATCTCCAGGGGGTCGATCGGGGTGACCAGACGCGGCGCGGTGTTCAGCCCGTTCGGGGGGCCCGACTGGGGCTCCACGCAGATGGCCGGGGGCTGTTCGTCGTAGACGACGACCCACTCGGCGGGGCTGGTGATCCGCAGCCGCAGCTCGCCCGGCCACGTCAGGGTGACGTCCACACCGTCCGGCATGCCGAAGCAGTCGTCCCACGGGCGGGGCCCCGGCTCCACCCGGTGGCCGGTGGGCAGGTGGTCCTCGCCGCGCTCCTCCATCCAGCCGGGGGTGAAGTCGATCAGGGCGTCCTGCCCGCCCCGGCCGAGGTTGCGCAGGAACCAGGGGTGCCAGCCGGCCTGGGCCGGGAAGGAGTCGTCCGTGGTCTCCACGCTCATCGTGAGGTCCAGGCGGTCCTCGGACAGCTCGAAGCGCTGGCTGACCCGGCCCTTGTACGGCCAGGGCTCGGCCAGGTCGTAGTAGAAGCAGGCGCTGGTGCCGGTGGCGCCCGGGGCCTCCTGCCAGGCGACGTGCCGGCCGGTGCCGTGGATGGCGTGCGGGCCCGCGTCCCGCGGCATCTGGTGCAGCACCCCGCCGTTGCGGAACTGCCCGTCCCGGGTGCGGCCGCACCACGGGACCATCGGGAAGGACCCGAAGTTGGGGCCCTGCCGCAGCAGCTCGACGCCGCCGACGGTCAGCGAGCCGACACGGCAGCCGAGATCCGGAAGGATCGTCAGCCGCGCCGGTCCGGCTTCGAGTTGGACTGCGTGCTCGTCGTCTCGCCCGTCAGGGGTCTCATCCGTGGCCACGGCACAGACCCTACGGGAACGAGCGCCTGCGCCGCCGCAGCACCCGCCCCGCGACCACGGCCGACAGCAGCAGCGCCGCCGCGGCCGGCGCGTAACGGCGCAGCGAGGCGGCCGCGGCGCCGCTCTGCGGTGCGGGCACCGGGGCGTAGCGGCCGCGCGGCGGGGCGTGGTCGACCTCCTCGGCGCTGCGGCCGATCAGGGTGCGGCGGGCGTGCGCGGCCTCCGCGGGCAGGTCGATCCCGGCCGGGTCCTCGGGGACCCTGGCCACCGCCTCCGCTCCGGGCAGCACCTCGCCGACGGCCTCCACGTCGTCCGCGTCCTCCGGCTCGGGGAGTTCCTCCAGCTCACGCAGCTCCTGCGCGTCGTGCCCGGCGAACTCGTCGAGCTGCGCGGGCAGGTCGTCGGCGAGGTCCTCGGCACCGGCGTCCTCCGCGGCCGGTTCGGGCGCCCCGGCCGGGGCCTCCTCCTCCAGGTCGGAGGTGAGCGCGGCGACGAAACGGTCCAGCAGGCGGTGGCCGGCGGAGGTGACCGTCGCCTCCTCGTACTCGCCGAGCCGCCCGTCGGCCTGCACGGTGCCGGTGAAGGTCAGCAGGGCGCCGCCCGACACGGCGTCCACGCCGAGCTCCAGCGCCAGCTTGACCGTGCCCGCGCCGCGCGACTCCACCGCCTCGCCCTCGACGGCCAGCCCGCCGCCGCGCGGGACCAGTCGCAGCGAGCCGCGGTAGGTGATGGTCGAGCCGCCGATCCGGAGCCTCAGCCGGCCGGCGAGCCCCTCCTCGGCGCCGGCGTCCCGCTGGAGGCCGGGCACGCAGCGCGCCACGCGCTCCAGGTCGGCGAGGGACCGGCGAATGGTTTCGGCCGGAAACGGAACGAACACCTCATGCGGCTCCATGCCGCGAGCCTAATCCGCCGGGCGGCGCTTCGGTGCCGATTCACCGCCGGTTCGCCCTCACCCGGAGCGCGGATGCATCAGCGTCGACGGGGGCAGGTCCCGCAGCGGGGACCGCGCGGCCCGCCGGACCGCCGAGGCGAGCGCGGCGGGGGACAGCGACCGCAGCCGCGGCACGTCCGCGGGCAGGCGCGGGACCGGGGCGCGGTGCCGGGCGGCGAGGACGAAGCCCCAGTCCTCGTCCCCGCGGCCGGTGCCGATCCAGTAGTCGGCGGTGCGCAGCCCGGACGCCCGTACCGTCGCGTCGACGGTCCAGAAGCCGCGCCGGGCGGCGCCGGGCGCTCCCGCGTGCACCGCGAGCCGCCCGCCCGGGGCGAGCGCGCGCCCGGCCAGCCCGTAGAACTCCTGCGAGTACAGCTTCGCGCTGCGCGAGATCCCCGGGTCGGGGAGGTCGGCGAGCACGACGTCGTACCCGCCCGGCGGTCGCGGCGGCCCCTCCTGCCGCAGCCAGTCGAAGACGTCCGCGGCGGCCACCTCGACCCGGGGGTCGCGGTAGGCGTGCCGGTTGAGGCGGGCCAGCGCGGGGTCGTCCCGCGCCAGGGCGACGAGCCGGGCGTCGGGGTCGACCAGGGTCACCGAGCCGACCCCCCGGTAGCGCAGCACCTCGCGCAGCGCGAGCCCGTCGCCGCCGCCGAGGATCAGCACCCGGCGGTGCCGGCCCGCCATGGCGGGGTGCACCAGCGCCTCGTGGTACCGGTACTCGTCCCGGCCGCGGACCCGCAGCCGGCCGTCGAGGAAGAGCTGCAACGGAGCCGAGGTGAGCACGACCTCCTGGACGCCGGTCTGCTCGGCGAGCCGCACGTCGCCGCCGTACACCGCCTGCCGGGCCGCCCGCTCGAACGGCCCGGCGGCCCAGGCCGCCCCCGCCAGCACCGCGAGGACCACGACGTTGGCGGCGATCAGCCGGGCCCGGGCACGTGGCGTGACGTCACTGCGGAAGAGCCAGAGCACGGTGGCGCCGCCCGCCACGGCGTTGACCGCGCCCGTGACGAGTGCCCCGGTCAGCTGGCCGTAACAGGGCAGCAGGAGGAAGGGGAAGGCCAGACCGCCGACCAGGGCGCCCACGTAGTCCGCGGCGAAGAGGTCGGCGACGGCACCGCCCGCGTCCTGCCGCCGGACCCGCTGGATCAGCGTCATCAGCAGCGGGATCTCGGCGCCGATGAGCACGCCGATGGCGAAGGCGAAGACCGCCATCGCGGGCCGGGACTGGCCGAACCAGGCGAAACTGGCGTACAGCGCCATCACCGAGAGTCCGCCGACCAGCGCCAGCACGATCTCGACGGCCGCGAAGCCGATCGCCGGCGCGCAGCTGAGCCGCTTGGCCAGCAGGGAGCCGACGCCCATGGCGAAGACCATCACGGACAGCACGATCGACGCCTGCGTCACGGAGTCGCCGACCAGGTACGAGGCGAGGGCGACCAGTTCGAGCTCGTACACCAGGCCGCAGGCGGCGCAGACGAAGACCGCGGCCAGGACCAGCGCCCTGGCCGCGGCCACCGGGACGGGGAGCCGCAGTCTGCAGACGCGCGGGGCGGCCCGGGCCGTACGGGAGGTGGACTGGTCGATCATGCTTGCACGCTATGTCAGGTATATGGCGGTCCACGTCACCCACAGGGGTGCAATTCGTGGCACTTGGCGGCGCGTTGACGCCGTGCCGGCCACGGGCGTACCACCGCGCTCACGGCTGCGCGCTGAGGGTCGAACGGGTCGCCACCAGGCGTCCTTCCTGGGGGTACGCGTGCCAGGTGCGCCACAGGACGCTGCCGCCGCGGTACTGCACGAGCAACGCGGTGAAGGCGTGCGGATCACCCGGGAACGTCCCCGCCAGGCCATTGGGGTGATCGGCCACCAGCGCGAGCAGCTCCTGCGCCCGCCCGGCGAAGCCCCCCCGGGAGAGCGTCTCGATCCGCGCCGCGAACTCGTAGTCCCAGCCGGCGATCCGCCGTGCCACACCGAACGGCAGCGGCGCGCTGGTGCCCGGCAGGCAGGCGACGGTCTCCGAACAGCGGCCGCGGGCCGAGTCCAGGATGACCTGGTGGGAGGCACCGAGCAGCCGCAGCTGGACCTGGACGCGGGGGGCCGCGGGCGCGCCGGAACCGGCGCCCGGTAGCTCGCGGTCGAGCACGGCGAGCGCCGGCAGCTCGTCCTTCCCCAGACACCAGGCCAGGTCGCCGGCGCGGGTGTCGGTGTAGGCGGTCTGAAGCATGGTGAGCATGAAGTCGGCTCCGCAGGCACATCGCGAGCAAGCGAGGGGAGGTCACGGGCATGGGGGGGAGAGGACGCGCCGACCCGCGCCTGTGGGGGAGAACGTCCGTCGGCTCGTGCCCACGAGGGGTCGGTGAATACGCAATCATGAATGGCGCGTCGCCTTCAGCGTTTTTACCCATCTCCACCCCCTTTACATCCGCAAGGGCCCGGACGGGTTCAGGTGTTCACTACAAATGCGCCCGACGGGTGAGTAACCCACCGGGCGCATATGCGATTCGGCACGGGCAATACGCAATTTCGTATCGTCAGCTTCCGCCGCCGCAGCCCCCGCCGCCGCCGCACGAGCTGCTCCCCCCGCCGCACGAGCTCCCGCCGCCGCAGGAGTGGTGGCCTCCCCCGTGGTGGCCGCCGCCTCCCCCGTCGGAGGAACCCGCGTCCCCCGCCCACCAGCCGGCCCCGGCGGAGGAGCTGTACGAGCGCCGCCGGCCCTTCCGCCGGCCGCCCTTCCTCGCCGCCACGACGACGAGCCCCACTATCGCGCCGAAGACGAGCAATACGACCAACGCGCCCATCGTTCCCACCCCCGCTTTCCGTGCTTTCCGTTGTGCGACGGTGATGCCCCCGCCGTCCGCGGCCGAAAGCAAAGTTGAGGAAGTCCAGAGGTTTCCGGGTACGGGAAGGCCCCTGGTCTGCATCGGAAGCAGAACCAGGGGCCAAGGGTGGACGACTGGGCCGTCTAGGGGCCGCGATCTTCATCGTCAGGCGGCCCAAGGACTCGGTCAACGGCCCGCCGGGATCGCTCGCGGCTGTTGGGCATCAGGTGCGCGTACACGCGAAGGGTCATCGCCGGGTCAGCGTGTCCCATGTACTCGCTCACGGCCTTCACGCTCTCCCCGGAGTCGAGGAGTACCGAGGCGTAGAAGTGCCGGAGAGCGTGCATGCCGTGTTCACGGGCGCCCACGAAGTCCAGCGCGCCCTCAGCAAGCCCGAACACTTCTCCCTGACGCAGTCCGCACCCAGCCGCGACATCGACCACGGCACGGTAGCGCTCCTCAAGACACCCGGCGTCGCTCACGCTCCGCCGGGCGCGCGGCCCGCGTCCGGCCGCGCCAACGCCCGCTCGGTCGTGCTCGCCCAGGTGTCAACGACGTCAAGTGACCAAGATGTCGCGAGGTGCGGTCAGAACCAGTGCAGGCAGTGCGGGGGGCGCTCGGCGCGGAAGAGGGCGTCGGCGAGGGTGGCCGCGCCGGGGCGGTGGGCCCGGATGTGCCCGCCGCGCACGAGGGTGCTCGGGGTGGTACCACCGAGGTAGACCGAGCCCAGATCGCTTATGTCCAGGGACAGGTCAGGCTCCTGGTCCGTGGGGACGCAGTCGGCCTTGCCGTCCCGGACGGTCAGCAGGTACCGGCCATGCTCGCCGAGGAACGGGTCGTCGACGTCGAGGACGAGCTCGCCGTCCGTGAACCAGCCGCGCGAGGTCAGCGCACGCGGGACGTCCAGCAACCGCACCCAGAGCCAGTCGGTGTGGTTGCCTGCCTGGCCGGCACGGAAATCCGCAAACTGCCAGCGCAACGGGTGATCGGGCGTGACGTGCTTGAACACGACCTCAGTGACCAGGTCGTGGCCGAGCACGAACCGAGCCAGGGCCGTAAAGGCGGTGTCGGTAGTGGCAATGGTCTCGTCGACCGTCAAGGTTTCGGACTCGCCGAGGGAGTAGCTGGCGTACCCATCCGGGACGCCGTCGGCGTCGCGGTGGACGGCAACGTGGCGCGGTGCCGGGGCGACAGGGGGCTGCCCCGCGCCCAGAGCCCACCAGCGGTGCGGCCGGGACAGCGCACCGGGCTGTGCGCGGCGGTACCGGTCGTAGACCTCTTCCAGGATCTCTTGGCACTCGGCTCGCCGCAGCAGCTCGACTGAGCCGGTCGCCGTGGCGTCGGCCGTTCCGCGCGCACGCGGTACGGCGAGGGCGGCCTTGTGGCGCGGCACTGTCAGCCGCCCCGTGTAGGTCGCCGGTCCATAGCCGAACCTGCCGTAGATCGGGGCTTCGGAGGCCAGCAGTACGGAGAGGAACTCCCCTCGGTCCCGCAACTCTGTGAGTTGATGCCGCATCATGGCGCTGAGCACGCCTTGGCGTCGGTGTGAAGGCAGGACGCCGACGGCGCTCACCCCGGCGGCCGGGACGATGGCCTCACCGGGCAGGGTGAGCTCGAAGGAGTACGCGCCCGCGGTGCCGACGGGCCGCCCCTCCGCCGTCGTGGCCAGCAGGTTGCGGTCCATTTCGAGCGCCGACCACCAGACTCCGCCGCCGCCCTCGGTCGGGGTTTCCGGGAAGCGCCCGAACGCGGCATGGAGTGTGTCGACGAAAACGTCGAGGTCCTGGTCGGTCGTGGGACGGATCTTCATTGCTGCCGCTGCCTCCCCGGGATGCTGGCACCACGCTCATGGCGCCCGCCACAGTGCAGCGTCGAGCCATGGCTAGGTCAAGCGAATTACGGCCGCCCACAGCCGATGACAGCAACCGTCCCCGTCCGGCTAGAGCTACGCGGCGGAGAGCGTGGATTCCCGGGCCGTCTCTGGGCCGTCCGACGGTAGCGAGCGACGACAGATGACGACAGTCGCCTACGCCTCTGCCCCTGCTCAGGGGCTGTGCTCCGGACACCGGCGCAGGTGCTGATCCCCCGAACGTCAGTTGAGGAAGTCCAGAGGTTCGGCGGAGGATGGCGGGCATGACCTCCTCGCGACCCCCGCTCAACCGCGCACTCGCCGAGTTCGGGACCACGATCTTCGCCGAGATGTCCGCCCTCGCCGTCCGCACCGGTGCGATCAACCTGGGCCAGGGCTTCCCGGACACCGACGGCCCCGAGGAGGTGCGCGAGGCCGCCGTGCGCGCGCTGCGCGACGGCCGCGGCAACCAGTACCCGCCCGGGCCCGGCGTGCCCGAACTGCGCCGGGCCGTCGCCGAGCACCAGCTGCGCTTCCACGGGCTCGGCTTCGACCCCGACACCGAGGTGCTGGTCACCGCGGGCGCCACCGAGGCCATCGCGGCCGCCATGCTCGGGCTGCTGGAACCGGGCGACGAGGTGATCGCCTTCGAGCCCTTCTACGACTCGTACGCCGCCTGCATCGCCATGGCCGGCGCCCGCCGCGTCCCGCTCACCCTGCGCGCGCCCACCTTCCGCCCGGACCTGGACGCCCTGCGCGCGGCGGTCACCCCGCGGACCCGGCTGCTGCTGCTCAACAGCCCGCACAACCCGACCGGCATGGTCCTCACCCGGCAGGAGCTGACGGCGATCGCGGAGCTGGCCGTCGAACGCGACCTGATCGTGGTCACCGACGAGGTCTACGAGCACCTGACGTACGGCACGGAGCACGTGCCGCTCGCGTCCTTCCCGGGGATGCGCGACCGCACGGTCACCATCTCGAGCGCGGGCAAGACGTTCTCGTTCACCGGCTGGAAGGTCGGCTGGGTGACCGCCGCCCCCGTCCTGGTCGACGCGGTGCGCGCGGCCAAGCAGTACCTGACGTACGTGAGCGCGGGGCCGTTCCAGTACGCCGTGGCCGAGGCGCTCCGGCTGCCGGACGCCTACTACCGGGACTTCCGCGAGGACCTGCGGCGCAAGCGGGACCTGCTCTCCGACGGCCTGGAGGCGGCCGGGTTCAGGGTCTTCCGCCCGGAGGGCACGTACTTCGTGACCACCGACATCCGGCCGCTCGACGAGAAGGACGGCCTGGCGTTCTGCCGGGCGCTGCCCGAGCGCTGCGGGGTGGTGGCGGTGCCGAACGTGATCTTCTACGACGACGCGGAGGAGGGCCGCAGCCTCGTGCGCTTCGCCTTCTGCAAGCGCGAGGACGTGCTGCGGGAGAGCGTGGAGCGGCTGCGCCGGCTCTGAGGCCCTGGGCGGGTCGGGGCCGGTCGGGGCCGGTCAGGGCGCGCCTCGGACCGGGACCGGAGCACGGCAGCCCGCCCGCGCACGCCCGCTCACCGGCGGTCGCGTGGCGGACGGGCTGCTGGAGGGGCTGCCCTCGTGCGGTCCGTGTACGCCCGTGCGGGCGCGCTCAGTCCTCGCCGTCGCCGTCGTCGTCCGTGGACTCCGCGTCCTTCTCCAGCCCGAGGGCCTCGAGGATCCACTTCTCGAACTCGATGGAGGCCCGGACCCAGCTGACGGTGCTGGAGACGAAGTGCTCCAGGCCGACGCCGAGGCCGATCAGCATCTGGGCCTCGCCGATCAGACGGACCGTGCCGTCGTCGTGCGTGTGGGTGTAGACCTTCGGCCACAGGGTGCGGCGGTTCCAGTCGTCGAGCGCCTCGTGCAGCTGAGGCTTGTCCTCGATGCTGTACGGCCGGTCGTAGAAGGTGCGGACCGCGAAGATCTGCTGGTCCTCCTCCCCGCGGAACATGAAGTAGGTGCGGAACTCCTCCCACGGCGCGGCGAGGTCGCCCTCCTCGTCGACGACGTACTTGAGCTCCATCTGCTCCAGCAGCTGCTTGACCAGATCCTGGTCAGGAATGACCACGTTCCCGGCAGGGCCGGGCTGGGGGTCCGGCTGGCCCCCGAAATTCGGAATCGAGGACGGGTCGATGCTCACCTTGCAGTTCCCTTCGTACGGATACACCCATCCTCCCTCACCGCGGGCCGCGCCGTGCAAGCGCGGCCCGCCGAGCCCCGTTCGCGTGCCGTTCCCGGGGTGCCTCAGAGGCTCTTGCCGGTGGTCGCGCCCACCAGCAGCCGGTCGCCGACCCGCTCGACCCGCACCGTGTCGCCGTCCCTGACCTCGCCGGCCAGGATCTCCCTGGCCAGCTGGTCGCCGATGGCGGTCTGCACCAGCCGGCGCAGCGGACGGGCGCCGTAGGCGGGGTCGTTGCCCTCCTCGGCGAGCCAGTCCAGGGCCTCCTCGGTGACGTCGAGGGCGATCCGCCGGTCGCGCAGCCGGGCCGCCAGGCGGTCGGTCTGCAGCCGGGCGATGCGGCGCAGCTCGTCCTTGTTCAGGGCGCTGAAGACCACGATGTCGTCGAGCCGGTTGAGGAACTCGGGCTTGAACGACGCCCGCACCGTCTCCAGCACGCTCTCCCTCTTCTGCTCGTCGCCGAGCACCGGGTCGACCAGGTACTGGCTGCCGAGGTTGGAGGTGAGGATGAGGATGGTGTTGCGGAAGTCGACCGTACGGCCCTGACCGTCGGTGAGCCGGCCGTCGTCGAGCACCTGGAGCAGGACGTCGAAGACCTCGGGGTGGGCCTTCTCCACCTCGTCCAGCAGCACCACGGAGTACGGGCGGCGGCGCACCGCCTCGGTCAGCTGACCACCCTCCTCGTAGCCGACGTAGCCGGGAGGGGCACCGACCAGGCGGGCGACGGAGTGCTTCTCGCCGTACTCGCTCATGTCGATGCGGACCATGGCCCGCTCGTCGTCGAAGAGGAAGTCCGCCAGTGCCTTGGCCAGCTCGGTCTTGCCGACACCGGTCGGGCCGAGGAAGAGGAAGGAACCGGTCGGGCGGTCGGGGTCGGCGATGCCGGAGCGGGAGCGGCGCACCGCGTCGGACACCGAGCGCACGGCCTCGCCCTGGCCGATCAGGCGCTTGCCGAGCTCCTCCTCCATGCGCAGCAGCTTCTGCGTCTCGCCCTCCATCAGGCGGCCGGCCGGGATGCCGGTCCAGGCCGCGACCACATCGGCGACGTCGTCCGGGCCGACCTCCTCCTTGACCATGGTGCCCCGCTTGGCCACCTCCTCGGCCTCGGTGGCCTCGGCGAGCTCCGCCTCCAGCTTCGGCTTCTCGCCGTACAGCAGCTTGGACGCGGCCTCGAAGTCGCCGTCGCGCTGGGCGCGCTCGATCCGGGTGGTCAGGTCGTCCAGACGCTCCTTGAGCTCACCGACCCGGTTCAGGCCCTCCTTCTCCTTCTGCCAGCGGGCGGTGAGGCCGCGCAGTTCCTCGTCCTTGTCGGCGAGGTCCTTGCGCAGCTTCTCCAGACGCTGCTTGGAGGCCTCGTCGGTCTCCTTCTCCAGCGCCATCTCCTCCATGCGGAGGCGGTCGACGGAGCGCTGCAGCTCGTCGATCTCGACCGGCGAGGAGTCGATCTCCATGCGCAGCCGCGAGGCGGCCTCGTCGACCAGGTCGATGGCCTTGTCGGGCAGGAAGCGGGCGGTGATGTAGCGGTCGGAGAGGGTCGCGGCCGCGACCAGGGCGGCGTCGGCGATCTGCACCTTGTGGTGCGCCTCGTAGCGTCCCTTGAGACCGCGCAGGATCGCGATGGTGTCCTCGACGCTGGGCTCGGCCACCAGCACCTGCTGGAAGCGGCGCTCCAGGGCCGGGTCCTTCTCGATCCGCTCGCGGTACTCGTCGAGGGTGGTCGCGCCGACCATGCGCAGCTCGCCGCGGGCCAGCATCGGCTTGAGCATGTTGCCCGCGTCCATCGCGGAGTCCCCGCCGGCGCCCGCGCCGACGACGGTGTGCAGCTCGTCGATGAAGGTGATGATCCGGCCGTCGCTGGCCTTGATCTCCGCCAGCACGGCCTTCAGCCGCTCCTCGAACTCGCCGCGGTACTTGGCGCCCGCGACCATCGCGCCCAGGTCCAGGGCGACCAGCCGCTTGTTGCGCAGGCTCTCGGGCACGTCGCCCTTGACGATGCGCTGGGCCAGGCCCTCGACGACGGCCGTCTTGCCGACGCCGGGCTCGCCGATGAGCACCGGGTTGTTCTTGGTGCGCCGGGAGAGCACCTGCACCACGCGCCGGATCTCGTTGTCCCGGCCGATCACCGGGTCGAGCTTGCCCTCGCGGGCCGCCGCGGTGAAGTCCGTGCCGTACTTCTCCAGCGCCTTGTACGTGCCCTCGGGGTCGGGTGTCGTCACGCGCTGACCTCCCCTGATCTGCTCGAAGGCGTCCTGCAGCCTGCTGCCGGTCGCACCGTACTCCTTCAGCAGCCCACCGGCCGCTCCGCCCTTGAGGGCGATGCCGATGAGCAGGTGCTCGGTGGACACGTACGCGTCCCCGAGTTCCTTCGCCCGCCCCGCCGCGTCGGCGATCACGGCGAGCAGTTCGCGGTTCGCCTGCGGCGGCGCCACCGTGCTGCCCTGGACGCTGGGCAGTCCGCCCAGCAGCCGCTCGGCGCCGGAGCGCACCGCTGCGGCGTCCGCGCCGGTGGCCGCGAGGACGTCCAGCACGCTGTCGTTCTCCGGCTGCTCCAGCAGCGCCAGCAGCAGGTGCACGGGGGTCAGGTCCGCATGCCCGGCCGAGACCGCCTTGGTGTTGGCGGCGTTCAGGGCCTCGCGGCTCTTGTTGGTCAGCTCGGCGTCCACGTCCGCGTACTCCTCCTTCTGGTCCTTCCGAACCGTTTCGGACCTGCCTTCTCCAGCGTGAGACAAGTTGAGTCTATTCCACTCAAGTCTGTGAATGCCAGCGACGGGCACAGAAAGCCTTTGCAGTCCTCCACATCTCTGCCAAGATCAACCCCCAGGGGAGGGGATCCACTGACATGTCCATACGCCATTCCGCGGCCGTAGTCGCCGCCACCGCCCTTGCATGGGGCACCACCGCCGGCACCGTCCCGGCCCACGCCACCACCGCCGTCACCTGCGGCACCAACGTGTGGAAGGCGACCTACTACGCCAACACGGCCTTCAAGGGCACCCCCAAGAAGACCGTCTGCGACACGAAGATCAGCGAGAACTACGGCTCGGGCGATCCGGCCGGCGTCTCACTGCCCAAGGACAACTTCGGCGTCCGCTGGTCGGTGACCAGGAACTTCGGATCGGGCGGCCCGTTCAGCTTCACCACCACCGCGCAGGACGGCGTCCGCGTCTACCTCGACGGCAACCGCAAGATCAGCCTCTGGAAGGACGTGAGCAAGACCCAGAAGAAGACGGTCAACCTCACCGTCCCCAAGGGCAAGCACACCATCCGCGTCGACTTCGCCGCCTTCAGGGGCAAGGCCAACGTGACGTTCGGCTACGCGCCCCGCACGTCGGCCTCCGTCGACAAGGTCAAGCCGCTGGCCCCGGCCGGCCTGCGCGCCACGTACTCCGGCAGCACGGCCAAGGCCGGCCTGACCTGGTCCCAGAACGCCGAGATGGACCTGGCCGGCTACCGCGTCTACCGCCGGCTCGCGACCGCGACCGCCTGGACCAGGATCAGCGGCACCGCCCTGCTGACCTCGCCCCGATTCACCGACACCCCGCCGCCCACGGGTGCGAGGTACGTCTACAAGGTCACGGCCGTCGACAAGGCGGGCCACGCCTCGGCCGACTCCGCCCTGGTCGCGGTCACCAGCACCGACAGGACCGCTCCGGCCGTACCGACCGGGGTCGCCGCGACGTACTCCGAGTCCACCGGCGCCGTGAAGGTGACCTGGGCCGCCGGCAAGGACGCCGACCTGCGGTCCTACCGCGTGTACCGCCGCACCGGCGCCGACGGCGCCTGGGTCCGGCTCGACCCGAACAGCGCCCCGTCCACCGAGCTGTACCTGAACGACCAGAGGCCCGGCGGCACGGCCGGGACGTACACCTACGCGGTCACCGCGGTCGACGCCTCCGGCAACGAGTCCGCCAGGGCCCAGGCGCCCTCGGTCACCCTGACCGCGGTCTCCGGCCCGCCGGCCGCCGTCACCGGCCTCACCGGCACGGCCGAGAAGTACGGCATCGAGCTCGACTGGGACGACAGCACGGCGGCCGACCTCGACCACTACGAGGTCCACACCGGCTCCTGGGAGATGAACGCCTACACCGGCCGGCCGTACTTCCAGAAGGACACCACGGCCGTGGTCCCCGCGGGCACCACGCACTACCGCCTGGTCAAGGCGCTCGGCAGCCAGCCCGTGAGCTTCCTGGTCGTGGCCGTCGACACCTCGGGCAACGCGACCGTGGACACCGTGGCCGCCACCTTGGACGTCACGCCGATCAACATGGTGGACACCCCCTACCCGGCGCCGGGCACCCTCGCGCTGCGGATGGACAGCATCTCGGTGACGGCCACCGGCGGGGTGCTCCTGGACTGGTACTGCTCGAACGCCGCCGTGTGCGACCGGATCACCGGCTACAACGTGTACGACTTCGACTACACCACCCGCTCCTACGTGAAGCTCAACGACACACCCCTGCCCACCCTGCCGTCGAGCTGGACCGACACCACGCCGGCCACGGGCACGACCCACGTCTACCGGGTGACCGCCGTCCTCGACGACGGGACGGAGTCCTTCCCGGTGTGGGGCTCCATCGCCCTGGCGCCGACCGGGTGACATCCTTCCCGGTATGACGGTCGACCCACGCGAACCAGATCCCGCCTACCTCGCCTTCTGGCGGGAGTACCTGATGAGCACGCTCACGACCCACCGGCCCGACGGCTCCCCGCACGTCGTGCCGGTGGGTGTGACGTACGACCCCGAGGCGGGGCTGGCTCGCGTGATCACCAACAAGGCGAGCCGGAAGGTCGCCCACGTGCTGGCGGCCGGGCCCGAAGGGGCCCGGGTCGCGGTGTGCCAGGTCGACAAGGGGCGGTGGGCGACGCTGGAGGGCGTGGCCCGGATCAACACCGACCCGGACGCCGTCGCCGACGCGGTACGGCGCTACGCCGAGCGCTACGGCCGCACCCCCGCCCCCAACCCGGACCGGGTCGTCGTCGAGATCGCGCTGACCCGCGCCATGGGCCGCGCCTGACCCTCGCCGCGGGCCCCCGCGGCCCTGTCGATCCCGCCCCGAAACACCCCTGCATGCTGCATGATTGACGCTCCGGCAGATTCGGATGGCGTACGGCTACGGGGAGGTGCCCGGCTGTGGCACGGGTTGTGGGAATCGATCTGGGCACGACGTACTCCGCTGTCGCGGTGGCGGACCGGACCGGCACCGCGTCCATCGTCCGCAACCGCGAGGGCGAGAACATCACCCCGTCCGTGGTGATGTTCCAGGGCGACGTCGTCGTCGTCGGCTCGCAGGCCAAACGCTCCGCGGCCACCGCCCCGGACCACGTGGTGCAGTTCGTCAAGCGCTACATGGGCGAGCCCACCCCCGTCTACACCTCGGAGTCCGGCACCCCCTTCCGCCCCGAGGAGATCTCCGCGCTGATCCTCAAGCGGCTCAAGGAGGACGCCGAGATGATGCTCGGCGAGCCCGTCGAGCGCGCCGTGATCACCGTCCCCGCCTACTTCGACGACGCCCGCCGCAAGGCCACCCAGGACGCCGGCCGGATCGCCGGCCTGGAGGTGCTGCGGATCGTCAACGAGCCGACCGCGGCCGCCCTCGCGTACGGGCTCGACCAGGACGAGGACGAGCGGGTCGGCACCGTCCTCGTCTACGACCTCGGCGGCGGCACCTTCGACGTCACCGTGATGAAGGTCGAGGACGGCGAGTACGACGTCATCGCCACCGACGGCGACCGCAACCTCGGCGGCTTCGACTGGGACGGGGCGCTGATGGAGCACCTCAACGGCGCCTTCATGGCGGCCGGCGGCCCCGACCTCACCGACGACACCGCCACCCTCGCCGAACTGCGCGACAAGGCGGAGATCGCCAAGCGCACCCTGTCCAACGCCCCGCAGGCGGTCGTCATGCTCTCGGCCGGCGGCCGGCACGAGCAGATCCGCGTCACCCGCGAGAAGTTCGACGAGCTCACCGCCGAACTGCTGGACCGCACCCGCATCCTCACCGAGGGCGTCCTGGAGGAGTCCGCACTCACCTGGGACGACGTCGACAAGGTGCTGCTCGTCGGCGGTTCCACGCGGATGCCGCAGGTCCCGGCCCTGGTGGAGCGGCTGTCCGGGCGGACCGCGGAACGCGGGGTCAGCCAGGACGAGGTGGTGGCCCTGGGGGCCGCGCTGATCGCCCTGGACGCCGAGGTCCGCGCCGAACAGGCCGCCGAGCGCAAGAAGTACATCGGCAGCGGCGCCCACGTGGAGTCCGCCCCGGGCGACGGCCTGGCCCGGCTCACCAAGGGCAGGGTGAAGTCCATCAAGGACGTCACCTCGCAGTCGCTCGGCATGGTCGCCGTCCACGACGACGCCCCCCGCTCACCGGAGTACAACGCGGTGATCATCCCGCACAACACCACGGTCCCCGCGAAGGAGAGCGACACCTTCTACACGGTCCGGGAGCGCCAGACCGCGCTGCGGGTGCAGGTCACCGAGGGCGAGGGCGAGGACCTGGACTACGTGAAGGTCGTCGGCGAGAGCACCCTCAAGATCCCGCCGTACCCCAAGGGCGCACCCTTCGAGGTGTACTACGCCTACGACGTGGACGGCATCATCCACGTCGAGGTCAAGGACCTGACCTCGGGCGAGTGGCTCGGCGAGTTCGAGGTCGAGCGCCCGGACAACCTGGGCACCGAGGAGCTCGAGGAACTCAGCGACCGCGTGTCCCGCACCGCGGCCCTCTGACCGGAGCGGGAGCCGACGCCCCATGACCACGACGGACGTGCCCGACTACTACGCCGAGTTCGGGATCGGCACCGCCGACAGCGCCGAGGAGATCGGCAGGAAGCTCGACCGCGAGCACCGCAGCTGGGCGGGGAAGGCGAGCAAGGCCCCCACCGCCGACAAGCGCCGCGAGGCCGAGGACAAGGTGCGGCGCGTGCTGGAGGCCCGCAAGGCGCTCACCGACCCCTCCGCCCGCGCCCTGTACGACCGGCGGCTGGCCCGGTCCCGGAGGAAGGGGCCGGGGCCCCGGGAGCCGGAGGCCGTACAGCCGACCCTCGGCGGCACCGTACGCGACTGGGTGGGCATCGCCGAACGCAACATCGAGGACGGCGACCTGCAGGCCGCCGAGTACGAGCTCCGCCAGGCCGTGCACCACGACGACCGCGACGCCTACGCCTGGCGGCTGCTGGGCGCCGTCCACCAGGACCTCGGCGCGTACCAGGACGCCCTGCAGGAGCACCGCAGGGCGCTGCAGTTGAACCCGGACGACGCCGCGAACCACTTCCAGATCGGCAACGTCCACACCGCGCTCGGCGACCACCACACGGCCCTGACCTGGTACATGAAGGCCGACGAGCTGGCGCCGGGCGACCTCGGGACCGAACTCGCCGTCGGTGACGGCCTGTACGCCTCCTCGCGCTTCGACGAGGCGCTGACCTGGTACGAGAAGGTCCTGGCGCACAGTCCCGGCCACACCGGGCTGCGCAACCAGATCAGCCGCATCTGGTCGCTGCGTGCCGAGGGCTCGATGATCACCCACCCGGTCACCCGGAGGCTGGTCGTCGCCTCCGAGGAGGCCCCCCGGCGCATCCTGCACTGCGTCGACCAGGGCCTGGCCGTGCGCCCGGCCGATCCGGACCTGCTGGGGCGGCTGGAGTTCTACCGGGGGCTCGCCGCCGAGTCCCTGGGCAAGACCTGGCGGTGGCACAAGAGCATGCTCTGGGTCCTCGTCCCGGCCGTCGTGGTGCCGCTCACACCGGCCAGGCCCTACGCCTGGTTCGTGGCGCTCGCCGCCCTCGCGCTCATCGCGTGGATCGGCTTCCGACCGCGCTGGTGGCACACCCGCGCGTCCCTCCCCCGGCACCTCCTCAACCCGCCGCAGCAGTACTGGAGCCGCGCATGAGCACCCCGCCACCGCTACCTCCGCAGCCTCCGCAGGTCCCGCCCCTGCCGGCCGTGCCGGTGGTGCCGCCACCGCCACTCCTGCCGGAGGTGCCCCCACAGCCCCCCGCGCCGCCACAAGTGCCGCCGGAGGACGCCTCCCCGGGCCCCGCACCGCAGACCGCGGAGGAGCCCGCGCCCGACCCCCTGGCGGTGGTGGCCGACGCCGTCGACGGCCTGCGCGAGGAAATGGCCGCGCTCGGCGACCAGTTCCGCCGCCGGCTGCTCAACGACCGTGAGGGACGGCGCGGTCTGGACGAACTGCGCGCCGAGCTCGACCACACCCGCAGGGCCGCCGAGGGCCGGCTGGTGCAACCGCTCCTGTACGACCTCGTCCTCCTCCTGGACCGCATCGACCGCCACCTCGGCGTCGACGGCGGCTTCGGCGACTCGGTCGGGGCCGAGCTGCTCACCCTCCTGGAGAAGTACGGCATGACCCGCATCCCGGTCACCGCCGGGCGCTTCGACCCCGCCCTCCAGGAGGCCGTGGGCACCGTCCCCGCGCCCCGGCCGGAGCTCGCCGGCGACGTCGCGGAGGTCGTACGGCACGGCTACCGCATGGGGGACCGCGTCGTACGCCCCCAGCAGGTCCGCGTGCACGCGCCCGCGTGACCGAAGGGGGCCAAGGATGCCAAGGAAGCCAAGGAACCCAAGGACCCGAGGAACCCAGGGAGCCCCGGATTGCCCAGGACCACACAGCTGCGGACGTACACCATCAAGCCGGAGATGCTCGACGCCTGGCTCGGCCTGTGGCACGCCGAGATCGTGCCGTTGCGCCGGGCCCACGGCTTCGAGATCGGCCTGGCCTGGGTGGACCGCGAGCGCAGCCAGTTCGTCTGGCTGATCGCCTACGACGGCGAGGACGGCTTCGCCGCGGCCAACGCCCGCTACTGGGACAGCCCCGAACGCGTACGGATGCCGCTGCAGCCCGATGACTACCTCGTCGGCAGCGAGGTCCGTGACGTCGAACCGGCTTGAGCCGCCGCCCACATCGCGGCCGCCACCCACACCGGCAGCCACGCGGCGGCCACCAGCGCGCCCGCCCCGGCCGCCGCACCCACCACGCCGCCCATCTCGCGGCGCCGGGCCCACACGGACCCGGCGCCGCCCACCACCAGCAGCGCCGCCACCACCGGGACCGGCACCAGCCCCGCGTACCGCGGCACGCCCACGTCCCCGTACGCCACGACGCCCACGCTCACCAGGGCCAGCGTCATCAGCCCGGCGACCCACCACGGCCCCTCGCGCCGCGCCGCCAGCCGCAGCCCGGCCCACATCGCCACCGTCGCCAGCCCCACGTCCAGCCCCTCGGCGCCCCAGCTCGCGCCGAGCGGCACCGCACCGGCCACCATCCCCACGGCCAGCCCCACCACGATCCCGGCTCCGACGCCTCTGTGCGGCATACGGACCGTCTTCCCCACCACGCGTCCCACACGCCCGCCCCGCCCCCCACGGCCACCCCTTCGGCGGAGGCCGCCGTCACACCGTCCGTTCCCTCGCGCGACGCCCCCCGTTCGCCGCCCCGCGGGGAATCCCGCCCGGTACGACACGGCCTGATCACGGCTTCCGGGACGACTTGGCACTGACGTTCGGGCCCTGCCAGGATCTTCCTCCTCAGGGAGGGATCTTTGACCAAGTCCATACGCGCCCGCGCCACGGCGCTCGCGCTCGCCACGGCCGCCACCGGATTCGCGGTGCCCGCCGGCACCGCCCACGCGGCGACCACCTGTTCCACCGGGGTCTGGCTGGCGTCGTACTACGCCAACACCACCTTCAAGGGCACCCCGAAGAAGACCGCCTGCGACACCTCGATCAACGAGAACTACGGCACCGGCGACCCCGCCGGCGTCACCCTGCCGAAGGACAACTTCGGCGTCCGCTGGAGCCTGACCCGCGACTTCGGCTCCGGCGGCCCGTTCACGTTCACCGCCGCCACCCGCGACGGCATCCGCGTCTACCTCGACGGCACCCGCAAGATCGACCTCTGGAAGGACGTGAGCGCCACACAGAACAAGACGCTCAACCTCACCGTCCCCAAGGGCAAGCACACCCTCCGCGTCGACTACGCCGCCTTCAAGGGCACCGCCAACGTCAAGTTCACGTACGCGCCGCGCACGTCGGCGTCGGTGGACAAGACGAAGCCGCTGGCACCCACCGGCCTCAAGGCCCCGGCCAGCGGCCACGCTTTCACGCTCGCGTGGACCAGGAACACCGAGATGGACCTGGCCGGTTACCGGGTCTACCGGCGCACCGGCACCGGCGCCTGGGCACGGATCGGCGGCAGCGCGCTCGTGACCGCGCCGTCCTACCGTGACGTGCCGGCCGCCACAGGGGCGAAGTACTCCTACGCGGTCACCTCCGTCGACAAAGCGGGCAACGCCTCCGCGATGTCCTCCGCGGTGACCGTCTCCTCGATCGACGAACAGGTCCCGGCCGTGCCGTCCGGCCTGAAGGCCGCGGTGACCGCGGACGGCAAGGGCTACGCCCTGACCTGGAACGCGGTGTCGGACGCCAAGCAGTACCGGGTCTACCGGTCGACGTCGGCGGCGGGCCCGTGGACGCAGATCGGCACCCCGTCGGCCGCGTCGTACACCGACACGACGGCCGTCGCCAAGACGACGTACTCGTACGCCGTCGCCGCGGTGGACGCCGCCGGCAACACCTCCGCGAAGTCCGCGTCCGCGGGCGCGGCCCCGCTGGTGATCCGGCCGGACGCACCCCGTGACGTGGCGGCTACCCCCCTTGAGAACCTCCTCGGCGTCAAGCTGACGTGGAGCCTCCCCAGGGCGCAGGCCGTCGGAACGTACACCGTGTACCGCTCGACCACCTCGCCGGTGAACCCGGCCACCGCGACCCCCGTCGCCTGCACGGTCGATCACGAGGACAACCTCGGCTCGGACCCGGTGCGGTACAGCTGCACCGACACCAGCAACTCCCTGCGGCGCGGCGTGACCTACCACTACACCGTCATCCAGAGCGCCGACGGCGTCGCTTCCGCACCCTCGAACGAGGCCGCCTTCGCTGTGCCGGGCGACGAGGTCCCCCCGGCCCTGGTCTCCGGCCTGACCGCCGAGCCCGCGGAGTACGGGGTGCGTCTGCACTGGAATCCCAACACCGAGCCGGACCTCGCCCGTTACACGGTCTACCGCGGTGAGGTGTACGAGGACGACGGGGAACGGATCTGCCTCGGCCACGTGGTCGAGTGGCTGGGCCCGGACACCACCGGGTACCTCGCCGAGCGGCTGCCCGACGGCGAGCAGGGGTGCTACTTCGTCGACGCCGAGGACACCTGGGGCAACTCCCTCTTCGCCTCCGACGAGGGGGTCTCCGTGGTGGAGTTCACCGAACTCGACCTGACACCCTCCGTCGAGACCCCCGCGGGCTCTCCGGTCGGGTTGAGCGCCGAGGACGTGATGAACGGCGTACGTCTGGAATGGCACGACGTGGCCGACGCCGTCGGTTACCGCGTCTACCGCTGGGACCGTGACTCCGGCAGGTACGAAAGCCTCACCCCGGAGCCGGTGACCGGCGAGGCCTGGACCGACGCCACCGCGTCGCGCGGCACCACCCACTACTACTGGGTGACCGCCGTGTACGCCGACGACACGGAGTCCGCGCCGGGCGGCGCCTACGCGGTCCTGGCGCCGTAGCATCAGCACACAGAGGCGGGCCTTGCGATTATCGCAAGGCCCGCCTACGCTTTTCCCATGGACCCGTATGTCATCACACGCGTACGCACCGTGATGGACGCGGCCGCGATGACCAAGGCCGCGTTCGCCCGGTCGGTCGGGCTCACGCCCGACAAGCTGTCGAAGTCGCTGAGCGGCGTGCGCCGCTTCACCTCGCTCGACCTGGCGCTCATCGCCGAGGCGGGCGGCACGAGCGTGGACTGGCTGCTGACCGGCAACGAGCCGCTGCGCCCCGCGCTCGCGGCCCGTACGCGGGGCGACACCACCGCCGACCCCGTGGGGGCGCAGGAGGTCGCAGCACGGTTCGCCGACGCCTACGAGGTGCTGGAGCTGCTGGGCCGCACAAGGGAGTTGCCCGCCGTGCCGGAGGTGGACCCGGCGCCGGAGCGGTACGCGGCGCAGGGCGAGCGGCTGGCGGCCGAGGTGCTGGAGCTGCTGCCGGCCGCGGGGACGGGCACGGACGAGCTGATCGCGGCGATGGAGGACCGCTTCGGGGTGGACGTCGCCATCACCGGGCTTCCCCCGGGTGTGGACGGCCTGGCGTGGCAGGCCGACTCCTTCCGCCTCGTCCTCCTCGCGCCCACCGACCTGTGGACGCGGCAGCGCTTCACCCTGGCCCACGAGCTCTGCCACATCCTCTCCAGGGACGCGCGGAGCGTGGTCGTGGAGTCCCGGGTCGCCCCCGGCCGGCAGAAGGACCTGGCCGAGGTCAGGGCCAACGTCTTCGCGTCACACCTGCTGATGCCCACAAGGGAGTTGACGCAGGCCGCGGCAGCGGAGGGCGGGCTCTCGGACGCCGGATTCGAGCGGCTCGTCGTGCGCTTCCGGGTGTCGCCGAGCGCGCTGGCGGCCCGGCTGCACCAGCTGGGACTCATCGACGCGGCACGCCGCAAACAGCTGCGCGCCCTCACCACGGAGGCCTGCCACCTGCTCGCGGGCGCCGGCGACGACTACCAGAAGCAGGCCTCGCGGGCCTCGGCGGAGCGCTTCCCGCCCCGTGTCGCCTCGGAGTTGTACAAGGCCTACCTGGCGGGGGAGACGACCCTGCGTCCGCTGGCCGCGCTGCTGGACACCGACGTGGAGCGGCTGCACGACCTCCTCGCGCCCGAACCGCCCCCGGGCAACGGCATCGAGCAACAGGACGCGGAAGAAGGGGATCCGGTCTTCCAGCCATGACCGCGTGGTGGTTCCCCGACAACACCGTCCTGTGCAACTTCGCGGCCGTCGACCGGCTGCTCCTGCTGGAGAAGGTGCTGGACGGCCGCGGCCGCTGGACCCAGGCCGTGGCCTGGGAGGCGGGCCGTTCCGCGCGGTTCCTGCCGCGGCTGGCCGGACTGGCGGAGGCCGGGTGGCTCGGCGAGCCCGTGGAGATCAGCGACGGCGACGAGCTGCGGGAGGTCGACCGGCTGCGCCGGGCCGTCTTCGGCGGCTCGTCCCACCTGCCGACCAAACACCTCGGCGAGGCCGAGACGTGCGTACTGATCACCCGGCGCCGTGAGTTCCGGGGCTCGGTCTGGATCACCGACGACCGCTCGGCCCGCGACTTCGCGCGCCGGCGGGGCATCACCACCAAGGAGACCTTCGACCTCGTACGGGAGGCGTGCGCCGGAGGGCTCGTCCCCGCGGCGGAGGGCCACCGGCTGCTGGAGGCGATGGTCGCCTCGGGACGCCATCTGCACCGCGTCTCGCGCGGCCCCGCCGACCTGCAGGCCTAGCGGGACGGGCGGCGGCCGGTCACTCCGGCCGCTTGGGCCGCCACACCACCAGCGCGGAGGTCTGCTGGACGTCCTGGTAGGGCACCAGGTCACGCCGGTACGAGGCGTGGACGGCGGCCTCACGCTGCTGCATGGCGGCCGCCGCGCCCTCCAGGGCCGCGGAGAGCTCGGCGACCCGCGACTGCAGGGCCGCCACCTGGTTCTCCAGTTCGATGATGCGCTTGATGCCGGCCAGGTTGATGCCCTCGTCCTGGGAGAGGCGCTGGACCTCGCGCAGGAGTTCGATGTCACGAGCCGAATAACGGCGGCCGCGCCCGGCCGTACGGTCGGGCGAGACCAGGCCGAGGCGGTCGTACTGGCGCAGGGTCTGCGGGTGCAGCCCGGAGAGCTGGGCCGCCACCGAGATGACGTAGACGGGGGACTCGTCGGTCAGCTCGTACGGGTTGCGGCCCCGACCGCCACGCATGCCGCCGCTCGTGTTCATCGGCTCAGGCTCCCTTCGCGGCATCGAACAGCTCCGCCCGCGGGTCCTCGTCCGCGGTCGCCTCCCGGTAGGCCTCCAGGGCGTCCAGCGCCTTCCCCTCGGTGGTCGCCGGGACCGCGACCTCGATCGTGACCAGCAGGTCCCCGCGGGTGCCGTCCTTGCGGACCGCGCCCTTGCCGCGGGCCCGCAGCGTACGCCCGTTGGGCGTGCCGGGGGGCAGCTTGAGGGTCACGGCGGGACCGCCGAGCGTCGGCACCTTGATCTCCCCGCCCAGCGCCGCCTCCACGAAGGTGACGGGCACGGTGACGGTGAGGTTGTCGGCCTTGCGTCCGAACACCGGGTGCGCGTCGACGTGCACGGTGACGTACAGGTCGCCGCCCGGGCCGCCGCGCTCGCCCGGCGCGCCCTTGCCGCGCAGCCGGATGCGCTGCCCGTCGGTGACACCCGCCGGGATGCGCACCTGCATGGTGCGCGCCGAACGGGCCCGGCCGCTGCCGCTGCAGACCTCGCAGGGGTCCTGCGCGATCAGGCCGCGGCCCTTGCAGTCCGTGCACGGGTCGGTGAGCGAGAAGCTGCCGCTGCCGCCGCGCGAGACCTGGCCGGTGCCGACGCAGGTCGGGCACACCCGGGGCGTGCCGTTCTTGTCGCCGGTGCCGGAGCAGGCCTTGCAGGGGGCCTGGCTGGTCATCTTCAGCGGCACGGTGGCGCCGTCCACCGCCTCGGTGAACTTCAGCGTCACCTCGGTCTCGATGTCCTGGCCGCGCCGCGGCTGCGTACGGGTCGTACCGGCGCCGCGGTTGAACAGACCGCCGAACACGTCCCCGAGGCCGCCGCCGAAGCCGCCGCCCTGGGTGGTGGTGGTGCCGGGGCCGCCACCGAAGAGGTCACCGAGGTCGAAGCCGAACCCGCCCGGGCCGGCCGGGCCGGTACGGAAGCCGCCGTTGCCGAAGAGGGCGCGGCCCTCGTCGTACTCCTTGCGGCGCTTGGGGTCCGACAGGACGTCGTTGGCCTCGGAGATCTCCTTGAAGCGCTCCTCGGCCTTGGCGTCGCCCTTGTTGGCGTCCGGGTGGAACTCGCGGGCGAGCTTCCGGTACGCCTTCTTGATCTCCGCCTCGGTGGCGTCCTTCGGGACGCCGAGGACCTTGTAGAGATCCTTCTCGAACAAATCCCTGCTGATGCTCATCCCCGGCGTCCCTCCTTCCGTGCGCTCACCACGTCAGCCCTGTTCGGGGCCACCGTTCTCCTCGTCCGCCGTGTCGTCGCTCTTCTGCGTGCCCTGCGAGCCCGGCTGGGGCTCGGCGACGGCCACCCGCGCGGGGCGGATGGTGCGTTCACCGATGCGATACCCGGGCTGCAGGATCTGCACGCAGGTCGTCTGCGTGACGTCCGGCGAGTAACTGTGCATCAGGGCCTCGTGCACCAGCGGGTCGAAGGGCTCGCCCTCCTTGCCGAACTGCTGCAGCCCCATCTTGGCGACGACCGTCTCCAGGGACTCGCCGACCGACTTGAACCCGCCGACCAGCTCCTTGTGGTCCCGGGCGCGGCCGATGTCGTCGAGCACCGGGAGCAGCTCGGTCAGCAGGTTCGCGATCGCGATCTCGCGGACCGCGATCCGGTCCCGCTCCACCCGGCGGCGGTAGTTCTGGTACTCCGCCTGGAGCCGCTGGAGGTCCGCCGTGCGCTCACCGAGCGCCGTACGCACCTGGTCCAGCTGCGCCTGCAGAGCGACGTTGGCGTTCGCGTCCCCGGCCGGGGCCGCCGGGCCCGCCTGGTCGGCGGACCCGGCGCCGGGCCCCGCCTCGCCGGGGGAGTCCCCCGGCGAGGTGGAACCGGCCTCGGCAGAGGGGACGACAGGCTCCTCCTCGAAGCCCGGGGTCTCCTCCGTCACGCGGCACCGTCCTTCTTGTCCTCGTCGACGATCTCGGCGTCGACGACGTCGTCGTCGGCCTGGGGCTGGGCACCGCCCGCGGCACCGGCCGCGCCGCCCTCGGCCTGGGCGTTGGCGTACAGCGCCTGGCCCAGCTTCTGCGAGGTGGCGGCGACCTTCTCGGTCGCCTCGCGGATGGCGGCGGAGTCCTCGCCCTTCAGCTTCTCCTTCAGGTCCGCGACGGCGGCCTCGACCTCGGTCTTGACGTCACCGGGGACCTTGTCCTCGTTGTCCTTGAGGAACTTCTCGGTCTGGTAGACCAGCTGCTCGGCCTGGTTGCGGGTCTCGGCGGACTCGCGGCGCTTGTGGTCCTCCTCCGCGTACTGCTCGGCCTCGCGCATCATGCGGTCGATGTCGTCCTTCGGCAGCGCGGAGCCACCGGTGACGGTCATGCGCTGCTCCTTGCCGGTACCGAGGTCCTTGGCGGAGACGTGCATGATGCCGTTGGCGTCGATGTCGAAGGCGACCTCGATCTGCGGGATGCCGCGCGGGGCCGGCGGCAGACCGGTCAGCTCGAACATGCCGAGCTTCTTGTTGTACGCCGCGATCTCGCGCTCGCCCTGGTAGACCTGGATCTGCACCGACGGCTGGTTGTCCTCGGCCGTGGTGAAGATCTCCGAGCGCTTGGTCGGGATCGTGGTGTTGCGCTCGATCAGCTTGGTCATGATGCCGCCCTTGGTCTCGATGCCGAGGGACAGCGGGGTGACGTCGAGGAGCAGGACGTCCTTGACCTCGCCCTTGAGGACACCGGCCTGGAGGGCGGCGCCGATGGCGACGACCTCGTCCGGGTTGACACCCTTGTTGGCGTCCTGACCGCCGGTCAGCTCCTTGACGAGCTCGGCGACGGCGGGCATACGGGTCGAGCCGCCGACGAGGACGACGTGGTCGATCTCGGAGAGCTGGATGCCCGCGTCCTTGATCACGTTGTGGAACGGGATCTTGCAGCGCTCCAGCAGGTCCGTGGACAGCTGCTGGAACTGGGCGCGGGTGAGCTTCTCGTCCAGGTGCAGCGGGCCCTCGGCGGAGGCCGTGATGTAGGGCAGGTTGATCGAGGTCTCGGTGGACGAGGACAGCTCGATCTTCGCCTTCTCGGCGGCCTCGCGCAGACGCTGCAGGGCCATCTTGTCCTTGGACAGGTCCACGCCGTGACCCGAGGCGAACTGCTTCACCAGGTAGTCGACGATGCGCTGGTCCCAGTCGTCACCACCGAGGTGGTTGTCGCCGTTGGTGGCCTTCACCTCGACGACGCCGTCGCCGATCTCCAGCAGCGAGACGTCGAAGGTGCCGCCACCGAGGTCGAAGACGAGGATGGTCTGGTCGTCCTTGTCCAGGCCGTACGCCAGGGCGGCGGCCGTGGGCTCGTTGACGATGCGCAGGACGTTCAGGCCCGCGATCTCGCCGGCCTCCTTGGTGGCCTGGCGCTCGGAGTCGTTGAAGTACGCCGGGACCGTGATGACCGCGTCGGTGACCTTCTCGCCGAGGTAGGCCTCCGCGTCCCGCTTCAGCTTCTGCAGGATGAAGGCGCTCATCTGCTGCGGGTTGAAGTCCTTGCCGTCCAGGTTGATCTTCCAGTCGGTGCCCATGTGGCGCTTGACCGACCGGACGGTCCTGTCGACGTTGGTCACGGCCTGGCGCTTGGCGACCTCGCCGACGAGCACCTCGCCGTTCTTGGCGAAGGCGACGACGGACGGCGTGGTCCTGGCACCCTCGGCGTTGGTGATGACGGTGGGCTCGCCGCCTTCGAGAACGCTGACGACGGAGTTAGTCGTGCCCAGGTCGATGCCGACCGCACGTGCCATGGTGGAATCCTCCAGCTGCCTACTTGAGTGGAACTGGCTCAAGGGTGCCTCACAGCTCTCGCCCTGTCAACAGACCTGAGTCGTGGCGACTCAACTTATGCACCAGCCCTCCGCGCACGGACGACCACGACGAGCGACGGTGCGGCCGCCGGACCGCCCCGGCGTCAAGGGAAGGCACGCCTCAGCGACACAGATCACCGGCGGCACGGCTGCGCACGTGCGCCGATACTGGGTAGTCTCAGGAGAACCGAATAAGTTACTGCTTAGTAGGCAGCCGGGCGTCAGCCCCGAGCCTCCGCTCTCGCAGGTCCGAGGAGCCCCCTCATGCAACTCGCCGCGATCATCGTGTCGCTGGTACTCGCCGTGGTCGGCGTTGCGCTGTTCAGCCGCGCCATCGCCCAGATCTACCGGTTCGTACGACTGGGCCAGGACGTCCCCGCGGACACCCGCACGGACGACTGGCGCGCACGCACCGTCACGGTGGTCCGGGAGTTCCTCGGCCACACCCGGATGAACCGCTGGGGCGTCGTCGGCGTCGCCCACTGGTTCGTCGCCGTCGGCTTCTTCTCCCTCGTGCTCACCCTGGTGAACGCCTTCGGCCAGCTCTTCCAGGCCGACTGGATGCTGCCGGTCATCGGCCACTGGCTGCCGTACGAGGTGTTCGTCGAATTCATCGGCCTGATGACCACGCTCGGCATCCTCACGCTCATCGTGATCCGCCAGCTGTCCCGGCCGGGCCGGGCGGGCCGCAAGTCCCGCTTCGCGGGCTCCAACACCGGCCAGGCCTACTTCGTCGAGTCCGTCATCCTCATCATCGGCCTCGCGATCATGACGCTGCGCGGCCTGGAGGGCGCCCTGGCGGGGGTGCACGGCTACGAGGCCGCGTACTTCGCCTCGTACCCGCTGGTCGCGGCCTTCAAGGGGCTGAGCGTCGGCACGCTGCAGAACCTGGTCTACCTGACCGCGATGATCAAGATCGGGACCTCCTTCATCTGGATGATCACGGTCGCCCTCAAGACCGACATGGGCGTCGCCTGGCACCGCTTCCTGGCCTTCCCCAACATCTGGTTCAAGCGGAACGCCGACGGCGCCGTGGCGCTCGGCGCCCTGCTGCCCATGGCCTCCGGCGGCAAGCCCATCGACTTCGAGGACCCGGGCGAGGACGACGTCTTCGGCGTCAGCCAGGTGGAGCAGTTCTCCTGGAAGGGCATCCTCGACTTCTCCACCTGCACCGAGTGCGGCCGCTGCCAGTCGCAGTGCCCGGCCTGGAACACCGGCAAGCCGCTCTCCCCGAAGCTGCTGATCATGTCGCTGCGCGACCACGCGCACGCCAAGGCGCCGTACCTGCTCGCCGGCGGCGGCAAGACCATGGAGGGCGAGGAGAAGGCCTCCGAGGAGCAGCTGGGGGACGTCCCCGCGGCGGCCCTCGCGGAGGCCGAGCGCCCGCTGATCGGCACCGCCGAGGAGAACGGCGTCATCGACCCGGACGTCCTGTGGTCCTGCACCACCTGCGGC
Source organism: Streptomyces sp. NBC_00510 (assembly GCA_036013505.1). Lineage (NCBI taxonomy): Bacteria > Bacillati > Actinomycetota > Actinomycetes > Kitasatosporales > Streptomycetaceae > Streptomyces > Streptomyces sp. NBC_00510. The sequence continues at coordinate 5,268,253 of CP107851.1, read as the reverse complement.
GCCTGCGTCGAGCAGTGCCCGGTGGACATCGAGCACATCGACCACATCGTCGACATGCGCCGCTACCAAGTCATGATCGAGTCCGCGTTCCCGTCCGAGGCGGGCACGATGCTCAAGAACCTGGAGAAGAAGGGCAACCCCTGGGGCCTGCCCAAGAAGCAGCGGCTCGCCTGGGTCAAGGAGGTCGACTTCGAGGTCCCCGTCGTGGGCGAGGACATCGAGGACCTCACCGAGGTGGAGTACCTGTACTGGGTCGGCTGCGCCGGCTCCCTGGAGGACCGTGCCAAGAAGACCACCAAGGCCTTCGCCGAGCTGCTGAACATCGCGGGCGTCAAGTTCGCGATCATGGGCGGCGAGGAGAACTGCACCGGTGACTCCGCCCGCCGCCTGGGCAACGAGTTCCTCTTCCAGCAGCTCGGCGCCGAGAACGTCGCCATGCTGAACATGGCGTTCGGCGAGGACGACGAGGACGAGTCGACCAGGAAGCCGAAGGCGCAGAAGAAGATCGTCGCCACCTGCCCGCACTGCTTCAACACCCTGGCGAACGAGTACCCGCAGCTCGGCGGCGAGTACGAGGTCATCCACCACACCCAGCTGCTGCAGCACCTCGTCGACGAGGGCAAGCTCGTCCCCGTCACCCCGGTCGAGGGCATCATCACCTACCACGACCCCTGCTACCTGGGCCGCCACAACAAGGTCTACACGCCGCCGCGCGAGATCATCGCCAAGGTGCCGGGCCTGCGGAACGAGGAGATGCACCGCCACAAGGAGCGCGGCTTCTGCTGCGGCGCCGGCGGCGCCCGCATGTGGATGGAGGAGCGGATCGGCAAGCGCATCAACAACGAGCGCGTGGACGAGGCGCTGTCCCTCAACCCGGACATCGTCTCCACCGCCTGCCCGTTCTGCCTGGTGATGCTCTCCGACTCCGTCAACGGCAGGAAGAACGAGGGCAAGGCCAAGGAGTCCCTGCAGGTCGTCGACGTCTCCCAGCTGCTGCTGGACTCGGTCAGGACCCCGCTCGACCCCGACGGCGAGCCGGAGACGGCGAGCGAGCCGCAGCCGGAGCCCGCGAAGTAGCACGTGAAACAGCCCGGTCCGCGGACGGACCTGGGAACGCCGGTGGGCGCGTACGGATCCCGTACGCGCCCACCGGCGTTCTGCGTGCTCCCCCGGCGCCCTCAGCCGCCGATGCCCGACTGCCGCAGCAGCGCGGCGAAGGAGACGGGGTCGAACAGCTTCTGCAGGTCGGCCTGGGACACCGCCGTGCCGTCGATCTTCACGTACGGGGTACCCGTGGCACCGCTCTTGACGAAGGCCTCCTCGGAGGCGGTCACGAAGTCCCCGTACGACTGCTTGCGCACCGCCGTGTCGAAGGCCGCGCCGCGCAGCCCCTCCACCCGGCCGGCGAGCTCCATCAGGTACGCGTCGGTGAACCCGTCCACCTGTTCCTGCGGCTGGTTGGCGTAGAGCAGCTCGTGGTAGGTCGCGAAGGCCCCGGTACCCGCCTCGACGGACGCACGCAGGGCGCCCGCGGCCTTCTTCGAACCGCTGCCCTTGAGGTTCTCGTCCAGGAACGAGGCCAGGGTGTACTGCAGTTTGATCTCACCGGCCTTCGCCAGCGCCGCCAGCTGCGGCCCGGCGGCCGTCTCGAACGCCTTGCAGATCGGGCAGCGCGGGTCCTCGTAGATGTGGACGGTCCTCGGCGCCGCCGGGTCGCCCACCGTGATCGTCGTCCCGTCCGCCTCCAGACGGGCCGGCAGCGCGGCCAGCACCGCGGGGTCCGGCTTCACCGGCACGCCGCCCACGGCGGACGAGGCGGCGGGGGAGCTCGCCGCGGCCGGCGCGTCCGGCGAACCGGAGTCGGTCGTCAGCAGCCCGCACCCCGTCACCGCGAGGGTCAGCAACCCCACGACCGCCGCGCCCACCGCGGCACGCCCTGAGGTGCGCGCGGTCCCGCGCGCGGCATTCCGTACGGCCCTGACAACCATCGGCACTTCCCGTCCCTTCGGATCCGTTCCGCCCCGAACGGTAGGGCTTCACCGGCCCGCACGCCCAACCGCGCGACCGGCCCGCCGGCATCCCCCGCGCGGATGTTCGCCCGGAGTGCACCCGGACACAACCTTCCGTCCACCCGGCCCGTCACACAGTCACCTGTTCCTCACCGATGGGAGCCGCCGTGCGCGTTCGCGTCCTCGCCCTCGCCCTCGCCCTCACCGCGACGGCGGCCTGCCTCACCCTGCCCTCCCAGACGGCCGTGGCCGCCGCGCCCGCCGAGCCGTACGACTTCAACGGCGACGGCTACCTGGACCTGGCGATCGGCGTGCCGGGAGGGACCGCGGGCGGCAGGGCGGCCGCCGGGTACGTCGCCGTCGTCCCCGGGTCGTCCGGCGGCGCCCGCACGTCCGCCCGCTACACCGTCAGCCAGTCCACCGCGGGCGTCCCCGGCTCCTCCGAGACCGGCGACCGCTTCGGGGCCCGCCTGGCCAGCGGCGACCTCGACAGGAACGGCTACGCGGACCTGATCGTCGTCGCGCCGGGCGAGAACGCGTCCGCCCTGGAGGACACCGGCCGCATCACCATCCTGTGGGGCGGCTCCTCCGGCTTCACGCGCGGCACGTCCCTGCCCGGGTCGGGCGCCTACAAGGGCACGGGCTTCGCCGGCCTCGCCGCGGCGGACGTCAACGGCGACGGGCGGCTCGACATCGTCACCGGCAACAGGGGCGACGAGAGCGGCGGCCTCTCCGTGGCCCTCGGCCCGTTCGCCCCCGGCCGGGCACCGGCCGCCCTCACCACCGTCACCGACGACGGCATCCCGCACTTCGTCGGGCGCATCCGCCTCGCGGTCGGCGACATCGACGGCGACGGCAGGACGGACGCGGCCGTGGCGTACAACGGCCTCGACGGCGGCGGCACCGCCTATCTGCGCGGCACCGCGGCCGGCCTCGTCCGGGCGCCGTCCTGGTACGGCGAGACCACGGGCGAGGCCCTGGCGGTCGGCGACTTCGACGGGGACGGCCGCGCGGACGTCGCCGTCGGCGGCGCGGGCTTCGGCATCCACGACACCGAGGAGCCGTGGGTGCCGGAGCACCCGCTGCCCACCCGTACCGGCGGCATCGTCCGCGTCCTGTACGGCAGCGCCCAGGGCCCGGCCGCCACGCGGCCCCCGGTGGACCTCGCCCAGGGCACCGCGGGCGTACCCGGCGGTGACGAGGCCGGCGACCGCTTCGGGGCGGCCCTGACGGCGGCGGACCTCACCGGCGACGGCCGCGCGGACCTCGCGGTCGGCGTGCCCGGCGAGGACGTCGGCACGGTGGCCGACGCGGGCAGCGTGACCGTCCTGCCCGGCTCCCCCTCCGGCCTGACCGCCACCGGGGCCCGGACCCTCCACCAGGACTCGGCGGGTGTGCCCGGGGGCAACGAGCGCGGCGACGGCTTCGGCGGCACCTCCGGATGCGGGCTCCTGCTGCGCGACCTGAACCGCGACGGCCGCGCCGACCTCTCCGTCGCCGCCCCCGGCGAGGACGCGGGCAGCGGCCGCGTGTGGACCTTCCGCGGCACCGCCTCCGGCATCACCGCCACCGGTTCGGCCACCTTCACCGCGGCCGGTCTCGGGCTGCCCCGGCCGACCGGCGGCCTGGCCTTCGGGGCGACGCTCTGCTCCTGAAGACGGTGCGCGGCGCGGGCGTCCCACACGTCACGCGCGGACCGGGCCGGCGTCGTCGACCCCGGCCCGGTCACGACGTCAACGGCGACGGCGAGGCCGACCTGACCCGCCGCCACCCACAGCGAGAACGGCGGGAACGGCTCTGTCACAGCTTGGCAGCAATGCCCCTCCGGGGGCGGGGGGCACCGCCCTGCGTCCCCGCGACCGGGTACGTTTCGAAGCGTGGCTGGATTCAGGAACGGACGCGGACGGGACGGGGACGTGCAGCACCCGCATCAGCAGTACGGCGGCTACCCGCAGCAGAACACCTCGCCGGGCGGGCAGCAGCCCCACCACGGCTTCACGCCGGCCGCCGACGGTGAGCCCGAGTACTTCGGCTCCGCGGCGCCGGCGCCCTCGTACGACAACAACCCCGGGCACACCCGCGCCTTCTCCATCGGCGACGCGCCCGACACCTACGACCCCTACGAAGCGCAGTCCCCGCAGCACCCGGACCAGGTGTCCACCTACCGCGCGGGCCACACCATGGCGCCCCCGGCCGGCCCCCGGCTCGGCTGGAAGCAGCTGCTGAGCGGGATCGTCATGCGCCCGTCCGCCACCTTCTGGCAGATGCGCGACTACCAGGTGTGGGGCCCCGCCCTGATCGTCACCTTCCTCTACGGGCTGCTCGCCGTCTTCGGCTTCGACAGCGCCCGCGAGGACGTGCTCGACGCCACCCTCTCCAACAGCGTCCCCTGGGTGGTGTGCACGGCCATCGCCGTCATCCTGAGCGGCCTGATGCTCGGCGCCGTCACCAACGCCCTCGCCCGCCAGCTCGGCGGCGACGGCGCCTGGGCGCCCACCATCGGTCTGGCGATGCTCGTCACCTCGCTGACCGACGCCCCGCGACTGGTCTTCGCCGTCTTCCTGGGCAGCGCCAACAGCTTCGTCCAGTTCCTCGGCTGGGCCACCTGGATCGGCTGCGCCGCCCTGCTGACCTCCATGGTCTCCAAGTCCCACGACCTCCCGTGGCCCAAGGCCCTGGGCGCGGCGTCGATCCAGCTGATCGCGCTGCTGGTGCTCTTCAAGCTCCCGGTGATCTGAGGCCCGCCCGCCGCCCCGGCACGCGGAACCACGGGTAAGGGGCGCCACTCCTGGAGTGGCGCCCCTTACGCATGTCGTGCCGACTGCCTCAGTCGTGTGCCGTGAACTCCGGCCGTGGCACGGCCGTGGATCAGAGCGCGTCCCTCGACGGGGTGATCGGCTCCCCCGCCCCGCGCACCGGAGGCAGGACGCTCCAGGGGAAGTTGATCCAGTCGTCGGTGCGCTTCCAGACGTAGTCGCACTTCACGAGCGACTGCGACTTCTCGTAGATCACCGCGCTGCGCACCTCGGCGACGTGGTCGGCGCAGAAGTCCCGGACGAGTTTGAGCGTCTTTCCCGTGTCGGCGACGTCGTCCGCGATCAGCACCTTCTTGTCGGAGAAGTCGATCGCGTTCGGCACCGGGGCCAGCATCACCGGCATCTCCAGCGTCGTCCCGACCCCGGTGTAGAACTCGACGTTCACCAGGTGGATGTTCTTGCAGTCGAGCGCGTACGCGAGCCCGCCCGCCACGAACACCCCGCCGCGGGCGATCGACAGCACGAGGTCCGGCTCGAAGCCGTCGTCGGCGATCGTCTGCGCCAGGTCCCGCACCGCCTGCCCGAAGGCCTCGTACGTCAGGTTCTCCCGCGCCGGCCCGCTCATGCGCTCAGACCTGCGTCCGGTGGAAGTTGAGGTAGGAGCGCGACGGCGTCGGCCCCCGCTGCCCCTGGTACCGCGAGCCGTACTTGTCCGAGCCGTACGGGAACTCCGCCGACGAGGTCAGGCGGAAGAGGCACAGCTGCCCGATCTTCATGCCCGGCCAGAGCTTGATCGGCAGCGTGGCGACGTTCGACAGCTCCAGCGTCACGTGCCCCGAGAAACCGGGGTCGATGAAGCCCGCCGTCGAGTGCGTCAGGAGCCCCAGCCGGCCGAGGCTCGACTTGCCCTCCAGGCGCGAGGCGATGTCGTCCGGCAGGGAGATCACCTCGTACGTCGAGGCCAGCACGAACTCCCCGGGGTGGAGGATGAACGCGTCGTCCCCCTCCGGCTCCACCAGCCGCGTCAGGTCCGGCTGCTCGACGGCCGGGTCGATGTGCGGGTACCGGTGGTTCTCGAACACCCGGAAGAAGCGGTCCAGCCGGACGTCGATGCTCGACGGCTGCACCATCGACGGCTCGTACGGGTCGATCCCGACCCGCCCGTTGTCGATCTCGGTCCGGATGTCCTTGTCAGAGAGAAGCACGCAAGCAGGTTACGCGGGGACCGGGCTCCGGGCCGAATCGAGCCGACCCGGCCCGGAGCCCCGCGTCACGTCCGACCTGCGCGGTCCCGGACCTCCGCGGCTACTTGCCGCTGTCAGCCGCCACGGGGACGGCGCTCCTCAGCCGCGCGCACCGCGGACACCTGATCAAGCGCCCGGGGCCGAGCCTTCCGGCGCCCAGGTTCTGCATCGGGAACGTGGCGGTGCTGAAAACGTGCCCTTCGGCACAACGAACGACGGTGCGATCCATCGCTCCCCTTCTCCCCGGTACCTCAACGACGAAAGCCACATTAGGGGATGAACCCACCCCCGCCTCACGCGGCACTCCGCCCACTTGGGCACCTCGGGTCCCCCTCACCGTACGCCCCCCGCACCTCCCCGCGCACGCCATTCCGGGGGCAACACGAAGGCCCCGGAGGTATGCGTCCGGGGCCGGGCATGGGGTACAGTGTGCGAGGTCAGATGCCTCAACAGGTGTCTTACGCGGGTGTAGTTTAATGGTAGAACATGAGCTTCCCAAGCTCAGAGCGCGGGTTCGATTCCCGTCACCCGCTCCAGCAGAAAGCCCCAGGCGAACAGCCCGGGGCTTCTTTGTTGTCCAGCCCTCTTTATCCCTCCCGTGCCCGTTGCGTGCCCGATGATCCGTCAGCGTGCCCGTCGATCGATTTACGGTCAGCCCGCACACGGGCGTCGAGCGCGGCGGCGATCTCCTTTTGCCGCTCCAGCGTCGAGTGCTGGTAGATCAGCGCAGCGCGCTCGGAGGACTGGCCGGCTCGGACCATGGCGTCTTTGAGCGTGGCACCCGACTGCGTCGCCAGCGTGTGGCCGGTGTGGCGTAGATCGTAGAAGCGGAAGTTCTCAGGCAAGCCGACCTTGGCGCGGGCTTTCCGCCATTTCCGCCCGAAGGACGAACGCCGGAACAGGGCACCCTTTTCTCCAACGAACAGCAGCCCGTTCGGGTCCTTCTCCGCGAACCACTTCACATGGCGATGCACATCCCTGTGCATAAACTCCGGCAGCACGATCAAGGCTCCCGGCGTCGCTCACGCTCCGCCGGGCGCGCGGCCCGCGTCCACATAGGTAGGCCCGAGGGCATGAGGTCAGAACCGCGGTGGCTGGGGCGGCCGGCGCTCCGATGCTTTAGGCGGCCGTCATGGGGCGAGCCTCGAAGATCGGGGCCCACATCGGGCTATTGCGTGCAGGCAAGGAGCCAGCCCGATTCGCCGCCAGCGTACGGGCCCCGATCTCTCGCCCCATGCCAGTTCCAGCCCAAAGCCTCTCCACACCGACCGCGCTATACGGTGCAGCCATGCCTCAGCCCACGTATGGATCACACGCCCCAGTCACCTCCCGGGAATCCCTCATCCGGCACATTCAGTTGCTGCGCGAGGATCTGCTGGCGAACGGGGACGACTGGGAGAACCCGACACTGGAACGGTTCCTCGAATCCATGGCTGCTTGGATCAAAGACTCAGCGGGCTACTACCGGTCGCGCGGCGAGGAGCCCCCGGGGCCGGACTGGGAGTTCATTGGTAACGCCCTTCGAGCCGGTGCGCAGTACGAGTAGAGGGGGCGTGCCACAGCTATGCCACGTGTGACGGAGCTGAGCGGGGGCCACGGGGAATCAAGGGGAGAATCCGGCATCTGACCACGTCGAGACCCGCGCAGCTCAGGCGGTAGTCGGAGCCTCAGCCTTCCAAACTGGTGCTCCAGGCCCCGGGCAGCTGCGCTTTAGCCGGGTCGTTGAGACTCCGCCGACCGCACGCCTCTGCCGCTCTCGGCCTTGTCGTCCGCCGGTCTCTCGCCTTCCCAGACAGCCAAGTCGTAGCTCATGCCCGCGAGACTCTCACGCAGCACCGACACCCTGCCGAGACGGCCCGCTCGATGCCAGGGTTCTGGGCCGTCTCCGGGCCGTGCGGGGGTGCTCCACGACGACCCTAGCCAACCGTCATCAGGCTTCAGCAGCTCACCGGCGTGCCTGGCGGACCTCAGTGACCGTCGTACCCCTGGTTCGCATCGAGAGAGCCGCCAGCGCGGAACCCGTGCCACTCTCGTGCCAGAACGGGCGGGGAGCCAGGGGGAATCGCGGTACGGAGCGGGAGGCGCCGCCCACTAAGTCCAAGGCCGGGAATCTGCAGGTCACACCGCAGACCGCCCAACCTCGCTCCTAAAGCGGTGCTCATGTGTCGGGCAGGCCGCTCGCGGGACCGGGAGCTTCCAGGCGGTGGACGAGTGCACGCAGGGCTCGGAGTTCGGCGTCCAGTGCCTGCGTGCCTTCGCGGGTGAGGGCGATCCAAGTGCGGGGGCGCTTGCCGACGTAGCCCTTCTCCAGGGTGATCAGGCCTGAGTCCTCCAGCACCTTCAGGTGCCGGGAGAGGTTTCCGTCGGTGACGGCAAGTTGCTTCTTCAGGAAGCCGAACTCGACCCGGTCGGCTTCGCGGGCGACGGTGAGGATGCCGAGCCGCACGCGCTGGTGGACGGTGTCGTCCAGCGCGTGGGTCGGATGCAGTCCTTCGTGGTTGTCACGCGCGGCGGACGAGTCCTCGACGCTCATGAGGCGACGGTACGCGTACCGGCAGCGCCCGAGGAGGCCCGGCGGCGGACCACCGCCCGCTCCGCCAGACCGGCGAGGAGCAGGACGGCGGCCAGCAGGAGAGCCTTGGCCTGCGGGCCGTCGGTCCAGCCGGGGTGGGCGGGGTGCTCCCAGGGGAGCCACCCGCTGCCCCAGGAGGCTCCCAGGTAGCTGGTGAGCAGCAGGGTGTGGGCGGTGCCGGCCGCTGCGGCGATCCAGCTGCGTTCGGCCAGGCCGAGGGCGAGGAGTCCGATTCCGACCAGGTACCACGGGGAGGCGTAGCGGTTCTCGAGCAGTTGAGCCTCCCACGGCTGGCTCCTGGAGAACAGGAACACCAGCAGGGTCCCTGTGACTGCCGCGGTGGCGGCGGCAGTGGCCTTGATCCACACGCCACGGCGGGGAACGATGCCCCGGGCCTCGCCGCGCAGTCGGTACCAGCGGGCGAAGGCGAACCATGCCAGGGGGAGGAGCGCGAACCAGACACCCCAGGCCGCGAAGCGCAGGACGGCGCCGTCGAACTCGCCCCGCAGGCAGGGGGTTCCCGGTTCATGGACGACGCACAGGCCGGTCAGCTCGGCGTAGGCGAAGGCTGGATAGGACCCGATGTAGCGCCCGTGCGCCCCGAAGTTGAAGGCGTACCGGGCGAACGGAGCGGCCGCCAGCGCGAGGAGGCCGAAGCCGAGCAGGGGGACCCACGAGCCGTTCAGCTGCGTTCGGGTCCTGGCCCGCAGGCCTTCCGTCGCGGCAAGCAGGCCGGCCGCACCCCCCGTCGGCTCGGATTCATCCGCGCTGCTCAGTGCGGGTGTTGCCATGATGTCCCCCCGGTGATCACGCTTCGACAGCTCTGGAAAGCGGATTGCTGGATGGCCATCCACCATCCCCTAACTTTGCAATGCAAAGTACATGGCGGTCAAGAGAAAGCAGCACGCCGGCCGCGCCCCGGCGGACGCCACGGGGAGCAACCGCTGGCCCGCGGGGTACGCCAACGAGGTCGCCGGTTCGGCTTCGGCCATGGCCACCAGTGCTGACCAGCACAAAGCCCCGGGCGAGTGAGCTCGCACGGGGCTTTTCCGTGCCCGGTTGACCGCAGTCTGACGGCGGCCGAGCCGCGGAGCAGGTCACAGGACCCTGGGCTTGTCTCGCCGGATCCTGGCGGGCCCAGCTGTGGGAAGGCGGTCTGTCAGGCTCTCCCGCAGCTGGGCGCCGGGTGGTTCAGCGGGTGATCATGACGGCGTCGAGATGTACGGTGGACCGGCCAGAGGCGCTGCCTGAAAGGACGCGCAGCTGGACCTTGTGCGTCTTGATCGTGGAACCGAGGGTGCAAGCGAAGACGACCTGTCGATAGGCGGTCTTGGCTGCGTAGGTGTTCACCGTGCCCACGGACGTGCCGTCCACGACGACCGCGAAGCGGCCGCCGTCGGCCTTCCGGGTCGCCACGATACGCAGCTGAGTGCCGTCGGCCGAGAAGGAGACGTAGGCGCCCGTGGTCGCGGAGGTGCGCTCGGTTCCAGCCCAGGCAGAGGCTGCCGTGACCGACTTCCATGTGCCCTTGTAGAGCAGTGCCGACGAGCGGTCGTCGACCGGGATGCCACTAAGTGCCGCAGGGCTCCACGGGCCGGTCTGACCAGCGGCGTCGTGGGCGCGGACGTAGAAGCGGTAGGTCCGACCGGCGACCGGCTTGACCGGGCTGCCGGACTTGCCGAAGACCGCCGACGTCGTGGTCGTGCCGGTGCGCCAGGTCTGCAGCGGCCCCAGCTTCCACACACCCGTGGTGCTGCGGCTGGCAACCTTCCAGGCGACGTCGTAGGACTTCACACCAGGAGTCGTCGCCGACCAGGTGACCGGAACCTGCGCGGTCGTCGAAGCGGTAGCGGCCACGGTCGGCGCCTTGATCGACGCAGTGGGAACCTTCCGGCGCAGCACCACGGTGCCGGTGAACGTGGTAGCCGGAACGCTGGTCACCGTGTCCTTGGCCGTGAGCGTCCAGGTGTAAGAGCCCTCGGCCGCCTTGGCGCCCGAGTCGGTGGTGCCGGTCCAGACCGGCTTCACCAGACCGTCCGACGCCGTCCCGCTCAGGGAACGCACCAGCGTGGTGCCGGCTTTCAGGGTGAGCGTCCACGTGACCGGCCGGTTGTACCACCATGCCGGGTTCCAGGTGTCGGCCGAGCCGTCGCCATTGGGGCTGAAGCCGGTCGGGGCGAAAGCACTGCTGCGGGTCGGCGCGCCTGCCCACACCACGTGGGTGACCCCGTCGGTGCTCATCCAGGCAGCCCACGGCGCATCGCGGTCCACCGCCCACCGGTCGGCGGAGACACTGGTGAGTCGGTCCGGCAGGACGAACAGGGGGCGGGCCGTGGCTCCCGCCACTCCTAGGACCTGCGCGCTCAGCGTGGCCTGAATGACACCGTCGGTCCTGCCGAAGGTGTACAAGACGTTCGTACCCAGGATCGGGACCTGCACCGATGCGTCCACGCTCATGCGGAACGTACTTCCGGCCTTGAGCAGAAGACTGCTGGTGAAGGGAGTCCCGCAGGGCGTCGCCAGGATCCAGGAGCCCCGTACCTGCAGGTCACCGGGTTGACAGTCCACCGTGGCGACAGTGCTCACCGTGCCGGTGGCCAGGTCGGTGCGCCGGATGGACCAACCGGAGCCATTGGCGTTGGAGGCGGAGGTGTAGAGGGCGCCTCCGTCGAGGGCGGAGCCGCCCGGCACATGCCTGCTCGCACCGCTGCTGACGGTCTGCAGCAGAGGTCCGGCGCTGGAGGCCGGGTCGTTGGACAGAACGTACTGGCCGTCGAAGTCCACCACCTGGGCGTATGCGGTGTGCGGGAGGGCGGCACTGACCCGCTTGCCGTCCTGGTAGACCTCGTAGCCACTGCCCTGATCGGTCAGAACCCGGCCGCCTGCGGAGGCCAGCGTGGAGTGCACGAGCCCGGAGGAGTAGGCCAGCACCCGCGACGGGCTGCTCGCCGAGGCGCCGGCCGCACCCACCGAGAGGTTGCTGGCGAGCAGGACGCCGTCCCGTCGGGAGGAGTCGTCGCTGGTGTAGAGGGTGCCGCCGGAGAGCGCCATGGCATCCAGCCGGGCCGGACCGGCAGGGATCGTGGTGGCATCGCCCGCGGCCGTGGACACCCGTCCGGCGACGAGAGTCTGGATCCGGGCGTCGGTGTCCGGCCGATAGAGCGACACCCGCATCCGGCCGTCGTCGCCCACCGACATGGAGGTGAAGGTCCCGCCGAGATCTGCGGCCGGCGTGGAGCCGTCCCGGGACATGGCGAACAGTTCGTTGCCGCCGTCCGTCGGGCTCCAGCTGTACCAGGCGAGGGTGTCGTCGCTGATCCAGCGGACTCCGTCGACCGGCAGGGTGACGGTGGACGGGCCGTCGTCCGGCGCTGACCGCTGCCACTCCGTCAGGACAGTGCCGTCGACGAACCCCACCCGGCTGGGGGTGAACTCCAGGCCCTGCGGCAGCACCTGGGACGCGGGCTGGTCGACGGTGACCACGGCGGAGGTTGCGAAGTCGACATACACCACGACGTACTGCCAGCTGGCGTTCTTCCTCAGCACCAGGGCGCCGTTCGCATCCGAGGCGAGGACCTCGTACTGCGAGTCATCGGAGAGCAGCGTCCGGTCCTCGTTGCCAGGAGTACGCAGCAGCAGGCGTGCGCGATAGGCCGAGTCCTGCAGGTAGTTCTGCTCGACGAGGACGCCGTCACCGGCCTGCCCGCGGTAGTGCTCGGTGCCTTCCCCGGACCGGTCATAGTCGACGGAGAGCGTGCTTTCGGCTCCGGAGTCCAGATGGCGGAGCGTGACGTGGTCGGCCAGGGCGCCATTGGGGTTTGTCGAGGTGGCGACAGCCACCACGCCGTTCTGCACGGACACCGGGGCGACCTGCACGGTGTCGGCGGTGTCGGCGAGCGGCCCGAGATCCTGGGGGGTGCCTCCCCGCGTCGCGAGCCAACCATGGGGCCGGGCGTCGGCAGAGGTCTGCTGGCTCCAGACCACCACCTGCCCGGAACCGGATATCTGGTCCGCCGGCGGCACGGAGCTCGCCCGGGCGGGCAGTGATGCCGCCACGTTCGTCACAGTCGCCGCTGCGGCTGTGGTGGGCGCCAGGGCGACGGCCTGCGGCAGCAGCAGTGCACCGGTGACGGCCACGATGGCGAGCTGATGACACTTGCGCGATGGCATGGCGCCGGGGTTCCTTTCGAACGTCAGAGGCGCGCATCATCGCACGCGTCCCAATCGCGTCCACCAGCAGGGATCCGTTGGTCCAGTACGCCAACAGCCGCGCACGTCGGTGGTGCCTGAAGTACTGCAGTGCCGTGCCAGAGTCCTGTGCCTGGCCGCACTAGCGCAGACCTCGGCACAACAGGGCGGGGCTCTCTCGGCTGCCGAGCCTGTGCCTGTCTCCCCCGCTCCGTCCTGCACCGCTCGTTGTCCTGGTCTTTGTCGAGTGCGCCAACGGTCGCCACCATTCGCCTCCGTACTGCGCGCCCCGTTTGAGCCGTGACGCGAACATCTGCGAACGCCGCCGACCGGGGTGGCGGACAGTTCGAAAGCGTGTGGGAGAGGACAGCCGGCAGCTGTCTGAAGCGAGGGTCTTCAGGGGTACTGGTCTTGAAAACCGCCGTGTAGTGCCCTGGGGGGCCAAACGGGGGGCCATACGAGTCGGCCTCCAGTGGTCAGCCTTGGACGGTGGTGGACGCGTCACAACCTTGCGTGCAGGTCAGCCGCGCGGATACAGAGGCCAAAGGGAGCGGCAATCCCGTTCGGGACGAAGCGGCCAAGCCTGTCGTGACATCAGTGGTTGACATCAACGTGTGCGTACGGCCTCGGACGTGCCTGGACCTTCGCCAGCACGCACGGCTGCGCGTGGGCACTGCCAGCACGGCTACGTCAACCTGACTTCGGTCAGGCACGCGCCTACGGATCAGGGGGTTGAAATCGGCTCTGCCGATTGTGCGACGGCAGAACTGCCAGACCAGACCTTCTCAGCCACTCCTCGTACCGCCAGCGCAGGGCATCTGCGTGTGGGCCGCTTCGGCAAACGAGGGCCCCGCTGATCGTCAGCGGGGCCCTTCGTCATGCTGCCCGACCCTCGTTGCCCCGGAGAGATCCGGGGCCCTTGACGCTTCGGGGGCGGAACCACCGTCGGGTGCACCCTCAGGGCCGCCACCGTTCGCGGCTGTACGCGCACCCCGTCTAACCGCCGCGAGCACCTCCACGGACGCCCCCGTACGGTCATGCGGACAGTTGGAAAGCGTGTGGGGGAGGACGGCCGGCAGCCGCCTGAAGCGAGGCTCTCCAGAAGTACTGCGGCCAACCTGTGGCCAGCGAATGCGGAACTCCGCGAAGCCATGCGCCTCGACCTGGACTTGCAGGGGCCGCCTGATCCCGAGGTAGAGGGCTACCGTCGATCGAGGCCATGACCGTCTCTGGTGGACTTGCCAGACCTCTCCATCCCTCCCGTGCCCGTTGCCTGACCGATGGGCCGTCGTGGTGCCCGTCGATTGATTTGCGGTCAGCCCGCACCCGAACATCGAGCGCAGCGGCGATCTCCTTCTGCCACTCCAGCGTCGAGTGCTGGTAGATCAGCGCCGCACGCTCGGAGGACTGGCCGGGGATCGGGCCGCTCGATCGGCTCCGGCGCGCGGTGTCAGGCCGACTCGGCTTTTCTCAATCGCACTCGCCGGGTCCGGTGCCACCACAGACCCGTCAGAGGGATCACGACACCAGCCAGCGCCAGCGCAAAAGCGCCAATCCAATGCCTGTCCTCCCGGCCCATGAGCAGTACCGCGGCCACACCGACGCCGCATCCCACAGTCAAACTGAGGAGCGGCTTCCAGTCAGGTAGGTGGGCCGGCTCGTACACGCAGGCGAGCACGGCGATGAAGCCGGCGAACCACGCGAACTCATACCAACCCCCGCCCTCAGAAAAGCTGTAGTAAGAGCGCCCGTGCCTGAACGATCGATCGAGACCCATGTCGATGGCCCCGGCGATCCCCCAGCAGAACGCGCTGGACGCAACAACACCTACGACAATCCACCCCGGTTTCCCCACGCCCGAATCCTAGGGGCGCAACCCACCGCGCCAGCAGGGCTGTTACAGGTCTCCCCACCTCATCGGCACCCGGCGTCGCTCACGCTCCGCCGGGCGCGCGGCCGGCAAGGGTAGGCCCGTGGCATGAGGTGAGAGCCGCGGTGGCCGGGGCCGGCGCCGACACGATCTTTGGCCACCTCGCCGGTCCGGGACCCGACGCCGAGCAGGACCAGGCAGGCCACGGACCAAAGATCGCGCCAACCTCACTGGAGTTCGCGGTAAATGTTCCAGCCGCCGCCGATCCGGACTCGGGCGCGGAAGGCCCCGGACCCCGTGGCGGCACCGGTCGAGGAGTAGCGGTAGAGGTTGCCGCTGCGGTCGGCTGCGAGGAGATCGCCTCTGCCGTCACCGTCCACGTCCCCGATCGCTGCGAGCTTGCTGTAGATCTGCCAGCCGTAGCCCACCTTGAGGCGGGGCTTGAACGGGGCGGAGGTGCTGCCCGTCCCGGCGTACAGGTACAGATCTCCCGCCGGCGTGCGGGCGACGATGTCGGCCCGCCCGTCACCGGTGTAGTCACCCGCGCCGACGATCCGGTCGTAGACGCCCCAGCCCGTGCCGACCTTGACCCGGGAGGCGAAGGCCGGGACGGACGGGGGGAACTGCGAGGTGGTGCTTCGGTAGAGGTAGAGATAGCCGGATTTATCCCGTGCGAGCAGGTCGCCCTTGCCATCGCCGGTGAGGTCTCCGGGGCCGACCAGCGCGTTGTAGATACCCCACCCCTTGCCGATGCTGTACTGGCCCTCCGATCCGCCGGTCAGCACGCCGTCGTTGCACACCGCGAGCATCTCGGGGCGGTTGTCGAGGGCGACGTCGGAGGCGAGGGTGAACATCTTCGTGCCGACGCCCGAAGCGACGTTGCAGTAGTGGGGCGAAGGCGCCTGACGACGCGGAGCCAGCAAGCCGTTGCCGAGCGACTGGTACGTGTAGAGCTTGCCGTCGGTGCCGAGAGCCTGGATACGGGACTTGCCGTAGGCGGGATTTCCGCCGGCGCCGAAGATCACATCGGCCTCCTGCCAACCGCTTCTCCATATGCCCTGGGTCCGCTGCGCGAAACGGCCCTGGCCGAGCCCCTTGTAGATGTAGACCGCCCCGTCGACCGTTCTGGTCACGAGGTCGCCGTTGCCGTCACCGTCCAAGTCGTCGCCGCCGGCGATCTGGTTGTACACGCCCCAACCGGAGCCGAGCGCGGCGGGCGGCTTGAACGCCGGCGTCACGCCTGCGATTCCCGAGTAGAAGAAGAGCTGCCCCGAGGGCGTACGGGTGACGACATCTCGATGCCGGTGCGCACCGCCGCGATGGGGAGGCGGGTGAGCCGGACGAGCCCGGTCATGATGCCGTCGCGGGGGCCCGCTCCGAACTGTGCGCCGAGGTAGAGCGCGTCGAAGAAGGCCAGTGCGAAGAGGCCGAGGACGAGGTATCCGATCGCGGCAGGTGTCCCCTGGGGGTGGGGGAGCACGGTGGCGGTGGCATCTGCGGCGAAGCCGACGATGGCGACGTTGAGGAGCGTGCCGAGGCCGGGCAGTTCCCGCAGGGGAATCCACAGGAGAAGGACAAGCAGAGAGATCAGGTTGGTCGTCCAGCCGAAAGAGATGCCGAGGGACTTGGCGGTGCCCTCCGTGAGCACGTTCCAGCTGGCAGCTCCCAGTCCGGACTGGACGAGCGTCATCACGGCGGCCCCGTACCCCACCAAGCCGACCAGAAGCTGGGGGATACGACGCGCCTTTCGGCCCGCCCGAACTTGGGCAAAGGCGTTCATACGGGTCAGGGCGAGCTGGTCGTGACCGGCCGGGACGGAGGTGTGCGCAGCGGAAGCGGGAGGTGCCATGACGCAAGCCTGTGGGGCATCTGGACCTGGATTCCATAGCCAGATTGGTTAGGCTGGCTGGGTGAAAGTTACTTCGCACGTGGTGGCACGCATGCTGGGGACCTGGCAGGAAGGGCCTGGTCCGGCGCATCAGCGCCTCTCCGACAGGCTGCGGCTGCTGGTCCTGGACGGCCGTCTCCCGCTCGGCTCGACCCTGCCGAGCGAGCGTGACCTGGCCACCGCCCTCTCCACCAGCAGAACCACCGTCGGCGCCGCATACCGCACTCTGGTCGAGCACGGATACCTCGCCACACAGGCGCGCGCCAGGACGACCGTGCGGCTCCCCGACGACACGCCACCCGAGCGCCGGGCCGGCACGGACTCGGCGACCATCGACCTGTCCTTCGCCGCACCACCCGCGCCCGTCGAGATCCTCCACGCTGCGTTCGCGGCCGCTCTCGAACAGCTACCACGGCACTTCGAGCGGCACGGCTACGACCGGAACGGCACCGCGGAGCTGCGCGAAGCGGTGGCCCACTGGTACCGGCGGCGCGGCCTGCCCACGGCGCCCGATCACATCCTGATCACCAACGGCGCGCAGCACGCGCTTGCCCTTCTGGCACGAACGCTCCTGTCACCACGCGACCAGGTCCTGATCGACCATCCGACCTACCCGCACGCGATAGCCACGTTCACCGAGGTACGCGCTCGTCTTCTGCCCGTCGGTGTGGCGTCCTCGGGCTGGGACACCGCGCAACTCCAGGCAGCGGGCCGCATCGCGAGCCTGGCCTACCTGATACCCGACTTCCACAATCCGACAGGGTTGTGCATGCCCACGAGCGTCCGCCAGAGCCTCGGACTCGCCTGTCCCACAGTCATCGACGAAACCATGACCGACCTGGCCCTGGACAGACCGAGCCCGGAACCCTTCGCGCTCCACATGCCGACCGCCATCAGCATCGGCTCGGTTTCCAAGAGCATCTGGGGCGGCCTGCGCATCGGCTGGATCCGTGCGACGCCCGCCCTCCTGGAACGCGTCCAGCAGACCCGTCACGCCACGGATCTCGGCACCCCCGTCGTCGAGCAACTCGCCACGGCCGTCCTCCTGAACGAGGACCAGACCCAGCGGCCCGGTGCACTCGGGCAACTGAGGTCGCAACGCGACGCACTGCGGCAGGCACTCGCCGAGCACCTACCGGGCCTCCACGCCCCGCAGCCGGCCGGCGGCATGACGCTCTGGGCGACGTTCCCCCAGCCCATCAGCTCACGCCTGGCCGCCATCGCGCCCGACTACGGAGTGACCATCGCGGCCGGACCGCGTTTCGGGATCGGAGGCGCCTTCGAACGGAACATCCGACTGCCGTACGCGCTCCCTCCGAGTCAGCTGACCCGGGCGATCCGCGGCCTCGCACAGGCGGAACAGGCACTCACCCACGGCGCTAGCGGAGCTCACAGCCCGGCACCCGTTGCATGAGTGTCGACGACGCCGGAACGACGAGACCGTCTCGGACGCTCGCGAACAGTTCCCGCAAGCATGACGTTCGTGCCGGAGAACCCGGAGGCGGAGTCCGGCGGCGCCCCGACGGCAAGCCCCGCCCCTACCCGCTCCGCGTCGGGTCTCGCCGCGACCGGCGCGACCCGCACCCAGCCGCTGCTCCTCGCCGCCACAGGGGCCACCGCAGCGGGAGTCGGAACCCTCTTCCTCGGCACCCGGCGCCGCAGGAAGCGCACACTGAATCCATGCGGTCGGCACCGCCGTCGAATGGGGGGTGCCGACCTGGATCCGGCCGACGTCCGAACTGCCGCTCCACGGATGAGCAGGCGGGGGCGGGCCGGGGTCAGACGATGGTGTTGTAGTGCCGCCCGAAGAAGAGGTCGGCCGCCTCACGTGCCGCGAAGGGGGCCTTGGCGTTCCCGGTGCCGCGGTAGCGCCAGGCGTAGCCCTTCTGGTCGATGGCGAGGAGGTCCTGCTTGCCGTCCACGTTGCTGTCGCCGATGCCGATCAGCTGGGTGTAGGCGTTCCATCCGGTGCCGATGCGGGCGCGGGCGGTGAAGCCGCCCTTGCCGGTGCCCTGGAAGAGCCACAGCGCGCCGGACTTGTCACGGGCCACCAGATCGCCCGCCGGACCACCCGCGATGTTCCCGACCGCGGCGATCTGGGTGTACGTGTTCCAGCCCCCGCTGATCCTCTTGCGGGCGGCGTACGGAGCCTTCCCGTTGCCGGTGCCCTTGTAGAGCCACAGCACGCCGGACTTGTCACGGGCCACCAGATCGGCCTTGCCGTCACCGGAAAGGTCGCTCATGCCCGTCAGCTGGGTGTAGGCGTTCCATCCGGTGCCGATGCGGGCGCGGGCGGTGAAGCCGCCCTTGCCGGTGCCCTGGAAGAGCCACAGCGCGCCGGACTTGTCACGGGCCACCAGATCGCCCGCCGGACCACCCGCGATGTTCCCGACCGCGGCGATGCGGTTGTAGGTGTTCCAGCCCCCGCCGACCTTCACCCGGTTCGTGCCGTGCAGCTTCGGGCTCCACGGCACGTGGAAGGTGTCCTCACGCCACAGCACTCCGGCGCTGTCCCGGGCCAGGAGGTCCGGGGACCCGTTGTCGGTGTGGTCGTGCGGCGCCGGCCGGCGCGTGACCTTGAAGGTGCCGCTGACCGTCAGGTCCGGCCCAAGGCCGTTGAGCGGCTTCGCGACGAGCTGCCAGGTGTAGGAACCGTTGGGGGCGGCGGAACCACTGTCGGTCCACCCCGTCCAGTCCATGGAGATCAGCCCGTTGCCGTCCATCCGGACCGGCCCGGCGAGGCTGGACGGGTACAGGTACGACCTGTTGTAGGTGCCCGTGGCGGTGTGGCGGAGGGTGAGGGTCACCTCCGCGTTGGGACGCGACAGCTGCCACCTCGCCTTCCACGGCGCCGGGTCGAGCGTGGCCACGGCGGGGACGCTGGAGTTCACCAGGGTGATGCCCAGCGGCTGGCCGGTACCGGCAACCAGCTCCGTGAGCGGCACGCCGTCGGCACCGGGGAACACCCGGTAGACGCCTTCGCCCTGGGCGAGGGTGCCGCCCATCACCAGTACCCCGCCGTCGGGGGTGGGCGTGAGCGAGGTGGCGTGGTCGAGGATCTTGCGGCCGGCTCCCCCGCCGACCGGAACCGCCCGCAACGAGTGGTCCGCGTCGGCGGAACCGACCGCCAGCGAGGTGCTGGGGCCGTGCAGGACCCAGTCCCCGACCAGGCCCACCAGGGGTGTGAACACCTCTCGGTGCGTGTCGATCTGCGTGACGGCGCCGGTGGTCCGGTTCTCCACGCGCAACTGCGAGGCGGCCGAGTGGTCGGACAGGGTGGCGAGGTACGCCGGGGAATGGGCGGCGGCCTCGGCATGCCCGGCGGGGCTCGTGAGGCGCGAGGGTGTCGCGACGCCGGAGGAGAGGTCGACCACCGCGTGGTGGAAATCCGTGTCCGTGCCCCCGCCGCCCCTGTACCGGAGCACGAGGGAGCCGGGGGCGGTGGACACCACGGACACCGATGCGGCGCCGTCGGGAAGCCCCGTGACCGCCCGTTCGGTCTGCGCGCCGTCCACGAGGGCCAGCAGCCGCAGGGCGCCGCAGTCGATGCCCTGGGACGACCAGGCACAGGCCAGCACCGTCGCACCGACGGACCCGATGAAAGCGCGGTTCTTGCCCAGGGTGACGAAGGAAACCGCTCCGGTGGACATGTCCCGCAGTTCCACGCCGTGGTCGGCGTCCTGGCCGAGGACGCCGCGCTCCGTGGCCATCACGTCGGACACCGAACCGTGGCGCAGGTCGCGCGACTTCCAGACGTCGTGGCCCAGGCTGGTCGTCGAACCGTCGGCGTAACGGGTCCACAGCAGGTCGTACTCGCGGGTCGACGACAGGAACCCCGTCGTGCCGGCCGTGACGACCTCCGAGCCCGGCGGCAGCACTGCGGCGCCGGTGGCCCCGGACGCCGTCCGGACCGCTTCGGTACCGCTCCCGGCATCCGCGACCGCGGGCAGCGTGAGGGGCCCGGCGATCGTGGCAATGACGAGCGCCACCGTCCCCGCGAGCAGCCTGCGGGACGGGTTCCTGTGCGTCACTTGTCCTCCTGGACGGTTCGCCGCGCACGATGCGCCGGACGCAACGACAGAGGAGGGCGGGACAGGGAACACCGACGCCGGGATGCGAATTCTCCGGCGGCCCCCCACGTTCGAATTCCCGCGGATCTTAACAGCACCGCATGTCACTGTGAACACACGGGACGCGAGGTGGACCGGGGTGGCGTCCTCAGCGGGCGTCCGGGGCGGCGGGGTTCGGTACGGCCATGGGCTCGAAGAGTTCGATGGAGGCGCCTTCGATCGCGAGCGCCGTGAAGCCGACGTCGGTACCCGAGGTGTGGTCCTCCCCCTGCTCCCATCGAACTCCCTCACCGGCAGCGATGCGTACGCGGTTCCCGTCGGGGCGGGCGATCCAGCCCTCGCCCGCGATGACGAGGAACATCTGGGGCACGGGCGCCGGGTGCGTGCCGATGACGCCGCCTGGCCCAACGCTCAGGCAGGTGAGGTGCAACGGTCCTTCGCCGGTGGCGAGGCGCGTCGCGTGGAGCCCGGTGCTGCCGTGCCCGGTGACAGCCCATTCGCCGCGCTCGAAACGGAAGACCTTCATGCCGCCCCTCGTCCTGGACCCTTCGCCGGTTCGCGCCCGGCGGGCCCCTCCGGCACGTCGGCCCCGCGTCGTACGGCCCGAACCTGGGGCACGGGTCACGGTGGCCGCGCAACCTTACTCCCGCCTCACGGGTCCCCACGCTGTACGTCCTTGTCCTCACAGCGTGAAAGGCCCTCGTGCACCAGAGGAGATCCGTCGCCGCACTGACCGGTGGCGCCCTGTCCGCCGTCGCCCTGTGCGGTCTGCTGGCCGCCGCCCCGCAGGCGGTGGCCGATGTCGCCTGCTCGGCCAACGTCTACAAGCGGACGTTCCTCCACCGCCACGGCCGCCGTGTGCGACCCGCTGCCCGCCGACGGGCGCACCTATGAGTACCGGGCCCGTTCCTACGACGGGGCGGACAACTACTCGCCGGCCAGCCCGATCCGGACGGTGACCGTGGCCGCCGGCTGACGCGACCGCTCCGGCCGGACGGGGGGCTCCGGCAGGGTCCGTCAGCGGGCGGCCGCCGGGGCCGGGCCGTCGGGGGCGGGGGTGGTGCGCGGGGGCCGGAGCACCGCGCCGAGGGCGGCGCCGCCGGCTGCGGCCGTCGTCCAGATCACGAGCATGCCGAGGAGGAACTCCGGTCGGAGCACGTCACGGACCGCGGACTGCCAGTTCGGCGGGACGGCGTCGCCGGTGCTCAGGTAACCGGCCTGCTGGTTCGCCCAGAACACCGCTTCGGGAACGCCGACGGCGAGCACCGCCACCAGGGCGGCGAGCCCGGCCAGGGCTCCGGCGCGCAGCCCTGAGCCGAACGAGCGGGTGCGCCAGGCGGTGGTGAGCGCGACGGCGAGCAGCAGGACGCTCGGGACGGCCGCCCAGAAGTCGAGGACGCCCGCCCGGTCGTGTGCGAGCGACCAGCGCGACGCGGCGTACGAACCGCCCGCCACGACGAGGGCCACCCCGCCGGCCCGCACCCATGCGCCGTGCGGCCGTCCGGAGCGCAGCGCCGTCCACACCCCGCCGAGGGCGAACCTGCGGCGCTCGGCGGGCGGTTCGACGGCGGCGAGTTCGGACCGCAGCGCCGCGCCCCACGCGGCCCGGTGCTCGGGGAGGTCGGCGGTGGCCAGGTCGAGCAGGAGCTGCCAGACGTCGCGTGCCGCGTGCCGGCGATCCGTGGTCCCGGCGCGGGCGCCGAGCGCCGCTCCGAGGACGGGCCACGGCAGGGCCCAGATCAGCGCGGCGAGGAAGACCTCCAACGGCGCCAGCAGGTCACCGTCGGCGAGGTTCGCGACGACGGGGAACCCGCCGGGCTCCGCCATGTACGCGGCGCGCAGCGGGAGATGGGCGGACGCGGTCCCGGCGGCGACCGCGACGAGGACGAGCAGCCCGGCGACGGTGCCGGCCCCGAACCCGCGGGCACGGGTCACGGCGGCCGCGGCGAGGCAGGCGAGCGCGGCGCACCCGACCGCCGCGAGGAGTCCGAGCACCATGGTCAGCAGGACCACGTCGAAGCCCCAGCCCGGGCCCTTGGTGACCGCGGTGAGGTACGCACGCTCCAGGCCGGCGGTGAGCGCCGCGGCGACGGCGGCGACGGCGGCGACGGCGATCAGCCCCGGAAGGACAGGGCGCCCCGTGCCACCCCGCCACGCGACCCGGATGCGGGCGGTGGGCTTGCCGCCCGCGCCCAGCCGGCCCGCCAGCACCACCAGCGCGAGCAGGGGTGCGGGAACGAGCACCACCACGAAGAGGAGGAATCCGAGCATCAGGGCCTCCGGAGGCAGAGCGGGCCGGGGACGGAGCGGGCCGGGGTCAGGCGGTCCCGGGCGCGAGGCGGCCCGCGCCCGGAGCGGGCGCGGCGGCGCCGGCACGCCCCGGCGCGGTGACGGTGCGCGCGAGCTCGGCGCCCGCGGCGGTGAGCCGGTACAGGTGCCGGGCCGGCCGCCCGCGGGGCGGGTCGGTCTCCCAGGACGTCTCCACCTGCCCGCGCTCGGCGAGGCGGATGAGGATCGGGTAGACCGTGCCCGCCTTCAGGCCGAGGGCGCGGCACAGGTCGTAGCCGTGCGACCAGCCCGCACCTGCCTCGGCAAGGGCGACGAGCACGGCCGCGGTCTGCGGTGAGGGATGTCGCGCGCGCACCATGGCGCCAATATCTACCTAGATAGAGTTATGACGCAAGGCCCGCGTCCCAACGCCCTTCGGCGACTTGGCCGGCAGTCCTCGGACACGGGGATCCACCAGGACACCGCGGGCGTCCCCGGCACGGGTGAGGCCGGCGACCGGTTCGGTTCGGCGATCGACGCCGGCGACGTCAACGGCGACGGCTACGCCGACGTGGCCGTGGGCACCCCGAGCGAGGACCTCGGCAAGGCGAAGGAGGCCGGTGCCGTGACCATCCTGTTCGGCTCGGCCTCCGGGCTGAGCGGCAAGGGTGCCGCGGCCTATTCCCAGGACACCGCCGGCGTCCCCGGCACCTCCGAGTGGTCCGACTCCTTCGGCCTGACCGTCCGGCTGGTCGACCTCACCAAGGACGGCAAGGCAGAGCTGATCACGGGTGTCGGCTACGAGAACGGCTACGGCGCCGTGACCATCCTGCGCGGCACCGCCTCCGGTCTGACGGCCACGAACGCGAAGTCCTTCACCGCCCGCGACGTCTCCCTCATGGGGGACGCCAACTTCGGCTGGGCGTTCGGCCGCTGACCCCGACGACACGACCCCGGGTGACGCTCGGCGCGTCCACCCGGGGTCGTGTCGTCTCGGCCCGACGGCGTCAGGTCAGACGACGCGCTTGCGGCCCCAGAGGAAGACGAAGGCCGTGATGGCGGCGGCCAGGGCGAAAAGGATCGAGGCGCCGAGCCACTGCATGCCGCTCATCTGGGACATGGGGATGTAGTCCAGCGCCCAGCCCACGACGCCCTTCTGCTTCAGGCAGGCGTCGACCGCCTGTTCCGACCCCGCGTCCGTGCAGGTGCTCCAGCCGAGGGTCTGCCCGGACGAGGTGATGAACGACTGGTCGACCTCGTAGGCGGCGGTGGGGAGACGGGGGCTGCTGCCGGGGGTCACCCCCGAGTCGGTGGTGAGCCTGATGACGTTGCCGAGGTCGAGCCGGCTGTACGCCCAGACCACCTGGACGGTGGCCGCGAAGAAGAAGGTCACGACCATCGCGAGCAGGGTGCGGCGCAGGAGCATGCCGATCGCGATGCCGCCCACGACGGTGAAGAGCGTGAGCGCGACGGGCACGGGCCCGGTGTTGTCGAACGCCTGGCCGGAGGTCCAGTCCATGACCGTGTTCTCCTTGCTGACCGGTGCCCACCACCGGCCGAAGGTGAAGGAGAGGGCCACGGTGCTGACCACGACCACCAGCGCGCTGATGCCGAGCTTGGCGGCGAGCCAGCGGGCGGGGCCGGCGGCCTGGGAGGTGACGAGCTTGGCGGTGCCGCTCTCCAGGTCGCCGGCGAGCAGCGGGGCGCCGAGGAAGACACCGAGGAGTATGGGGACGAAGCCGAGGCCGAAGGCGGCCTTCAGGAGCGGGGCGCTGTGCGGGTTGATGTCCTCCGTCCACTTGTCGGGACTCGCCTCGGGCCAGCCGTGGGCGGTGAGGTAGTCCAGCAGGCCGGCGCGCTGGTAGAGCATCCACCCCACGGACAGGGCCGTCGCGGCCAGGATGGTCCAGTAGGCGGCGCGGTGCTGGCGCCAGATGAGCCAGGTCATGCCGCTGAGCCGGGGACGGCGGACGCCGCTGTCGGCGACCGGGGCCGCGGACGGCGCGGACGGGTTCACGGTCAGGTTGCTCATGCCGCCGCCCCCCGCGGGCCGTTCGCGCCGTACGGCTGCCCCGGGACCTGGGCCACGGGACTGATCAGTGGTGGCGCTTCGGGGGAGCGCAGGTAGGCGAGCAGGAGTTCCTCCAGTTGCGGGGTGTGGGACTGCCACTGGCCGCTCACCGGGCCGTCGGGGCGGATGAGGGCG
Source organism: Streptomyces sp. NBC_00510 (assembly GCA_036013505.1). Lineage (NCBI taxonomy): Bacteria > Bacillati > Actinomycetota > Actinomycetes > Kitasatosporales > Streptomycetaceae > Streptomyces > Streptomyces sp. NBC_00510. The sequence goes on along the minus strand of CP107851.1, from coordinate 5,243,182 downwards.
GTGGCCTGGCGCCCGCTGGTGCGGTACTCGACGACGGTGTGGCGGGCGAGTTCCGCGGGGACGCCCGGGCCCTCGTCGCCCGCCACGCCCTGCAGCAGCACGTGGGCGCTGCGGATCTCGTCCACGTCACCGGCGATGCGCAGACCGCCCGTGGAGATGACCAGGAGGAAGTCGCAGACGCTCTCCAACTCGCTGAGCATGTGGGAGGACATCAGCACCGTGGTGCCGTGCTCGGCGGCCTCGGCCAGCAGGGTGCCCATGAGCTCGTGGCGCACCAGCGGGTCGAGGTCGGACATCGGCTCGTCGAGCAGCAGCAGGTCGGGCCGCTTGCCGAAGGCGAGGGCGAAGGCGACGCGGGTGCGCTGTCCGCCGGAGAGGGTGCCGACCTTCGCGTGCAGGGGCACGTTGCCCGCGCGGACGATCTGCTCGGCGGCCTGCTGGTCCCAGCCGGGGTTGAGCTCGCGGCCCATGCGCAGCGTCTCGGCCACGGTGAAGCGGCGGAACAGCGGCTTTTCCTGGGCGAGGAACGCCGTACGGCGTCCGGCCTCCGCGGACTGGGGCGCCGCGCCGAACACCGTGAGGGTGCCCTCCGACGGCTCCAGCAGGTTGGCGGCGATCGACATCAGCGTCGTCTTGCCCGCGCCGTTGGGGCCCACCAGCCCGCAGATACGGCCGGCCGGCAGGCGGAACGAGCAGTCCCGCAGGGCCCAGCCCCGGCGGTACTTCCGGCCGACCCCGTGGGCCTCCATCGCCGACTCCTCCGCCGGGCCCCCCAAGTCCATGGCATCCATGGCCTCACGCACTGGTCATCCTCATTTCCCCGTCCTCCGGTGTTCCGTCGGCCGCCGTGGTCCCGGCGTACCGCTCCTCCAGGACCGCCGCGACCAGCGCGGTCACGTCCTCGCGCTCCAGGCCCGCCTCGTGGGCCCGGGTCATCCACGCCTCCAGCTCCCCGCGCAACGGGGAGTCGGCACCCGCCTGGGGGCGGGCCAGTGAGCGGCGGATGAAGGTGCCGAGGCCGGGCCTCGGCTCGACCAGCCCCTCGCGTTCCAGCTCGCGGTAGGCCTTGAGCGTGGTGTTCGGGTTGACGGCGCTGGTCTCCGCGACCTCCTTGGCGGTGGGCAGCCGGTCCCCCGGCATCAGGACGCCCAGCCGCAGGGCCTGCTTGGTCTGCTGCACGATCTGCTGGTAGGCGGCGATCCCGCTCCGCCGGTCGATGCGGAAGTCCACGTGCTTCAACACCCTTTAGCTACTCGATTAGTGGAATGATGATGAGAGGGGGACGTGAGCGGTGTCAAACGAAGCGGCCTCCCCGGCACCCCTCGGGACAGAACCGTGACATTCGTGAGGGTGGGGAAGCGCGTCGCCCGCACACCACGAAGGCCCCGGGCGGGCGGTCCGGGGCCTTCGTGCGGATGGGGGAGGACGTCAAGGACCGGGTTGACGGGGCGCGTGCCCCGGTGTCATGACCGGGCCGCGGTCGCCGGGTCGGCCTTCCAGGCGCTGACGCCGAGCTTCCCCGTCGTGCCGAGGTCGAGTTCCGGGGTCACCGTCACCGCAGGGGCGCCGGGAGTCGCCCGCACCCTCGCGTAGAGCGCGTTGACGGACGTGCCGTCGGTGACGGTGTTGCGCCACATCAGGCCCGCGGTCGCGCTCTCGCCCGGCTCCAGGGTGACCGGGCGGGGCGGGTCGTCGAAGCCGGGCACGAGGGCGACGCCCCCGCTGCCCCGGAAGACCTCGACCTCCGTGACGGGCTCGCGCTGCTCGTCGAGGAGTTGGACCAGCGGATAGCCCTCGACGCGCCGGACGCGGGAGGAGCAGTTCTCCAGGCGGAGTCCCACCACGCGCAGCCCCATGGCGGCGTCGCCGTCGTCGGCGGTGAGGCGGAGGCCGGAGGGCGGGCAGGCGCCTCCCGCGGCGGGCACCTCGTCCGCCGGGACGCTCCTGACCTTGACGATGCGCACCCGTTCCGCGGCGTACCGCGGCGCGAGGGGTGCGCCCAGGTCGGCCTCGCCCTTCACGGTGCGGCCGGGCGGGACCGCGGACACGGTGTGCGGCACGTTCGCCAGGGCCTCCCCGGCACCGGAGGTGAGTCCGAAGGTGACGGTGTACGTGAGGGGTTCGTCGGCGTGGTTGGTGACGCGGAACGCGACGTGGAACGCGGCGGGGCCGGGGCAGTGGGCGGGCCGTGCGCTCACGGCGGTGATCTCGACGTCGCCGTCCCCCTCGGCACCGGCGGCACCTCCCGCGGGCGCCGGGGCGACCGGGACGGTCGAGGCGGCGCAGGAGGCACGGTCGTCCCGGTGCGCGGCGTCGCAGGCCGTGACCAGCAGCAGGGGACCGGCGAGCACGGCCGGGAGGAGGAGGGCGGGGGTGCGCATCCGGCGACCCCATCAGGACCCTGCCGCTCCCGGCCATGGCGCAGGCCACAATTCCCGTCACACGACCGTCACAAAGCGCGGTGCCCGGGCCGGGCTCAGCGGGAGGCGGCGCTGTCGATCCAGGCGACGACGGCGCTGACCGTGGCGTCGTCGAGCTGCCGGGCGAGGGTGTGCACCGCGTCGCTGTCCCCCGGGAGCGGGGGCACCCCGGCCGCGATGAGCGCGGCGTGGAGCTCGACCCAGCGCGCGTCGACGGCGGCCAGATGGGCCCCCACCGGGACGCCACCCAGTGACTGCTGCGGAGTATCGAGAAGGTTCATGGTGTTTCCTCTCGGATCTCGGACGGTGTCGACCGGACTCGCCGTGCAGGACAGCCCCGCTCCGCCCGCCGGTTGCGCCGTGCCCCCGACTTCACCCGTCCGGCCCTCACCGCGGCCGCCGGGACCTGTGCCATGGGGATGACATTTGACGGTCCGGCGACGCGGGCGGCGGCGCACGGGGCATGGGCTACCTCAGTGCCCGCGCCCGCATCCCACGGAAGGCCTCGGATGATCGACAGGCGGACCTTCGGCACGATCGTCGGCACGGGAGCGGTCGCGGCCACACTGGCCGGGCTCGCCTCGGGGTGCGCGACGACCGGACCGGACGAGAACAAGCCGGCGCCGCCCAGGGCGCCCGGCAAGGAACGGCCCGGCGACGCCCCGGCGTTCGGCCCGCTGAAGCAGGTGGAGGCCGGGGTGCTGGACGTCGGCTACGCCGAGGCGGGACCGGCCGACGGTCCCGCCGTGATCCTGCTCCACGGCTGGCCGTACGACATCCACAGCTACGTCGCCGTCGCACCGCTGCTGGCGGCGAAGGGCTACCGGGTGGTCGTCCCCTACCTGCGCGGCCACGGGACGACCCGCTTCCTGTCCCGCTCGACCCCGCGCGACGCCCAGCAGGCGGTGTTCGCCCTGGACATCGTGGCGCTCATGGACGCGCTGGGGATCAAGAAGGCGGTCCTCGCCGGCTTCGACTGGGGGTCGCGGACCGCGGACATCATCGCGGCGCTGTGGCCGGAGCGGGTCAAGGGGCTGGTCTCGGTGACCGGCTACCTGATCACCAACCGCGAGGCGAACAAGCAGCCGCTGCCGCCGAAGTCGGAATGGGCCTGGTGGTACCAGTACTACTTCGCCACGGAGCGGGGCCGTAAGGGGCTGGAACGCTACCGGCACGACCTGGGCCGGCTCGTCTGGAAGTTCAACTCCCCGACCTGGGGCTTCGACGACGCCACGTTCGACCGCACCGCGGCGGCCTTCGACAACCCGGACTACGTCCCCATCGTCATCGGCAACTACCGCTGGCGGCTCGGCCTGACCGAGGGCGACCCGCGGTACGACGACATCGAGGCGCGGCTCGCCCGCGGGCCCGTCGTCACCGTGCCCACGATCACCCTCGACGGGGCGGTCGATCCGTTCACGCCGCCGGGCAACGGCTCTTCCTACCGGGCCAAGTTCACCGGGAAGTACGCGCACCGCACGCTGCAGGGCATCGGGCACAACGTGCCGCAGGAGGCACCCGCGGCCTTCGCCCAGGCCGTGGTGGACGTCGGGCGGCTCTGAGGGTCCAGGGCGGCGGGATGCAGGCGGGGGCGGCGCCCGTGGCCGGGCGCGGGGGGCCCGGCCACGCGGGGGACGTCAGTGGTCGTCGCAGCCGCGGCCGCGGCCCCGGCCGTGGCCCCCGCCGTGGTCGTCACCGGAGCGGTCGTCGTCCCGCACGCGGTCGCCGCCGTGGTCGTCTCCCGGGGGGTCGTCGCTGCCGGCGCGGTCGCCGCCGTGGTCGTCGTGTCCGGGCCGCGTCGTCGCCGGTGCGGGCGAGGCGGTGCGGGATCCGTCACCGGAGCGTGTGCGGCCGCGGTGCCGGTCGTCCTCGGTGACCCGGCCCGTCCCCGCGTCCACGTGCAGCTCGTGCACGACCCCGGCCGCGTCCGTCACGTACACCTCCCAGTAGCCGCGGTGACGGTCGTCCGGCTCGATCTTCGTGACGGTGCCCGGCGTGTGCGCGACCGCGGCGGCCGCGGCCTGACTCGCCGTGATGCCCGGGGAGCCGTGGTCGTCGCCCGCGTCGCGCCCCGGGGTCGCCCCGGGCGTGGCGGTCGAGGAGACCGCGCCGCGCGCGTCGTCGCGCCCGCCGTCGTGGCCGCCCGCGGCGTACGCCGTGTAGCCCCCGACGACGAGGACCGCGGCCGCGATGGCCGCGACGGTCGTGTTGCGCTTCATGAGGAGCCCTTCCGACCGGGCCGTACCCGGTCTGTGTCAGGTCTGTTCCGTGACCTCAATGTCGGCGGTACAGGCTGAAGGCAGCCTGAAACCACCTGAAGATCTCTTCAGGTTCGATTTGGGAGGCTGGACCCCATGCGTGTGCTCATCGTGGAGGACGAGAGACGGCTCGCGGTCTCGCTGGCCAGGGGGCTGACGGCCGAGGGCTTCGCCGTGGACGTGGTCCACGACGGGCTCGAGGGGCTGCACCGGGCGGGGGAGGGCGTCCACGACCTCGTCGTGCTCGACATCATGCTGCCCGGCATGAACGGCTACCGCGTCTGCGCCGCGCTGCGCGAGGCGGGCAACGAGGTCCCCATCCTGATGCTCACGGCCAAGGACGGCGAATACGACAAGGCGGAGGGCCTCGACACGGGCGCCGACGACTACCTGACCAAGCCGTTCTCGTACGTCGTGCTGGTGGCCCGGGTCAAGGCGCTGCTGCGGCGCCGGGGTTCGGCGGGGGCCTCGCCCGTACTGCGGCTGGGCACCCTCGTGCTGGACACCGCCGCCCGCCGGGTCTTCCGCAACGACAGCGAAGTGACGCTGACCGCGAAGGAGTTCGCCGTGCTGGAGCAGCTCGCGGTGCGGGCCGGGCAGGTGGTCGGCAAGTCCCGCATCCTGGAGCACGTATGGGACTTCGCGTACGACGGCGACCCCAACATCGTCGAGGTGTACATCAGCACCCTGCGCCGCAAGCTCGGCGCGGACCTCATCCAGACGGTGCGCGGCGCCGGTTACCGGCTGGCCTCGGCATGAGACGCCCCCGCCCCCTCGGCACCGTCCAGGCCAAGATGTCGCTCGGCGCCACGCTCGTGGTCGCGGTCGCGCTGGTGGCCGCCGGGGTGGCCGTGCTGCTCTCGCTGCGCGCCAACCTCACGGGCCAGGCGCAGAGCCAGGCCGACGACACGGCCCGCAGGATCGCCCTCGACGTCGCCAGCCGCGGGGCGGAGACGGACCGCTACGCCCGGCTCCGGCTCCCCGAGGGCGTGCCGGTGCAGGTGACCGCCGAGGACGGGCGGCTGCTGGCGGTGAGCAGGGGCCTGGAGCGGATCGGCGGCACCGGGGTCGGCGCCGTCAGGGCCGTCCGCGGGCCCGCCGCCACACCCGTGCCCTCGCCCACGCCCACCCCTTCCGCGGTGCCGAACCGCACCGCGGGGAGCGGCGACGACCACGGCGGCGGCGAGGACGACGACGGCCACGGGCGCGGCCGGGGCCGGGGCGGCCGGGACGACGCGACGCGCGGCGGCGAGGACGACGACCGGCACGGCGGCAGCGCCACACCCCCGTCCGCCGCGGGCGACGACCCGGTGGTCGGCGACATCGGCCGGACGGTCGTGCACGGCACGGGACGGGCCACGCTGGACGGCCGGACCGCCGACTACCGGTTCGCGACGATCAAGGCCACCGACCTCGCCGGGCAGACCGTCCTCATCCACGCGGGCACCTCGCTGGCGGCCCGCGAGAGCGCCGTGAACACCGCGGCGGCGGCCATGCTGGCGGGACTGCCCCTGCTGCTGCTGGTGGTCGGCGGCGCGACCTGGCGGGTCACCCGCCGCGCGCTCGCTCCGGTGGAGGGCATCCGGCGCGAGATGGCCGCGATCACGGCCTCCGAGGACCTCTCCCGGCGTGTGCCGGAGCCGGCCGCCCGCGACGAGGTGGCCCGGCTGGCGCGCACCACCAACGAGACCCTCACCGCGCTGGAGGCCGCGGTCGAGCGGCAGCGCCGCTTCGTCGCCGACGCCTCGCACGAACTGCGCAGCCCGATCGCGTCGTTGCGCACGCAGCTGGAGGTCGGCTCGGCCCATCCGCACCTGCTCGACGTACCGGGCGCCGTCAAGGACACCGAGCGGCTGCAGCAACTGGCGGGGGACCTGCTGCTGCTCGCCCGGCTCGACGCGGGCGAACGGCCCGCGCGGCGGCGGGTCGACCTGGGCGAACTCGTCGGCGAGGAGGTCCGCAGGCGGCCCGCCGACCGGGTCCCGGTGACCATCGACGTCGAACCGCGGTGGTACGTGGCGGGCTCGCGCGGCCAGTTGGCCCGGGTCGTCGGCAACCTCGTGGACAACGCCCAGCGCCACGCGCGCGCCGAGGTGACCGTGACCGTACGCCTGCGGGACGGCCTGGTCGTCCTCGCGGTCGGCGACGACGGCGACGGCGTCCCGCCCGCCGAGCGCGAACGGATCTTCGAGCGCTTCGTCCGGCTCGACGACGCCCGCAGCCGCGACGAGGGCGGTGCGGGTCTCGGCCTGGCCATCGCCCGCGACGTCGCCCACCGACACGACGGCGCGCTCGCCGTCGGCACCGCCCCGGCGGGCGGGGCCCTCTTCGAACTCCGCCTGCCGGCAGCGGCCACCGCGGACTGACGGACCGGCTCCGGCCTGGCCCGTCCCCCTTCGTCACCACCGCCGCCACCGCCGCCACCGCCGCCACCGCCGAAGCCCCCTGCTACGACACCGGCACCGTGTCCACGGCTTCCGGGGGGGGGCGGGGCTTGCCGACGGGCGAGGGGTCAGGCGACGACGCCGAGCTGGCGCAGCATGCCGAGTTCGTCGCTGCTCCCCCAGCGCTCGACCATCTTCCCGTCCTCGAACCGGCTGATCTGCATGCCCCGGTAGCTGACGGTCCGGCCCGTGGGGGCGTGACCCATCAGCTCGCCGAGGTGCGTGCCGGTGATGGTGTACGCGAAGGCGATCTCGTTGTCGGTGGCCATGACGTGCTCGACCTCGACGTGCAGATCGGGGAAGGCCCGCCGCATCGCGCCGAACATCTCCTCGTACCCCTCCGGCCCGGGGCCCTGCCCCGGAGCGGGGTCGTGGTCCACCGAGCCGGACGCGACGTACTCGCCGATCTCGCCGAGGTGGCCGCTGTTCACCGCCGTACCGAAGCCCTCCAGGACGGAGAGGTTGTCGCTGCGGGACATGCCGCGCTCCTTGCGGTCGCGATCTCGGGCGCCGGGGGGGCGCCCCTTCCTTCCACCGTAGGCGCGGCCCGCCCGGGCGGCCTGCCGGCACTGCCGGCAGGCCGCGGAGCGGAGCGGATCAGCCGACGCACGCCTTCTTGTCGGCGTGCGACTGCGGGATGTCGTCCGGGACCGCGTCCGGGTCGGCGAGCGGCTTCCCGGCGCCCAGGTAGTCACCGCCGAGGGTGAGGGTCATGTCCGCGCTGGGTCCGGCATCGGCCGTGGCGGGGTGCAGGGCGCCGGACGGCAGGCCCATCATCGCGGCCAGTGCCCGGGCCTGGTCCGCCTGGTCGGGGCCGTAGGCCAGGGTCGTACGGTCCTGCTTCCCCCCGGGCGCGTTGCCGCCGTTGGTGGAGTGGGAGACGCCCTCGGTGTTCTGCAGCCACTCCAGGGTGTCCTGCGCCGCGCCCTGGGGGCCGCCGGCGTTGTAGACGACGACCCGGACCTGCGCCGGGTCCGCCTTGGCGCCGCGGAGCTTGGAGTCGGCGGCCGCGGGCTTCTTCTTCGCGGCGGTCAGCGAGACGTCGCCCTTGATCGCCTTGAAGAGCGCGGGCGCCTTCGTGTCGTCCACGACGACCGTCGCGTGGTAACCCACCTCGGCCGGGTTGTCGACGACCGGGAGCGTCGTGAAGGTGATGTGCGCGGGGTCGACCCGGTTGAGGTCCTTGGCGAGGTCGGTGAGCTTCCCGACGCCGCCGATGCCGGTGTCCACCGTGAGCGACTTGGTGGCGGCGTTCGCCAGCTGGAAGAGCTTCCCGGGGTCGGTGAGGGTGTCACCGGACTTCATCTGGCGGATCATCGACGCCAGGAACTGCTTCTGCAGGTCGATGCGGTCCAGGTCGCTGCCGTTCTTCAGCGAGTGCCGCGTCCTGACGAAGGCCAGGGCCTGCTCGCCCTGGACCTTGTTCGGTCCCGCGGGCAGGTTCAGATGCGAGCCCTCCCCCTTGTCGGTCGTGTCGTGGATGGGGTGGGTGAGACAGATCGGCACCCCGCCGACCGCCGTGGAAAGGGTCTTCACGGCCTCGAAGTTGACCAGCACGAAGTGGTCGATCGGCAGGCCGGTGATCTTCGTGACGGTCCGCATGGTGCAGCCCGGGTCGCGGCCCTCCTGGCCCAGGCTCTCGTTGAAGCGCGGGGTGGTGGCGCGCTGGGGGGTGCCGGGGATCGTCTTGAGGGAGCCGTCCTTCTGCTTGGTCGGGCAGTCCGGGATACCGGTGACCATGTCGCGCGGGATGCTCATCGCGGTCGCGTTCGACCGGTCCTTCGCCACGTGGAAGAGGATCGTGGTGTCCGCGTGGCCGACGCTGCCGGCGTCCCCGTACTTCCCGCCCAGGCCTTTGCGGCTGTCGGTGCCGATGACCAGGATGTTCACCGCGTCCTTGCTGGTCGCTTGCTTGCTGCCCGCCGTGCCGACGTCCACGGTGGCGATGTTCCCGTCGAGATGCCGGTACAGGAAGTAGGCCCCCGCGCTGCCCGCGAGCAGTACGAAACCGAGCGTGCCCGCGGTCCACATCAGGACCTTCCGCTTCGTGGACCGCTTGGCCTTGCGGGACGTCGGGGGCCCGCCGCGGCGGCGGCCGCCCGGCTCGGGTATGGGCCGCTGCTCCTCGCGGCGTGCCCGCCGCCCGCCCTGCCGGGGCACCGTGGGCGCCGGTGGGGCGTCGGAGTCCAGCCGCAGCCGGTAGGAACCGGTCTCCGGGTCGAGGACCCACTGGTCCGCGGGGTCGATGTCGCTGCCGTCGTGCCTGTCCACGGTCGTACGGGGCCTCCGTCCACACCCCGGCCGGCCCGGGGCATCCGTTCAGACATACGAATGCCGCACATGGTTGCCCCCGGGGCGGCAACTCCCTCTGCGGGACAGGGGGACCAAGGGACTTCCGTGGTGGTTGAACCGGTGCGGCCGCCGGGCCGTACCGGTGACGGCGGTCCCGACACCCGCGCCTGGCCTGCCGTGCCGTCACCGGGGGGTCGCTCTTCACGCGCTCTCACCGGCCGGGCACGACCGAGGACGGACCGGCGGTGGAGGGCGACCCGCCGGCCGACGCATCACCCGCGGGCGGGGGCGGCGCCCCCGGCGACGGCACCCCCGCGCGCCGGATGGCGAGAGCGACGTCCCGCGGCCGCCCGGGCGCTGCACGGGGTGACGACGGGCCCCCGTCCCCGAGATGGCCGACTGGGACCGGGTGGGCGACGGCTCGGTCCGGCGGATGGACACCTTGCGACCGCTTCCTCAGCGCGTACGGCTCCCGGCCCTCCCCCTGACCGCCTACCCGTACGCACCCGGCGCCGTCCACAGCCTGTGGACGGCGCCGGCGCGTGCTCAGCCCCGCCGGGACCGCTCGGCGAGCCAGTCCAGCGCGGCGGCGGCGGAGCCGAGGACCGAGATGTGCCCCTCGCCGGGCCGCAGCCACAGCTCCGCGTCCGGGCACCGCCGGGACAGCCACACGCCGTGCGCGGCGGGCACCATGCGGTCCGCCTCGCCGTGCAGGACCAGGACGGGCGCGGCGGCCCGCGCCAGGTCGAAGCCCCACGGCGCCACATAGGCGAGGTCGTCGTCGACCATGCCGCCCTGGTCGCTCTCGATCCCCTTGCCCGCGACGTCACCCAGCCATCCCCACGCACCCGCCAGCGCGGCGTGGTCCCCGGGGGTGAAGAGCTCGGGGTCGAAGTCACCGGAGGCCAGCTGCGCCTCGAGCGCCGCCCGCCCCCGGACCGCCGCGCCGAGTTCCGCCGCGCCGGACGGCCCCATCCCGGCGAACCAGTCGAGCCCCTCCGCACCGAACGGCGCCAGGCCGGACCCGCTGACCACCGCCAGGACGCGGTCCGGCAGCAGGGCCGCGCAGGCCAGCGCGTGCGGGCCGCCGCCGGAGTGGCCCATCACCGCGAAGCGGCCGATGCCCAGGGCGTCGGCGACGGCCGCCGCGTCACCCGCGGCCGAGGCGACGTCCCGGCCCGGACGAGGCGTCGAACCGCCGTATCCCGGGCGGTCGTAGCCCACCCACCGGATGCCGTGCCCGGCTGCCGCCGCGAAGAGCGGCTCGGGGGGCGTGCCGATGTTGGGCGTGCCGTGATGCCACAGGACGGCCGGCTCCGCGCCGTCCTGTCCGCCTCCCGGCCCGCCCGGCCCGGTGTCGTACACGTGCAGCGTCCGCCCGTCGGCGAGTGCGATATCCGTCTCCGTCACCATCCGGCCGAGTCTAGGGGCGGGCACCGACACAGCCCCGGGACGGGCGGGCCAACGCCCGGCGCGGGAGCGGAAATCCACTGCCCCGGCGCACGGCCCGCTGCTACCGTCCCCCGGTGTTCTCCCTCCTCGAACCCGCCCTGTTCACCCGGCTGCGCGACGCGCGGCGGGTCCTCGTCGCCGGCGCCGGCGGCGGCTTCGACGTCTACGCCGGGCTGCCGATCGCGCTCGCGCTGCGCGAGACGGGCAAGGAGGTCCACCTGGCCAACCTCTCCTTCGCGGACCTGTACGGCCTGGACCCAGGCGTGTGGCTGGACCACGACGTCGCCGCCGTGCGCCCCTCGACGGCCGCGCGCGGCGACTACTTCCCCGAACGGACCCTCGCCCGCTGGCTGGAGTCGCAGGGCCTGCCCTCGACCGTGTACGCGCTGTGCCGCGCGGGCGTCGAACCGCTGCGGGCCGCGTACCGGGCGCTGATCGGCCACCTCGGCGGGGTCGACGCGGTCGTGCTGGTGGACGGCGGCACCGACATCCTCATGCGCGGCGACGAGAGCGGACTCGGCACGCCGGAGGAGGACATGGCCAGCCTTGCCGCGGTGGGCGGGCTCACCGGCGTCCCGCAGCGGCTGGTGGCCTGCCTCGGCTTCGGCGTCGACGCGTACCACGGGGTGAACCACTCCCTGGTGCTGGAGAACCTGGCGGCCCTGGAGCGGGACGGGGCGTACCTCGGCGCGTTCTCACTGCCCCGCGACAGCCGTGAGGGGCGGCTCTACCTCGCGGCTGTCGCGCACGCCCAGGAGGCGACCCCGGACCACCCGAGCATCGTCCACGGTTCGGTCGCGGCCGCGGTGCGCGGCGACTTCGGGAACGTACGGTTCACCGAGCGCACCCGGCACAGCGAACTGTTCGTCAACCCGCTGATGGCGGTCTACTTCTGCGTGGACGCGGTCGGCCTGGCCGCCCGCAACCTCTACCTCGACCGGCTGGAGGGGACGCAGCTCACCCGGCAGATCAGCTCGGTCGTCGAGGAGTTCCGCGACGAACTGCCGCGCCAACGGCCGCCGCGGACGTTCCCGCACTGACCGTCCCCGCCCCGCCGGTGACGGTCAACCGCGCACGTCCGCCGCGAGGGCGTCCAGGGACACCTGCCACAGCAGCGCGGCCGCGTCCGGGTCCAGCGCGTGGTCGGCGACCCCGCCGGAGGTCCCGGGGATGTGGCGGTGGGCCTCGGCGCAGTCCTCGAAGTAGCGCCCCCCGACGCACTCCAGCCGGGGCGCGGTGGCGACGAACACGACGGTGGCGGCCCCCTGTTGCGGGGTCTTGAAGGTGTGGCCGCCGGACGCGGCGGCGGCGTCCAGGGCCTCGCGGGTGAGGTGCCGCGACAGGTTGGTGCCCAGGACCGCCCCCGGGTGGACGGCGTTGACGGTCACACCGTCGGCGGCCCAGCGCCGGCTGGCCTCCACCGCGAAGAGGACGTTGGCCGTCTTGGACTGGGCGTAGGCGAGGCCGGCGTCGTACGGGCGGACACGGAAGTGGAGGTCGTCGAAGTGCACCGGGCTGCGCAGGTGGGCGACCGAGCTGAGGGAGACCACGCGGGCGCGGCCCGCGGCGGCCAGGGCCGGGCGCAGGCGGGTGGTGAGCGCGAAGTGCCCGAGGTGGTTGGTCGCGAACTGCAGCTCCCAGCCCTCGGGCGTGCGCGTCTGCGGGGTCATCATCACCCCGGCGTTGTTGACGAGGACGTCCAGGGGGCCGTGCCAGGCGGCGGCGAAGGCCGCCACCGAGCGCTGGTCCGCGAGGTCGAGGGGGGCGACCAGGACCCGCCCGCCGCCGGCCGCGACGTCCGCGGCCGCCCGTTCGCCGGCGGCGGTGTCCCGTACCGCGAGGGTGACCTCGGCGCCGGCGCCGGCCAGGGCACGGGCGGTCTCCAGGCCGATGCCGGAGGCCGCGCCGGTGACGACGGCGCGGCGGCCGGTGAGGTCGATGCCGCCGGCGACCTCGGCGGCGGTGGACTGTGCGGTGAAGCCGGAGCCGGTCATGGCGCTGCCTTCCTCTCGGCGGTGCGGTGGTGCCACCCCTTCCAGGCAACCACCACGGGCCGCCCCCGGCGCCCCCGGACGCGGGTCAGTTCAGCGCGCTCTTCTCCTGCCACCGGTCCCAGTCCACGTTCCAGTCGCCGAAGCCGTTGTTCGGCGCGACCGTGCCCTTGGCCTCCGACCCCGTGATCTCGAAGGGGTCGCCGACCCGGACCTGGGAGTACAGCCAGTCCGCGTCGGCGTCGCTCATCCCGACGCAGCCGTGGCTGCGGTTGGCCCGGCCGAAGAACGCGGCGTTCCAGGGGGCGGCGTGCGCGTACATCCCGGACCAGGTCAGCCGGATCGAATCGTGGACCGTCTCGTCGTAGGCGTCGCCGAGGCCGACCGTCTCGGAGTTCATCCGGACCGTGCCCTCCTTGGCCAGCACCACCGCCGTGCCGCGCCACGAACCGGTGTCCGGTCCGGGGGTGCCGCCGGAGACCGGGACCGTGCGCACCGTCTTGCCGTCGCGCTGCAGGGTGAGCCGCTTGCGGTCGAGGTCGACCTCGACCACCTGCCGGGCGCCGACGGTGAAGGAGGCCCGGTAGTCGCGGACGAACCAGCCGCCGCCCGGTCCGGAGTCGGTGCCGTCCAGGCGGGCGTCCAGGGTGACCTCGGTGCCCGGACGCCAGTACTGCCTGGGCCGCCAGTCCACACGGTCCCGGCCGGAGTAGTCCTTCAGCCAGCCCCAGGAGCCCTCGGTGCCGTCGGAGGTGGTCACCTTGAGCTGCTTCTCCACGGCGGCCTTGTCGGTCACCGGGTTGTCGAAGACGAGGGAGACCGGCTGGGCCACGCCGACCGTGGCGCCGTCGCCGGGCCGCCAGTCCACCTTGTTGACCTTTCCCGCGGCGGCCGTGGTGAAGCTGGACTCGCTGGTGCCGGTGGTCCCGCCCGGGGTGCGGGTGACGGCCTCGACGGTGTACGAGGCGCCGGGCACCACGTTGCGGTCCGAGGTCCAGGTGCGGCGGTCCGCGGACAGGGTGCCGGTCACACCCTTGCCGTGCGGCCCGGCGACGGTGACCGTCGTGAGGGTGCCGCCCTTCGCGGTGACCCGGACGGGCTCGCCGGCCCTGACCCGCCCCCCGTGCGGGGTGACGGTGACGGTCGCCGCCCGCTCCTTCGGCGGCCCCGCGTCGCCGCCCGCGTGCGTCACCGCCGGGGCGCTGCCCGAACAGGCGGTCAGCACGGCGGACAGTACGGCGGCGGCCGCGACGGCCGCGGTGCGCAGACGGGTCTGGCGTATCGGGCCCACACGTTTCCGACGTATCGGGCCCACACGTTTCCGGGACAACGAGACCTCCGGGAGGGACGGGGAGAGCGGCCGGGAAAGGGCCGGACCACGGGGACTCTAGGCCGCGCGGGGCCGCCGGGAAGCGCCTGAGGGCCGTGTGACGGCAACTGGGAAGGAACGGTCATGGTCCGGTCACATTCGCCGCTCGGGACGGTCATGGACGGCTGTGAGCCTTCCTGTGTTCCCACCGACCACACCCCAGGGAGGCGCAGTGGCAGCGCTGCTCGTGACGGCGGGCTGCGGCCCCCGGCAGGCCTGGCTCCGGCCGGTCGACACCGGGACGTACCGCTCGTTCCTGGCGTCCCGGACCGGCTCGGCGCTCGGTCCCGGCTTCCTGCAGTGCCCCTCCTGGGCCCGGGTGAAGCCGGGCTGGCGGCCCCACCTGCTCGGCTGGGGACCGCGCGACGGCACCGGGCCCGGGGCCGGCGAACTGCGCGGGGGCGCGCTGGTGCTGCTGCGGCAGTTCCCCGGGACGCGGAAGTCCTTCGCCTACCTGCCCGAGGGGCCGGTCGCCGACTGGGCCGACCCGGACGTCGACGCCTGGCTGACCCCGCTCCTGCAGCACCTGCGCGGACTCGGGGCCTTCGCCGTGCGCATCGGCCCCTCGCCCGCCCACCGCCGCTGGGACGCCGCCGCGCTGAAGGCCGCGACCGGCCTCGGCCGGCGCCTGTCCGACGTCCTGGCGTGCGAGGTCGACCCTCTCGGCACGGTCGTGGCCGAGCGGCTGCGGGCCCGCGGCTGGCGGCGCTGCGGCGGCGACGGCCCGGACGGCGGCGCGGACGCGGACGCCCAGCCCCGCCACGTCTTCCGGGTCCCGCTGGCCGGCCGCAGCGCCGACGACCTGTGGTCGGGACTCAACCAGGAGTGGCGCCGCAACATACGGCGGGCGGGGAAGTCGGGCGTCGAGGTGACCGTGGGCGGCGCGGCGGACCTCCCCGAGTTCTTCCGGCTGCTGCGGATCACCGAGGAGCGCGACGGCTTCCGGCTGGGCCGCTCGCTGGAGTACTACCAGCGCCAGTACGCGGCCCTCAACGCCGAGGAGCCGGGCCGGATGAAGCTCTACCTCGCCCGCCACCAGGGCGAGGTGCTCGCCGCCCACACCATGATCACCATGGGCCGGCGGGTCTGGTACCAGACGGGGGCCTCGGCGGACCACCGCCGCGAGGTCCGCCCCTCCAACGCCCTGCAGTGGCGGATGCTGCGGGACGCCCACGAACAGGGCGCACTGGAGTACGACATGCGCGGGGTACCCTCCACACTCGACCCGGAGGACCGGGCGTTCGGCCTCACCCGATGGAAGCTCGGCACCGGCGGGCAGGTCGTCGAGACCCTGGGGGAATGGGAGACGGCCTTGGACGGCACCGCCAACCACACGCTCTACCGGGCGTTCCAGGCCTACATGGCGCGCCGGTGAGCGCCCCCGTGGCGGCGCGCCCGGCCGACGGGCCGGCCGCCCCGGCCGGTGCCCCCGCCGCCGGCTCGGTGCTGCGCAGCGGCGCGGTCATGGCGGCGGGTTCGGTGGTCTCCCGCGCGACCGGCTTCGTGCGGTCCGCGACCGTCGCCGCGGCGCTCGGCGTCGGCCTGGCCGCCGACGGCTACTCCGTCGGCAACTCGGTGCCCACGATCGTCTACATGCTGCTGCTGGGCGGCGCCCTCAACGCGGTGTTCGTGCCCGAACTGGTCAGGGCCGCCAAGGAGCACGAGGACGGCGGGGCCGCCTACACCGACCGGCTGCTGACCGTGTGCACCGCCGCGCTGCTGGTGATCACGACGGCGGCCGTGCTCGCCGCCCCCGCGATCGTGGCCGCGTACACCGGTTACACCGGGGCGCAGGCCGCGACCACGGTGGCCTTCGCGCGCTCCTGCCTGCCCCAGATCCTCTTCCTCGGCCTGTTCACGCTGCTCGGCCAAGTGCTGGGCGCCCGCGGCCGGTTCGGCGCGATGATGTGGACGCCCGTCCTCAACAACCTCGTCGTCATCGCCGTCTTCGGTCTCTACCTGGTCACCGCCGGCACCGGCGGCGGACTGACCGCCGGTGAGACCGCGCTGCTCGGCTGGGGCACCACGGCCGGCATCGCGGTGCAGGCGCTGGCGCTGGTGCCCTCGCTGCGGGCGGCACGCTTCCGCTGGCGGCCGCGGTTCGACTGGCGGGGCAGCGGGCTGGCCCGGCCGCTGCGCTCCGCCGGGTGGCTGGTGCTGCTGGTGCTCACCAACCAGGTCGCCTACTGGGTGGTGACCCGGCTCGCCACGTCCGCGGGACAGCGCGCCGCGGCCCTCGGCATCGACGGCGGCGCCGGCTTCACCGCGTACAACAACGCCTATCTGCTGTGGGCCGTGCCGCACGGCATCGTGACGGTCTCGCTGGTCACCGCCCTGCTGCCGAGGATGAGCGCGGCGGCGGCCGACGGCGACCCGGCACGGGTGCGCCGCGACGTCTCGTACGCGCTGCGCAGCAGCTCCGCGATGGTGGTGCCCGCCGCGTGCGCGCTGCTGGCGCTCGCCGCGCCGGCGATGGCCCTGGTCTTCGAGCACGGCAGGACCGACGCCGCCGACGTCGCGGTCATGGCTAACGCGCTGGTGGCCTTCGCCCCCGGCCTCGTCGCCTTCTCCGGGCAGTACGTGCTGTCGCGCACCTTCTACGCGCTCGGCGACACCCGTACCCCCTTCCTGCTCAACCTGGTGATCTCCGGGCTCAACGCGGGGCTGTCCGTCACCGCCTACCTGCTGCTGCCCGCGCGCTGGGCGGTCACCGGCATGGCGGCGGCGTACTCGGTGGCGCTCTTCGCGGGATGGGCGGTCACGGCGTTCGTGCTGGACCGCAGGCTGGCGGCGCCGGACGGCGGCCCAGGACCGTGGCGGTCGCCGACCGCGGGCTCGCTGGCCCGGCTGCTGCTCGTCGCGGTGCCCGCCGCCGCCCTGGGCCGGATCGCGGCCGGCCTCGCCGCGCCACCGGGGCCGCTCGCCGCCGTGGCGGCCGGGGCGGCCGCCGTGGTGCTGGTCTTCGCGGCCGCGGCCCGCCCGCTGCGGCTGACCGAGGTCGAGGCCGCCCGACGGGCCCTGCTCGGCAAACTGCGGCGCGGTGCACGATGAGTTGCGATACTCCGGTCATGCCACGCGTTCTTCTGATCGAAGACGACCCCTCCGTGCGCGAAGGTGTCGAACTGGGCCTGCGCCGCCGCGGTCACGAGGTACGGACGGCCGCGACCGGCGAGGCCGGGCTCGCCGCCGTCGGCGAGTTCCAGCCCGATCTGCTGCTGCTGGACCTGATGCTGCCCGGCATGAACGGCGTCCAGGTCTGCCGCCAGGTGCGCGAGACGAGCCAGTTGCCGATCATCATGCTCACCGCCCGCGGCGACGACTTCGACGTCGTCGTCGGGCTGGAGGCCGGGGCCGACGACTACATCGTCAAACCCGCCCGCACCGAGGTGATCGAGGCCCGCATCCGCGCCGTGCTGCGCCGCATCGAGGAGCCGGGAGGCCGCCCGGCCGTCGAGTTCCACGGCGACCTCGCCGTCGACCGGGCCGGACTCGGCGTCGCCAAGTCCGGGCAGCGGCTGGCGCTCGCACCCTCCGAGCTGAAGCTGCTGCTGTTCCTGACCGCCGCGCCCGAACAGGTCTTCAGCCGCCAGCAGTTGCTGGAGCACGTGTGGGAGCACAGCTACCACGCGGACGCCCGGCTGGTCGACGCCTGCGTCCGGCGGCTGCGCAACAAGATCGAGGACGTACCCGGCGACCCCCGCTACATACAGACGCTGCGCGGCTTCGGCTACCGCTTCGGGCCGCTGTGAGCCGCCGGTGATCCGCTGGAGGGCCCGGATCGGGCTGCGCACCCGGCTGGTGCTGGCCTTCCTGCTCGTCGCCGCCGTCAGCGCGGGCACCACCGCGGCCCTCACGTACCGCGAGGCGCGCAACGCCATCCTCGAACAGGCCCAGGACACCGCCGTCTCCTCCTTCCGCGAGCAGGCGGGCACCGTCGGCACCACGCTCCCTATGGACCGCCTGGCCCTCCAGGAGGTGCTGCGCGACATCGCCCGCAAGGGCAAGCCGCACACCTGGGTGGTGTTCGCCGAGTACGGCTCGATGCGGGTCTCCTCCGGCACAAGCCCCGTCTCCACCGTCATCACGCCCGAGCTGCGCCGCGCCGCCCTGGCCAGTCCCCGCGGCGTCTTCCAGCGGGTCGACAAGGACGGCACCCCCTGGCTGACGATGGCCGTGCCGACCGTCTTCAAGACCGGGCTGTCCGCCCGCGCCAGCGGGCTCGTGCTCTACGCCGTGATGCCGCTGACCACGGAGGAGGACGACATCCGGGCGATGCTCACCGCCGCCCGCGACGGATCCCTGCCCGCGCTGGTCATCGCCCTCGTCCCCGCCCTGCTCGCCGCCCGCAGCGTGCTCCGCCCGGTCCGCGACCTGCGCACGGCGGCGCAGCGCATGGGCCGCGGCGAGCTCGACACCCGCATCCCCGTCAAGGGCAGCGACGAACTCGCCGACCTCGCGTACACCTTCAACGACTCGGCGCTGCAACTGGAGCGGACGGTGGACGAGTTGCGCCGCGCCGAGGCCCGGGCCCGCCGATTCGCCTCCGACGTCTCGCACGAACTGCGCACCCCGCTGGCCGGGATGCTCGCCGTCACCGAGGTGCTCGACGAGGACGCCGACCGGCTCGCGCCGGACACCGCCGCCGCCGTCCGCCTCGTCAGCGCCGAGACCGGCAAGCTCGCCGTCCTGGTCGAGGACCTGATCGAGATCTCCCGCTTCGACGCGAAGGCCGCCGAGCTCAACGCCGACGAGGTCGACGTCGCCGAGACCATCCGCAAGACCCTGGCGACCCGGCACTGGACGGATCCCGCGCAGGTCGCCACCGAACTGCCCCCGGGCATCCGGGCCCGGCTCGACCCGCGGCGCTTCGACGTCGTGGTCGCCAACCTCGTCGGGAACGCGCTGCGTCACGGCAGCGCCCCCGTCCAGGTGCGGCTGCACGCCGAGATGCCCGACGGCGGGCAGGCCCGGTTCGCCGTCGAGGTCTCCGACAGCGGCCCCGGCATCGCCCCGGACGTCCTGCCGCACATCTTCGACCGCTTCTACAAGGCCGACGCGGCCCGCACCCGCTCCGCGGGCAGCGGCCTGGGCCTGGCCATCACCCTGGAGAACGTCCGCCTGCACGGCGGCACGGTCCGCGCCGCCAACGGCCCGCACGGCGGCGCCGTCCTCACCGTGCGGATGCCGCTGGGCACTCCCCGTACGGCCGCGGAGGCGGCACCGTGAGACGCCGGTCCGTCCCGGTCCCGCTCCTCACCGCGGCGGCCCTGCTGGCCGGCTGCGGGGTCCCGGGATCCGGGGTCGTCGAGGCGGGCGGCCCGGCCACCGTCGACGCCTTCCCCGGGACACCGGACCGGCTGACGCTCTTCTTCCTCTCCCCCGAGGGACGCCTGACGCCCGTCCTGCGCGCGACCGAGGACGACGCGCAGGCCCCGCCGATAGCGGCCGTGAAGGTCCTGACGGTGCTGCTGGACGGCCCCGCCCCCGAGGAGCGCGCGGCGGGACTCGGCACCGGGCTGCCCGCCTCCGCCGGGCCGGTGGACGTCACGTCGTCCCGGGGCACCATCCGGGTCACGCTGCCGTTCCCCGTGCGGCGCCTGAAGGACGACGCCGTGCGCCAGGTGGTCTGCACCGCCGCCTACGCCGAGGGCCACGAGGGCACCGCCGAGGTCGTCCTCGCCGGCGGCGACGGCGCCCTCCCGCCCGTACGCTGCGGCGGCGTCGTGCCCGGCGCGGCCTCGCGCTGAACCGGGCCGGCGCCGACCTGCGGGCACGCTCCAGGAGCGGTAGAAGTGGAGGAGGGCCCAGGCAGCCGCCTCCCGGAGGGGGCCGGGAGAGGACGGGCGAGAACGGCGACGGATGGCGATGCGAGATTCCAGCCTCGACGACGACTTCGACGGCGGCCTCCCTCCCCGGCCCGAACCGGCCGTACCCGCCACGGCCGTCGTGGACGCCCACGGCATCATCACCGGCTGGAGCAGCGAGGCCGAGCGGCTGCTCGGGTACGGGCACGACGAGGTCGTGGGGCAGCCCGCCGCCCGGCTGCTCGGCTCGGACGCCGCCCGGTCCACCGAGTGGTTGCTCGCGATGCCCTTCGGCTGGGGCGGCAGATCGGTGCTGCGCCGCCGGGACGGGCGCCACCTGGACGTCTCCGTGCGGGTCTACCCGTCGCTGGACGGCCGCGGCCGGCCGCAGCGGCTCGTCGTGGCCTCCCCGGTGGACCGGCGGCACTGGGGGGCGGTGGACAGCGTGGTCGAGGAGGCCTTCGACCAGTCCACCCTGCCCATGGCGATCTTCGACAACGAGCTGCGGACCCTGCGCACCAGCAAGGGCATGCAGCGCGAGACCGGACGCACCGAGGAGCAGATGCGGGGCAGACGGCCCTCGGAGTTCCTGCCCGGCAGCGCGGGCGAGGCCGTCGAGGAGGGCGTGCGGCACGTCCTGGCCAGCGGTGAGTCCCACGACCTGCACCTGCGCATCCGCTCACGGACGGCACCGGCGCCGCGCACCTGGTCGGTCATGCTCTCCCCGCTCGCCGATCCGCTGCGGCGCACCCCCCGCGTCCAGCTCACCGCCGTCGACACCACCGAGCAGTACCTGGCGCGGGAGCGGCTGGCCCTGCTCAACGAGGTCAGCACCCGGATCGGCAGCACGCTGGACGTGGGCCGCACCGCCCAGGAGATGGCCGACGTCGTGGTGGGCAACCTCGCCGACTTCGCGACCGTCGACCTGCTCGACCCGCTGTTCCGCGGGGTGGAGCCGAAGGCCGGCGACCCCGGCGTCGCCCTCCGCCGCGCCGCCCAGCAGTCCGTCCTGCCCGGCATGCCCGAGTCGGTGACCGCGACCGGGGAACTGGACCACTACCCGGCGGACTCCCCGCCCACCCGCTCCCTCGTCACCGGCCGCGCCTCGCTGCACGGCACCGTGGACCGGGCCATCGACGTCTGGGCCGCGGGCGACCCGGGGCGCGCCCGGATGCTGCGGCGGCACGGGATCCACTCGGTGATGGTCATCCCGCTGCGGGCCCGCGGCATCACGCTCGGTGTCGCCGTGCTCGCCCGGCACCGCAGACCCGACCCCTTCGACGAGGACGACCTGCAGGTCGCCGAGGAGATCGGCGCCCGGGCCGCGGTCGCCGTCGACAACGCCCGCCGCTACACCCGCGAACGCACCACCGCCCTGGCCCTCCAGCGCAGCCTGCTGCCGCAGCGGCTCGGCCGGCAGGAGGCGGTGGAGGTCGCCTCGCGCTACCTGCCCGCGGGCAGCGGCGCGGGCGTGGGCGGTGACTGGTTCGACGTGATCCCGCTGTCCGGGGCCCGGGTCGCGCTGGTCGCGGGCGACGTGGTCGGCCACGGGCTGCGCGCCTCCGCCACCATGGGACGGCTGCGGACGGCCGTGCGGACCCTCGCCGACGTCGACCTGCCGCCCGACGAGCTGCTCGTGCACCTCGACGACCTGGTCGCCCACCTCGCCGGGGAAGAGGTCACCGAGGGGGACGGCGAGAACCTCGTCACCGACCTCGTCGCCACCTGCCTGTACCTGGTCTACGACCCGGTCTCACGGATGTGCACCGCCGCCAGCGCGGGCCACCCCCCGCCGGTACTGACCGCGCCGGACGGCGGCGCGCACTTCCTCGACCTGCCGCCCGGACCCCCGCTCGGGCTGGGCGGGCTGCCCTTCGAGACCGTCGAGTGCGCACTCGACCCTGACAGCCTCCTCGTGCTCTACACCAACGGCCTCATCGCCACCGCCGACCGGGACGTCGACACGGGCATGGCCGGGCTCCGCCACGCGCTCACCCGGCCCGCCCGCTCCCTGGAGTCCGTCTGCGAGAGCCTGGTGGCCCTCGTCCCCGAACCCCCGGACGACGACGTCGCCCTGGTCGTCGCCCGCACCAAGGTGCTGGACGCCTCCCAGGTCGTCAGCTGGGACGTGCCCGCCGAGCCCGCGGCGGTGGCCGGCGTCCGCGCCGAGGTCACCCGCCGGCTGGCCGAGTGGGGGATGGAGGACATCACGTACACCGCGGAGCTGGTGGTCAGCGAACTCGTCACCAACGCCATCCGGTACGGAACCCAGCCCATCGGGCTGCGCGTCATCCACAACTCCACGCTCATCGTCGAGGTCTCCGACGGCAGCGGCACCGCGCCGCACCTGCGCCGGGCCCGGGTCTTCGACGAGGGCGGCCGCGGACTGCTGCTGGTGGCGCAGGTCACCGAACGCTGGGGGACGCGTCACACCCAGGAGGGCAAGACGATCTGGGCGGAGGTCGCCCTGGCCGACGCCTGAGGACGGCCGGACGCCCGGGGACGGCGGACGAGGAAGGGAATGGTGCGACATGTGCCGGTGGCTCGCCTACTCGGGCACGCCCATGCTGCTCGACAACATCCTCTACAAACCGCGGCACTCGCTGATCGACCAGAGCCTGCACTCCCGGATGGGGGTCGAGACGACCAACGGGGACGGTTTCGGGATCGGCTGGTACGCCACGGACCTGGAGACCCCGGCGGTCATCCGGGACATCGGGCCCGCGTGGAACAACCGCAACCTGCGGGAGATCTCCCGCCACGTCGCCTCGCCGCTGTTCTTCGCCCACGTACGGGCCTCCACCGGCACCGCGATCCAGCAGACCAACTGCCACCCCTTCCGGCACGGCCGCTGGCTGTGGATGCACAACGGCGCGATCACCGACTTCCACCGGCTGCGCCGCGACCTCTCGCTCGCCGTCGACCCGGCGCTGTTCTCCTCCATCGAGGGCTCGACGGACTCCGAGGTGATGTTCTTCCTCGCCCTCACCTTCGGTCTCGACCAGGACGTGCCCGGCGCCGTGTCGCGGATGGCCGGGCTGGTGGAGCGGACCGGGCACGAGCACGGGGTCGAGTTCCCCGTCCAGATGACGGTGGCGGTCAGCGACGGGGAGAGCCTGTGGGCCTTCCGCTACTCCAGCGAGCACGCGTCGCGGTCGCTGTTCTACAGCAGCAAGGTGGACACGCTGCGGGAGCTCCACCCGGACCTGTGGTTCCTGCAGGGCGTGTCGGCGCAGACCCGGCTCGTGGTGTCCGAGCCCCTGGGCGACGTGCCGGACGCGTGGCACGAGGTCCCCGAGAGCACCTTCGGGGTGGTGCGGCCCGGCCAGGACGAGCTGATGCCCTTCGCGCCCGCGGCACCCGACGGCGTCGCCGCGTGACGCACGTCACGGGAACCCGCGGGGGACGGACGGACAGCCGACAGAGGTGACCACTCATGTACGGACCCGGGTACGGGACGGGGACCCCGCCGCCTTCGCGGAACTGTTCGACGCGTACGCCCGTACCGTCTACAACCACGCCTTCCGGCTGACCGCCGACTGGTCGGTCGCCGAGGACGTGATGTCGGCCACCTTCCTGGAGGCCTGGCGGCTGCGTGAGCGCGTCGACCCCGAAGGGGGCTCGCTGCGGCCGTGGCTGCTGGGCGTCGCCACGAACATCGCGCGCAACCACTGCCGCGGCAACCGCCGTTACCGGGCCGCGGTCGCCGCCGGCGCCCAGGCGGGGGCCGCCGCGCTCGAAGTGCCCGACCACGCCGACCTCGTGGCCGGCCGGCTCGACGACCGGCGCCGCATCTCCGCCGTCCTCACCGCCCTCGCCCGGCTGCGCCGTCCCGAGCGCGAGGTGCTGACGCTGTGCCTGTGGGAGGGCCTGGAGTACACCGAGGCCGCCGAGGCCCTCGGCATCCCGGTCGGCACCGTGCGGTCCCGGTTGTCCCGGGCCCGCACGAGACTGCGCAAGCTCGCCGACGCGGAGATGGAACCCGCCGCCCGCCGCCGACAGACAGAAGGGGACCGCACGAACGCGGTCCGGCCCGCACAGGAAGGAATCCGATGAACGCCCATCCCTCGGAATGGGAGGAGACCGCCCGTCTCCTGCCGCGCGTGGAGCGGGATCTGCCGGCGGACCGTCACCAGTTGCACAAGGAGCGTCTGATGACCCGGATCCACGAGGACCTCGGCACGAGCACCGACCCGTACACCGCCGCCACCGCCGCCCGTCCGGCCGCGCGCCGCAACCCCTTCCTGCGCCGCATGGTCCTCGTCCCGCTGACCGCGGGCGTGCTGGCCGGGGCCCTGGCGACCGGCCTGTTCGTGTTCGGCGGTGCGGAGGGCACCGGCACGGGCGGCGGCTCCGGCACCTCGGCCGCGGGTCCCGCCCTGACCACCCGTCTCGGCGCCGCGGACCCCAAGGGCGCCGCCCACCTGCTGGACACCGTCTCGCTGGCCGCCGCCGAGTCGCCCGCAGCGCCGGTGGGCGACGGCCAGTACGTCTACATCGAGTCGAAGTCGGCCGGCACCGTCGTCCGGCACGTGCACGGCACGACCAGCCTGGCAGGCACCCCGCTGCACCGGCGCCAGGCCTGGGAGTCCCGCGACGGCAGGGACGGCTGGCTGATCGAGCCCGGCACCACCGGCCCGGAGGGCATCACCCTGGCGGGCACCGACGAGCAGGGCAAGGTGCCCGAGCCGACCCTGAACGCGCCGAGCTACGACTACCTCACCACCCTGCCCACCGACCCCGACACGCTCCTGGCCAAGATCTACGAGGAGACGAAGGGCATGGGCAACAGCCCCGACCAGGAGGCCTTCACCACCATCGGCGACCTGCTGGGCGAGAGCTACCCGCCGGCCGGGCTGACCACCGCGCTCTACAAGGCCGCCGCCAAGATCCCCGGCGTGGTCGCCGTGGACGACGCCGTGGACGCCGCCGGCCGGCACGGGGTCGCGGTGGCCCGGCTGGAGAAGACAACCGGAGAGCGCACCGAGTGGATCTTCGACCCGAAGACCCACGTCTTCCTCGGCGAGCGCACCGTCCAGGCCGAGCGGGACCCCGACGGGGTCATACCGCGCGGCACGGTCGTCTTCACCACCGCGGTGCTGACCCGCTCCGTCGTCGACGGCATCAAGCAGCTGCCCGGCGCCGCGGGCTGAGCCCGGGTCAGTGGGGCGGGGGCGGTGGGAGGGTCGCCACGTCCGGCGCGGCCGCGGGCCACACCAGGAGGACCGGGCAGGGCGCGTGGTCCACGACGAAGCGCGCCGCCGGGCCCAGGCTCCGCGGCCCGAGCCGTACGAGGTCGCCGTCCCGGGCCATCACCAGCAGATCGGTCCCGGCCGCGGCGGCGACCACCTCCCGCTCCACCCGCCCCGACCGCTCCTCCCGGCGGCACGGACGGCCCAGGCGCCGGGCGGCGGCGTCCAGCAGCCGGCCCGCGGAGTCCGCGCCGAGGCCCTCCAGCCGGGTGCCCGGATCGTTCTCCGGGTGCCCGCGGCCCAGCAGCCCGGCGTAGGCGGCGTGCGCCAGACCGGGGACGTCGGGGCCGCTGACGTGCAGCAGGACGACGTCGGCGGCCTCCGGCGCGTGGACGCGGACGGCGTCGACGCAGGCGGGCCAGGTTCCTTCGGCGATCCAGGCGGTCACGATCACGGACATCAGCCTCCGAGGACGTGCAGCGAACCCCACAGTGCCACCACCGCAAGGCCCAGCGCCGCAGGCACGGTGAGCAGGCCGAGCACGGTGAACTCCTTCAGGTCCACGTCGTGTTCGTGCTGGTGCACGATACGCCGCCACAGCAGGGTCGCCAGGGATCCCGCATAGGTCAGGTTGGGGCCGATGTTCACCCCGAGCAGGACGGCGAGGACCGCGCCGGGCCCGGCGGGCGCGGTCAGCGGCAGCAGGACCAGCACGGCGGGCAGGTTGTTGATCACGTTGGCCAGGACGGCGGCCAGCGCCGCGACGCCGAGCAGGGCGGCCGGCCCGGTGCCCCCGGGCACGATCCGGCCCAGCACGTCGGCGAGCCCGTTGTCGACCACCGCCCGCACCACCACGCCCAGCGCCAGCACGAACGCCAGGAACGGCACCCCGGCCGCCCCCGCCACGGCGCGCACCGTCATCCGCCGCCGTGCCACCGCCCGTACGGCCAGCACCAGCGCCCCGGCCGCGGCCGCCCACGCGGGATCGATGCCGAGCGCCGGGGTGATGACGAACCCCGCCAGCGTGCAGACCACCGTGACCAGCGCGAACACCGGCAGCGCAGGCACCTCGGCACCGTCCGGGACCGCGACGGCGGCCTCCAGGTCGGCGCCGAACCAGCGGCGGAAGACGACGTACTCCACGGCGATCGCCACCAGCCACGGCAGCACCATCAGCCCGGCGAAGCGGGTGAAGCTCAGCCCGCTGGCCGCGAACGCCAGCAGGTTCGTCAGGTTCGAGACCGGCAGCAGCAGCGAGGCGGTGTTGGACAGGTGCGTGCACGCGTACACGTGCGGCTTCGGCCGCACCCCCAGCCGGGCGGCCGTCGCGAACACCACCGGGGTCAGCAGCACCACGGTGGCGTCCAGGCTCAGCGCCGCCGTCACCGCGGACGCCAGCGCGAACACCGCCCCGAGCAACCGCCGCGGCCGCCCCGCGGCCACCCGGGCCATCCACGCCCCGCCTGCCCGGAACAGCCCCTCGTCGTCGCAGAGCCTCGCCAGCACCAGCACCGCCGCCAGGAACCCGATCACCGGCCCCAGCCGCGCCGCCTCCTCCCGCGCGTGCTCCAGCGGGATCGCCCCGCTCCCCACGGCCACCGCCGCGGCCGGGACGGCGATCACCGCCTCCGGAAGACCGAACGGCCGGATCACCGCCCCGGCGAGCACGAGGAGCAGCAGCGCGACGGACAGCGCCTCCGCGATCGTGGTGTTCAGGGTTCCGTTCCTCCCGGGTGGGACCGTGATGGCCCCTCATGGAACCACGCCCCACCCGGGACACCGCTCACCCTTCCTGCTGCGTGCCGCCCACGATCTCGGCCAGTGCCGCGGCGACGTGGCGCTCGGTGGTGGCCTTGTCGAGGCCGAGGGAGGTCAGCGGGCCGTCGCCCGCCTCGAGTTCGAGGAGGGCGAGCAGGAGGTGCTCGGTGCCGATGTAGTTGTGGCCCAGGCGCAGGGCCTCGCGGAAGGTGAGTTCGAGGACCTTGCGGGAGGCGAGGTCGTACGGGACGAGCTCGGGGACCTCGTCCACGGCCGCGGGGAGGGCCGCGGCGAGGGCGGTGCGGGCGGCGTCGGGGGTGACACCCTGGGCCGCCATGGCGAGTGCGGCGAGGGCCTGGGGCTCGCTGAGCAGCCCGAGGGCGAGGTGCTCGGGGCGGACCTCGGGGTTGTGGGCGGTCTTGGCCTCGGCGTGGGCGGCCATGACGACCTTGCGGGCGCGCGGGGTGAAGCGCGAGAAGCCCTGCGAGGGGTCCAGGTCGGGGAAGCCGAGGTCCTTGGGGACGAAGCGCTTCTGGGCGGCCTGCTTGGTCACGCCCATGCTCTTGCCGATGTCGGTCCAGGAGGCGCCGGACCGCCGGGCCTGGTCGACGAAGTGTCCGATGAGGTGGTCGGCGATCTCCCCCAGGTGCTCGGCGGCGATGACGGCGTCCGAGAGCTGGTCGAGGGCGTCGGGGTGGGTCTTCTTGATGGCTGCGATCAGATCGTCGAGCCGGATCTGCTGCGTCATGCGTCAACGATAGGTTGACGATGCCCCATCGTCAACCGAAAGTTGACGATGGGGCATCGTCCTCGTCAGCGCACGGCGAGGACCAGCTTCCCGGTCGTACGTCCCGTCTCCAGGGAGGCGTGGGCCTTCGCGGCCTCGGACAGGGGGAAGGTGCCGGCGACCGTGACGCGCAGGGCGCCCTCCTCGACCAGGCGGGCGATCGCGGTCATGCCGGCGTGGTCCGCCTCGACGATCATGCCGGTGGCGCGCACGCCCAGGCGGTCGGCCTCCGCGAGGAGTTCGGGCAGGCCGATCGGGAGGATGGTGACGAGCAGCCCGCCCTCGCGCAGGGTACGCAGGGAGCGGAGGGACTCGGCACCGCCGAGGGGGTCGAGGACGACGTCCACGTCGCGGACGGCCTCGGCGTAGTCGGTCGTGCGGTAGTCGATCAGTTCGTCGGCGCCGAGACCGCGCACGAAGTCGTGCTTGGCGGCGCTCGCGGTGCCGATGACGTACGCGCCGCGGGACTTGGCGATCTGGACGGCGACGTGGCCGACGCCTCCCGCGGCCGCGTGGACGAGCACGCGCTGCCCGGGGCGGACCGCGGCGACGTCGACGAGGGCCTGCCAGGCGGTGAGCGCGACCAGCGGGACCGCGGCGGCCTCCACGTGGCTCATGCCGGACGGCTTCCGGGCGAAGGCGCGGGCGGGCCCGGTGACGTACTCGGCGTGGGAGCCCACGCCGTGCGGGTAGGGGAGCATGCCGAAGACCTCGTCGCCGGGCCGGAAGAGGGCCACTCCCAGCCCGGTCTCCTCGACGACGCCGGAGACGTCCCAGCCGAGGACGGGCGGCGGGCCGCCGAGGAAGAGCCCGGTCTGCCGGTGCTTGGTGTCGGTCGGGTTGAGCCCGGCGGCGTGGACGCGGACGAGCAGCTGCCCGACGCCGGGGGTGGGGCGCTCCAGCTCCGCCTCCCGCAGTACCTCGGGTCCGCCGAGGACGTCCTGGGTGATCGCGCGCATGGTGCGGGGTGTTTCGGTCATGGACCCCAGCCTGCCGACCGCGCGGGCGCGGGGAAATGGCATGATTGCCATCCTCCGATAAGATCCTGCCATGCATCGTGTGGTCGTCCTCGCCCTTGACGGCGTCTACCCCTTCGAGCTGGGCATCCCCAACCGTGTCTTCGGCTCCGCCGGGGACCGCTACGAGGTGCTGACCTGCACCGTCGACGGGCGCCCCGTGCGCACGGACTCCGACTTCTCGGTCGCCGTCGAGAACGGCCCCGAGGTGCTGGCCACCGCCGACACCATCGTGATCCCGCCGTACGACCAGTCGCGGATCACCGCGGAGCTCCCCGCCCCGGTCGCGGCCGCGCTCGGCGCGATCCGGCCGGGCACCCGCATCGTCTCCATCTGCACGGCGGCCTTCGCGCTCGCCGCCGCGGGTCTCCTCGACGGCCGCCCCGCCACCACCCACTGGGCGCTGGCCGAACGCTTCCGGCGGATGTTCCCCGGTGTGGCGCTCGACGCGGACGTGCTCTTCGTCGACGACGGCGACGTCCTCACCTCCGCCGGGGCCGCGTCCGGCGTGGACGTCTGCCTGCACCTGGTGCGCGAGGACCACGGCAGCGCGGTGGCCAACTTCGTGGCCCGCTGCTGCGTGGTGCCGCCCTGGCGGGACGGCGGCCAGGCCCAGTACATCGACCAGCCCGTGCCGGAGACCGCGGACGCCGGCACCGCGGCGACGCGGCAGTGGGCGCTGGAGCACCTCGACCTGCCGCTCACCCTGAACGACCTCGCGGACCACGCGCGGATGAGCCTGCGGACCTTCGCCCGGCGCTTCCGGGACGAGGTCGGCACGAGCCCGGGCAAGTGGCTCATCCAGCAGCGGGTCGCCCGGGCCCGCCACCTGCTGGAGTCCAGCGACCTCCCGGTCGACCGCATCGCCGGCGAGGTGGGCTTCGCCACCGCGACGTCCCTGCGGCAGCACCTGCACGCCGCCATCGGCGTCTCCCCCCTGGCCTACCGGCGCACCTTCCGGGCCACCGCCACCCTCTGACGCACCCGACCCCGGGGAGGCCCCGATGGCTGTGGAGCTGATCTACGAGACGCACGCCACAACCACCGACAACGAGGCGGGCATCGCCACCGGCCGGCTGCCCGGCCTGCTGTCGGAGCGCGGCCGCCGGCAGGCGAGGGAGCTGGGCGAACGCCGCCGCGGCCAGGACATCGCGGCGGTGTACACCTCCGACCTGCACCGTGCCGTGGAGACCGCGGCCCTCGCCTTCCCCGACGGGCGGCCGCCGGTCCACCGGGACCCCCGGCTGCGCGAGTGCGACTACGGCGCGCTGAACGGACGCCCGGCCGGCCTCGTCGCGGCCGAGCGCCTGCGGCGCGTCGACGAGCCGTTCCCCGGCGGCGGCCAGAGCTACCGGCAGGTGCTCGCCGCCACCGACGCGCTCCTGTACGACCTGGCCCGGCGGTGGGACGGCCGGCGCGTCCTGCTGATCGCCCACTCCGCCAACCGCTGGGCCCTGGCCTGCCTGCTGGGCGGAGTCCCCCTGACGGAGAGCGTCCGGGCGCCCTTCGTCTGGCAGCCGGGCTGGACGTACACCCTCCCCGGCGACTGGCCGGGACCGGGACGCGGTGAAAGCTAGGGCGCGGTGAAGAGGGTGGGGAAGCGGGGGGCGAGCCAGGGGCGGCGGCCCCAGGCGGCGATCTTGCCGCGGGCCATGGCGGCGGTGGCGCCCCGGCGGCCGAGCGCGATCAGGAAGAAGGTGACCGGCTCGGTGGTGATGGTGCAGTCGGGGCGGCGCGGCGGCTCGTCCGCGAGCTCGGCCGCACCGTCGGTGAACGTCACGGCGAAGCGCGTGATCCCGGGGACGCGCAGCGCGTAGCAGGCGGAGAATCCCGCCGCCGCCCGCGCGTCGACGACCCGGGGCATGGCCGCCTTGAGGAAGGGCATGCAGCGGGCGACGCGCTCACGGTCGATCATGTGGGGACGGCGCAGGGCGACCGCGATGTCGTAGCCGTGGCCGAGCAGGTGGGTGAGCAGGTACGAGCCGAGCGTGGCCAGGTCCATGGGGCCGAGCGGGGTGACCACCGGCATGCCGGGCGCGCGGGTCGCGGCCGCGTCGGTGAACGCGCGGGCGTGCCGCACGATCCCGTCGGCCAGGATCGGGCCGTCGCGTTCGGGGAAGGCGGCCAGGGACGCGGCGTTCGCGGCGGCGAGGCTGCCGGGGGTGCCGTCGCCGTACGGCTGCTCGCGGCCCTCGGCCAGGGCGGCCATGAGTTCGCCTGCGAGCACCAGGTGCGCCGCGGCCTCCCCGACCGTCCACTCGGCACCGGGGATCGGCACCGAGGTGTCCGGGCACGCGCGGAGCAGGGCGGCTATGTCCTCGGCGGCGGCGTGCAGGGCCTCGGCCTCGGCCGGGCGGTCAGGGGCGACGGTCATGGTCGGACAGCGTGGACCAGCACGGTTCGTCTGTCCAGGCCCGGGGAGGAAAAGCCGGGGCGGAAAAGCGCGTGGAATCCGGAAACGCCAAAAGGGGGAAGCCCCCGGGCAGCCGTTGCTGCCGGGGGCGTCCCCAGGGAAAGCGTCGCGCGCGGGCGATCAGTACGCCGAGTTGACGTTGTCGATCGTGCCGTAGACGTGGGCCGCGTAGTTGCAGGCGGCGGTGATGTTGGCGACCGGGTCGTAGATGTTCCACGAGGTGCCGGGGACGTGGTAGGCCTTGAAGGTCGGGTCGATCACCTGCATCAGACCCTTCGAGGGAATTCCCTTGGCCGCATTCGAGTCCCAGCCGTTGATGGCGCTCGGGTTGCCGGAGGACTCACGCATCAGGTTCTTGTAGATCCCGTTGTAAGTGCCCGGGATGCCGTTGGCGCGCATCACCTTCAGGGACTCGTTGATCCACGTGTTGACGGAGCCCGACTGCGCCATGGGGGCGGCGGAGGCGGTGGGGGCCATGGCCACGCCACCGGCGACGACGGCGACGCCGGCAGCGGCGCAGCCGAGGGAGATCTTCTTGGCCTTGGCGACGCGGTTGAGCTTCGACATAGCGGAGATCTGCATTCGAGTAATTCCTCTTCCGTGGGGTACGCCATGAATTGTTGGCCGACTTAAATCCCGGGGTCAATGCACCCCTGTTACTAACGGGATTAGTTGTGGGACCAGGGACGAAAGTCCCGCCGCTCAGACGTGGGAAGGGGATTCCGGGACGGCTTCTACTAAGGGGCCCCGAAAGTGGCGCACGTCATATCGGCCACGTCACACGCAGACCCGGACAAATCGCCTATTGGGTGACGCAGGCCATGTGGCCTGCGTCACCCGATAGGGCGTTGATTCACACGGAGAAACCGCGGTTTCACCCACGGCGAGGATTTCCGGGGCGGGCGCGGGGGCCGGCCGGCGGGCGCGGGGCCCGGCGGGCTACGCCACGGGGGCCGAGGCGATCACGACCGTCGCGTACAGCTCCTCCGACACGGCCACCCGCGCCTCCAGCCCGGCCTGGGCGACCGCGGCGACGGCGGCCGGGGCCTGCTCCTCGCCGGTCTCGAAGAGGAGCCGGCCGCCCGGCGCGAGCCACGCGGGCGCCGCGGCGGCGACCCGGCGGAGGACGTCGAGGCCGTCGGCCCCGCCGTCGAGGGCGACGCGGGGCTCGTGGTCACGGGCCTCCGGGGGGAGGAGGGCGACGGCGCCGCTGGGGACGTAGGGCACGTTCGCGACCAGGACGTCGACGCGGCCGCGCAGCTCCGCGGGAAGGGGGGTGTAGAGGTCGCCCTCGTGGACGTGGACGCGGCCGTCCGCCGCGGCGAGGTTGCGGCGGGCGCAGGCCACCGCCGCCGGGTCGATGTCGACCGCGTGCAGCACGGGCCGGTCGAGCGTGGCGGCCAGGACGGCGCCCACCGCGCCGGAGCCGCAGCACAGGTCGACGACGACGGCGCCGGGCCGGCCCGAGGCGCGCCCGAGCGCGACGGCCTCGCGGGCGAGGAACTCCGTACGGCGGCGCGGGACGAAGACCCCCGGGCCGACGGCGATCCGCAGACCGCAGAACTCGGCCCAGCCCAGCACGTGTTCGAGCGGGAGGCCGGCCACCCGGCGCTCCACCAGGGCGGCGAGCTCGTCGGGTGTCCGGGCGGCGGAGACGAGCAGCCGGGCCTCGTCCTCGGCGAACACGCAGCCGGCCGCCCGGAGCACGGACACGACCGGCGCGAGGGACGCGGGGGACGGGAGGGCGGAAGAGGAGGAGCCGGAGGACGAGGCACCGGCGGGAGGAAGACCGGAGGGAGACGAGCCGGAAGGAGCGGGTGAAGCGGAGGACATGGGGGCCTTTCGGGGCGCCGCGGGGCGCTCTCGACGGCCTAGGTCGTCCGGACCGCGGGGCCGCCGGGGGAGAGCACCCAACCTGACATGGCGGTAATGGGTCTCACCTCCTCGGTACGTCCGCTGCTGGGGACGGCAACGTTACCCGAGCCCCCGGCACCGCGCCCACCCCCAGGGCCGCGACGGCGGCACGCGGGTCGTCGGCGTGGAAGCGCAGGACGCGGGCCTGCGCGGGTGCCCCGAGGGGGCGCAGGAACGTGACGGGCTCGGTCAGTTCGACGGTCACCGTGGTCTGGCCGCCGACGACCAGGTCGACGATGCCGTCCCCGGCGAGCGTGACGAGCCGTCCGTCGGGGAAGCGCCGGTCGACACGGGCCGCGGCGATCCGCCCGGCGGGCACGCGGACGTCGACGAGGGCGCCGTACCGCAGCCGCAGCGAGCCGTCCGCCCCCACGACGTGCGGGCGCACCACGCAGGCCGCGTGCAGGGCCAGTACGAAGAAGCAGCCCCAGATGTCGAGGACGAGCGTGACGGCGTGCACCGCGGGCCAGGGGATGACCAGCGCGAGCACCACCGTCTCGACGACGGAGACGAAGAGGAAGCCGTACATCGTCGCCGTCTGCGCCCCGGTGTACGGGACGGCCACGGCGCCCTCGCCCACCCCGTGCGGACGGCGCGCGATCCAGCGCACCAGGCTTACGGACAGGGCGAGTTCATGGCGCATCAGGCGCCGTGCGGGCGCCGGTACGGCGTCCCGCACGGCGGTCCACGCGGCGGCGCGGCGCGACAGGCCCCGCCGCCGGGCGTCCCGCTGCGCCCGCACGACCTTCGGCAGCCGCCACAGCAGCACGGCGGTCATGCACAGCTCCGCGCCCCAGAGCACCGGCTCCGGCACCGGCACGCCCGCCACCAGGCACGCGGCGAGCACCGCCTCGGCCACCACCAGGGTGCCCAGCACCCACGCCCCCCGGCGGCTCACCGGGCACGCTCGCGCAGCAGCCGGATCGCCTGCCGTACGGCCTCGGCCTGGGCGGGCGCGTGGTCGTCGAAGAACGCGGCGGCGAAGCCGCCCTCCGCACCGGACTGCGCCGCGCCGTCCTCACCGGCGGCGTCGATCGAGGCGGCGACCTCGTCCGGGACGGAGTCGGCGATCGCCCGGGCCACCTCCGCGACCCGGGGGTCGTCCACGGCCGCCCCGGCCAGTTCGTCCATCCGCGCGTACACCTCGTAGGCGCGGCGCATCGCGCCCGGATCGGAGCCCATGGAGCGCAGCAGGCCGGTGAGCCAGCCCCGGGCCTCGGGGGTGGCCGCCGTGTCCAGCAGCGCGAGCAACTCGCGCTCCTTCACGGCCATCGCGGGCTCGGGCCCCGGCAGCTGTGCCGAGGCCCGGGCCATCTCGGCGAAGAGCGCCGCCAGTTCCGGGGAGACGGGCGCCTGCGCGGGCAGTCCGCCGCCGGCTTCGGCCTGCGCGAGGAGTTCGGCGAGGCGGGTCCGGCGCGACCGGATGGCCTCCTCCTGCCGGGCGAGGTCCGCGTCAAGCTCCGCCAGCACCTCGTGCAGCTCCTTGCCCGCGTCGTCCGCGAGCACGTCCCTGACCTCGTCGAGACCGAGGCCGAGCTCCGTCAGGCGCCGGATGCGGGTGAGCTCGACGGCGTCGCGCAGGCCGTAGTCGCGGTAGCCGTTGATCCGGCGCGCGGGCTCGGGCAGCAGCCCGATGCGGTGGTAGTGCCGCACGGTGCGGGTGGTGACCCCGGCGAGGGCGGCGAGTTCTCCGATGCGCATGAGCCCAGTAGAGACCTTGACGCTGCGACAAGGTCAAGGACCGGAGGGCGCGGGCCGGGCATACAGGGAAAACCCTAGGGAAATCCGGCCCCCGGACCTTTGGCCGAGGGGTCCGGTCTCGGCGCGGGCAAACCCGCCTCAAGCGGCGGTAAAGATCTTTCCCGGCAGCTGTCCGCGACCCGGCGGACGCGCCTAACGTCAGCGCGTCCACCCGTCACCACCGACCGCAGCCGCAGCCCGGGGGCGGTCTACGCGTCCATATGTCATGCGCATGACCGATCGACCCACGGCCCACACCGATCCGTCGGCCCGCACCGTCCCGGCCTGCCGCCGCCCTACGCACCGAGCCACCCGCACCACGCCGCGACACCCCCACTCCCGGCACTCGACGGAGGCACCCCGTGCACCCCTCTGCACACCGACCCGCACAGCCGCTGAGGCGACTGAGAAGGACACTGACCGCGGCCCTGCCCGCGCTCGCCCTGGCCGTCACCGGCCTGCTCGCCGCGGGACCGGCCGCCCAGGCCGCCGCCCCCCACACCCCCACCGCCCGGGACACGCAGAACGCCCGGGCCCTGCAGTCCCCCGCGGCCCAGACCGTGCACCCCACCGGCACGGCGGGCGCCGCCGTACCGACCAAGCACCTGTGCGGCGCACCGGCCGCAGGCGACTTCGGCTGCCTCGCGCAGCGCCGCACCGACATCGCGATGAAGCGCGACGACACGCTCTCGCCCCAGGCCACCCCGTCCGGTCTGGGCCCGGCCAACCTGCACAGCGCCTACAACCTGCCCGCCACCGGCGGCTCCGGCCTGACCGTGGCCGTCGTCGACGCCTACGACGACCCCAACGCCGCCACCGACCTGGCCACCTACCGCTCCCAGTACGGTCTTTCGGCCTGCACCGTCGCGAGCGGCTGCTTCCGCAAGGTGAGCCAGACCGGCAGCACCACCAGCCTCCCCACGCCGGACAGCGGCTGGGCCGGGGAGATCGCCCTCGACCTCGACATGGTCAGCGCCGCCTGCCCGAGCTGCAACATCCTGCTGGTCGAGGCGGACTCCGCGAGCATGGAGGACCTCGGCGCGGCCGTGAACGAGGCCGTGGCGCTCGGCGCGAAGTTCGTCTCCAACAGCTACGGCGGCGACGAGGAGTCCGCCGACCCGTCGTACGACAGCGCCTACTTCAACCACCCCGGCGTCGCCATCACCGTCTCCGCGGGCGACTCCGGCTACGGCGCCGAGTACCCCGCCGCCTCCCGCTACGTGACCGCCGTCGGCGGCACCTCCCTGACCACCGCGTCCACCACCCGCGGCTGGTCCGAGAAGGTCTGGGGCACCAGCGCGGGCGGCGACGGCACCGGCTCCGGCTGCTCCGCGTACGACGCCAAGCCCAGCTGGCAGACCGACACCGGCTGCGCCAAGCGCACCGTCGCCGACGTCTCCGCCGTCGCCGACCCGGCCACCGGTGTGGCCGTCTACGACACCTACGGCGGCTCCGGCTGGGCGGTCTACGGCGGCACCAGCGCCTCCGCGCCGCTCATCGCGGGTGTGTACGCCCTGGCCGGCGCCCCGGCCTCCGGCACCAACCCGGCGTCGTACCCCTACGCCCACACCGCCAACCTCTACGACGTGACCAGCGGCGCCAACGGCGGCTGCTCCGGCTCGTACCTGTGCACCGGCAAGGCCGGC
The DNA here is from genome assembly GCA_036013505.1 of Streptomyces sp. NBC_00510. Classification (NCBI taxonomy): domain Bacteria; kingdom Bacillati; phylum Actinomycetota; class Actinomycetes; order Kitasatosporales; family Streptomycetaceae; genus Streptomyces; species Streptomyces sp. NBC_00510. The sequence goes on along the minus strand of CP107851.1, from coordinate 5,206,686 downwards.
TACGACGGCCCGACCGGCCTCGGCACCCCGAACGGCGTGACCGCCTTCAAGAACGGCACCGGCAGCGGCAACACGGTCACCGTCACCGGCCCCGGCAGCCAGACCGCCACCGTCGGCACCGCGAAGAGCCTGCAGATCTCGGCCACCGACAGCGCCGGGGCCGCGCTCACCTACAGCGCGAGCGGCCTGCCCACGGGGCTCGGCATCAACGCCTCGACCGGCCTGATCTCCGGCACCCCCACGGCCGCGGGCACCTACCAGACCACCGTCACCGCCACCGACGGCACCGGCGCCTCCGGCTCCGCGTCCTTCGGCTGGACCGTCTCCCCGGCCGGCGGCGGCACCTGCACCACGGCCCAGCTGCTCGGCAACCCGGACTTCGAGTCCGGCAGCACCTCGTGGACGTCGTCCAGCGGCGTCATCACCAGCGACAGCGGCGAGGCCGCCCACGGCGGCACGTACAAGGCCTGGCTGGACGGCTACGGCTCCACCCACACCGACACGCTCTCCCAGACGGTGAGCGTCCCGAGCGGCTGCCGTGCCACGCTGACCTTCTGGCTGCACGTCGACACCGCCGAGACGACCACCACCACCGCCTACGACAAGCTGACCCTGACCGCCGGGTCCACCACGCTGGCGACCTGGTCCAACCTCGACAAGGGCACCGGGTACACCCAGAAGACCTTCGACCTGTCCTCCTTCGCCGGCTCCAGCGTCACCCTGAAGTTCACCGGCAGCGAGGACTCCTCCCTCCAGACCGGCTTCGTGGTCGACGACACCGCCCTGACCGCGGCCTGACCCCGCCTCCCCGCGGGAAGGGTCCCGGCCGCCACCAGGCGGCCGGGACCCTTTTGCGCCTGGAACACGTCAAAGAGGAAAGGAGGCCATCCATGCGTCATACGACAGCCGCGGTCCTCGCGGCGACCGCACTCCTGCTGACCGGCTGCGGCACGCAGTCCGGCGGCCCGGCGGACGGCGACCGGAGCAGCGCCCCGGGCGCCACCGGCAGCGCCGGTTCCGGGGCGGGCTCGGGAGGGGCCTGCGCGGCAGAGGCCGCGCTCACCGCCGCGGACACCGGCCGCACCGTCTGCGTCACCGCGGGCGGCACCGTCCGCGTCACCCTCGACGGCACGCCGGACCGCCCGTGGTCCCCCGTCACCAGCGAGGGCGGCGCCCTCACCCCCACCAACGCGGGCATCGGCGCCCCCCGCGGCGACACCATCGCCGCCTACCGCGCCACCGCCCCCGGCACGGCGCGGCTCAACGCCACCCAGCCGCTGTGCGCCACACCCACCGCCCCGGACCAGGTGGCCTGCCTGGGACTTCGGGAGTGGACCGTCACCGTGCGGGTCGCCGACCACTGAACACGCCTTCCCCGCAAGGAGGTTGTACGGAGCCGGGCATCGAATCGGCCACGGTATCCCCACCGCCGGGCGAAGCGGCGGTAACGGATCGGCACGGGCCGACAATGCAGTGGCCCGCTGTCAGAGGCATGACGTAGCGTTCCCTCTTGCCGCCGACGAAGGCGCGCCGGGCCCCACCACGGGAGTCCGCGCCCCGCGGCGCACCCATGTCTCGCCGGAGGACCTCCGGCCCACCGCCTGCCTGGGGGGAACCAGCTTGCGCACCCGCCACCTCGCGGGCGGGACGGCTCTGTCCGTCCTGCTCGCCACCGCGTCCCTGCTCGGGGTCACGGCAACGCCGGCCGCGGCCGACAGCGCCACCGCCGTCGCGACCGCCGAGGACACCGCCAACGTCACCGAGGCCGCGACCACCCTCACCGTCAACGCCCCTGCCACGACGCTGCCCGGCGCCGAGATCACGGTCACCGGCACCCTCGGCTCGACCGAACCCTTCACGGCCGGCACCCAGGTCACCGTCACCCGCACGGACGCCACCGACACGACCGGGACCCTGCTCGGCAACGCGACCGTCGCCGAGGACGGCACCTTCCAGATCAAGGACACCCCGGCCGCCCAGGGCGACAACACCTACACGGTCACCTACGCGGGCGACGCCACCCACGCAGCCGCCACCGCCGCGGCCACCGTCAACGTCACCGTGGCCGCGACCACGCTCAGCGTGAACGCCCCCACCTCGGCGCTGCCCGGCGCCGTGGTCACGGTCACCGGCACCCTCGGCTCGACCGAATCGTTCGCGGCCGGCACCCAGGTCACCGTCACCCGTACCGACAGCCGCAGCACGACCGGCACCCCGCTGGCCAACGCGACCGTCGCGGGCGACGGCACCTTCCAGATCAAGGACACCCCGGCCGCCCAGGGCGACAACACCTACACGGTCACCTACGCGGGCGACGCCACGCACGCAGCCGCCACGGCCAAGGACACCGTCAACGTCACGCGGGCGGCGACCACCCTCACCGTGAACGCCCCCACGTCGGCCAAGCGGGCCACGAAGATCACGGTCAGCGGCAAGCTCACGGCCGCCGCGCCCTTCCCGGCCGGTACCAAGGTCACGGTGACCCGGACCGACCTCACCACCCCGAAGGGCAAGTCGCTCGGCACCAAGACGGTCGCGTCGGGCGGCACGTTCAGCTTCACGGACACCCCGTACACCGGCGGCACCGTCACCTACTCCGCGCACTACGCGGGCGACGCCACGCACGTCGCCGCCCTGGGCAAGGACAGCGTCGCGGTCTCCCGAGCGGCCACCTCGGTCAGCGTCAAGACCAACCACTCGACCTACTCCTACGGTTCGACCGCCACCGTCACCGGTCACCTCGGCAAGACCGGCAAGAGCCGTGTGCTGTCGATCTACGCCAAGGCGTCGGACGGCACGAAGAAGCTGGTGAAGACCGGCAAGGTCAACTCCTCCGGCGACTTCAAGGTCACCTACAAGGTCACCCGGAACACCACGTTCTGGGCTTCGTTCGGCGGTGACTTCTCCTACGCGCCGAAGTCGGTGTCCCGTTCGATCGGCACGCAGGTCAAGGTCTCCACGTCCGTCTCCCGGCACTACAAGACGGGGAAGATCGGCTCGACCACGTACTACTGGTTCCACAAGAACACCGACCCGCTGCTCACGACGTCGATGACCTACCACGCGGGCCGCTCGCAGCGGTTCGAGCTGCAGGTCTACTACCAGGGCCGCTGGTACTCCGCGGGCACCGAGTACTTCCAGCTGGGGACCGACGGCAAGTGCCGCGTGCAGCTGGGGGCCCCGGGCGAGGCCGGGATCCGGGCCCGCATGCGCTCCTCGTACATCAAGGGCAGCTCGGGCGACAGCCTGAACGCCACCACCTACGGCTCGTGGAAGTACCTGTACTTCACCAAGTGACGCCGTCCGGCGGACGCACACGGGTACGACGCACACGGGCGAGGCCGCCCCGGAACCTCCGGGGCGGCCTCGCCCGCGTCGCGGGTCAGCCGTGGACGCGGGCGACGGCGCGGACCGGGGCGCCGTCCGCGGCGGGGAGCCGGAGGGGGAAGAGGGCGACGTCGACCGCGCGGCCCTCGGCCAGGGCGGCCAGGACCGGAGCCAGGTTGGTGAGGTTCTCCGCGATGACGCCGCCCGCCCCGCACAGCACGCGGTGGGCGGGGAGGGAGTAATCCGGGTCCGGGTCGCCTGGATCGGGCGTCGGGTCGACGCTGAGGGCGTCGACGGCCACCGTGCGGATCCCGGCGTCCACCACCGCCCGCGCCGCCTCCGGGGTGAGCCAGGGGTGGGCCGCGTAGCGGTCGGTGCCCCAGTGGGCGGACCAGCCGGTGGCCAGCAGCAGCACCGAGCCCGGGCGGGCCGCCGCCAGCGCGGGGGCCAGCGCCCCGGGCGTGATGGCCGCCCGCGGGGCGAGACCCCGCACGTCGGCGGCGACGGCCGGTCCCGCGAAGCGGTCCAGCGGCAGCTCGTCCAGGGCGGGCCAGGCGTCGTCCACGTGGAAGGGGGCGTCGACGTGCGTGCCGGACTGGGAGCCCAGGTGCAGCCGCAGCACGTTCACCCCGTCCTCGGCGGCCCGGAGGGCGGGAGCGACCTCGACCTCGGGGTCGCCGGGGTACACCGGCATGCCGGTCACCACGGGCACGGACAGGTCCACCCACCCCGGGCCACCGGCGGCCACGCTCATGCCTCCGCTCCGGCGAGGGCGGCCCGGTCCGCGTCGTCCGCACCGGGCCCGGTGATCGGCGGCACGGGGGTGTCGGCGGTGCGGACCAGCCGGGCGCCCTCGGGCCCGTACGCGCCGCGCGGCTCGGGGAACGTCGCCAGCAGGCCGAGGTAGAGCACCGCGGCGGTGACCAGGGAGAGCGGCAGGCTGATGTCGACGCCGCCCGCGAGGTCGCCCAGCGGGCCGACGAACTGGCCGGGGATGTTGGTGAAGACGACGCCGAGCGCGGCGGAGACCCACCACGCGGTCATGCCGCGCCAGTTCCAGCCGTGGGCGAACCAGTACCGGCCGCCGCGCTGGCGGCGGTTGAAGACCTGCAGCGCATCGGGGTCGTACCAGCCGCGGCGGGTGAGGAAGCCCAGCATCATCACCACCATCCACGGGGTGGTGCAGGTGATGATGATCGTGGCGAAGGTCGAGATGCTCTGCACCAGGTCCAGGCCGAACCGGCCGATGAAGATGAACGAGATCGACACCACGCCGACCAGCAGCGTCGCCTGCACCCGGGACAGCCGCGGGAAGACGCTGGAGAAGTCCAGGCCGGTGCCGTAGAGCGAGGTCGTGCCGGTGGACATGCCGCCGATCAGGGCCAGCAGGCAGACCGGCAGGAAGTACCAGCCCGGCGAGATCGCCAGCAGGCCGCCGACGAAGTCCGGGGCGGCCGGATCGACGTACTTCGGGGCCTTCGCGGCGATGATGCTGGCCGTGGCCAGGCCGAAGAGGAACGGCAGCAGCGTCGCGATCTGGGAGAGGAAGGCGGCCCCGACCACGCGGCGGCGCGGGGTGTCCGCCGGGATGTAGCGCGACCAGTCGCCGAGGAACGCGCCGAAGGACACCGGGTTCGACAGCACGATCAGCGCGGCGCCGACGAAGGACGGCCAGAACAGGGCCTGGGTGTCGGGGGAGGCGCCGTCGGTGAAGACACCCGCGTACGAGGGGTCGAAGTCGCCCGCGAAGGCGAAGGCGCCGACCAGGAAGAGCACGGTCGCGGCGGCGACGGCGATCTTGTTGACGAAGAGCATGAAGCGGAAGCCGTACACGCACACGACCAGCACCAGACCCGCGAAGAGCGCGTAGGCGACGCAGTACGACAGCGTGGTGCGCGGCAGACCCAGCAGACGGTGCGCGCCGCCGACGAGGGCGTCGCCGGAGCTCCACACGGAGATGGAGAAGAAAGCGACCGCGGTGAGCAGCGACAGGAACGAGCCCACGATCCGGCCGTGCACGCCCAGGTGCGCGGAGGAGGCGACGGCGTTGTTGGTGCCGTTGACCGGGCCGAACACGGCCATCGGCGCGAGGATCAGGGCGCCGGCGACCACGCCGAGCAGCGTCGCGGCCAGGCCCTGCCAGAAGGAGAGCCCGAACAGGATCGGGAAGGCGCCCAGCACGCAGGTGGAGAAGGTGTTGGCCCCGCCGAACGCGACCCTGAACAGGTCCAGGGGGCGGGCGGTGCGGTCGGCGTCGGGGATGCGCTCGACGCCGTACGTCTCGACCTCGGTGAGCGAGGGCGGCGCGGGGGTGGGGGTGTCGGCCAAAGCGGGCTCCTGGGGTCGCGCGGGGGCGTACGGGGGTGGGAGCACGACCGCGGGGGTGGGCGGGCGCAGGGGATCACCCCAGGTCCAGGGCTGGATGTGGACGGTAGTCCCGGCGCGCGGGCCGCCACCAGAGGATGATCCGTCCCGATCAGGAGCCGGGAATGGACGGATCATCCACCACGCCCGCGCCGGGGCGAAGGCTCAGGCCTCGCCGGCCTCGAGCAGGTTCGCGGCGGCACCGACGATCCTCGGGTCGGGCACGCCCACGACCTCCTCGTCCTTGTCGCCGTAGTCGAAGCGGCCCAGCACGGTGCGCATCGCCTCCACGCGGGCCCGCTTCTTGTCGTTGCTCTTCACCACCGTCCAGGGCGCCTGCTCGGTGTCGGTCTCCCGGAACATCGTGACCTTGGCCTCGGTGTAGTCGTCCCACCGGTCCAGGGAGGCCAGGTCCATCGGGCTGAGCTTCCACTGCCGCACCGGGTCGACCTGGCGGATCGTGAAGCGGGTCCGCTGCTCGTCGCGCGACACGGAGAACCAGAACTTCACCAGGTCGATGCCGTCGTCCACGAGCATCCGCTCGAAGGCGGGTGCCTGCCGCATGAACCGCTGGTACTCGTCCTCCGTGCAGAAGCCCATGACCCGCTCCACGCCGGCCCGGTTGTACCAGGACCGGTCGAAGAGCACGATCTCCCCCGCGGTCGGCAGGTGCTCCACGTACCGCTGGAAGTACCACTGCCCGCGCTCACGCTCGGTCGGCTTCTCCAGCGCCACCACCCGCGCCCCGCGCGGGTTCAGGTGCTCGGTGAACCGCTTGATCGTCCCGCCCTTGCCGGCCGCGTCGCGCCCCTCGAAGACGATCACCAGCCGCCGGCCGGTCTCCTTGATCCAGCTCTGCAGCTTCAGCAGCTCTATCTGCTGCAGCCGCTTGTGCCACTCGTACTCCTTGCGCTCCATGCGGAAGGAGTACGGGTAGTTCTCGCGCCACGTCTCGACCGGGCTGCCGTCCGGCCGGATCAGCACGGGGTCGTCCTGGTCGGTGTAGTCGACCTGCATCCCGGCGAGCAGATCCAGGTCCGCGGGGTGCGGGAGCGTCGTCATGCCGCCTCTCACCTCCGGGTCCGCGGGAACGGGCGTACGCCTTTCCCACCGTAACGCCGCCCCCTGCCACCCCGCCCCACGCCCCGGCGAACCCCACATGACGTACACCGGTCCATCTCCCGTGCCCCGGCGTGCTTCAAGATCACACGATGGGGGTGAAGCGGCGCCCCGGCCACAACCACGGCCGTGGGCACCACCCCCGTCTCGGCCCTCGAGTACGGCGTCGGCGGTGCCACCGTGAAGATCCCCATCGGCTGCACGTTGCCTTCGCGGCCGCCCTCACACGCGGCTTCTGCAACTGGCACATCGACTTCACGTACGCCGACACCAGCAACCGCACGTCCCGGACGTCCCCGGGGAAGGCGCACGCCGGGTGCACGATCGACCCCCTGCGCAACAACGCCCCACAGCCCCTGCCCCTCTTCGGCAAGGCCTGCGCCCATCTGGTCGTCAACGGCACCCGGTGGGTCTCGCGGTGCCCTACGTCAGCGGCGGCAGCGTTCCAGGCCTTCGGGGCTGTAGCAGGGGAGGTGGCCGTGGGACTTGACGACGTCCTGGCCGGCGCCGCGGATCATGTAGGTGAGGAAGCTCGCGGCGAGCGAGCCCGTGGCGGGGCGGTCGTAGGTGTAGGCGTACTCGATCTCCGTGAAGGGGTAGCTGCTGTCACCGATGGCGGCAGGGGTGGGGGTGCGGCCGTTGATGCTCAGGGTGTGCAGGCCCTGGGAGGCCGTGGCGGCGCGCAGTTCGCCGTAGCCGATGGCGCCGGGGAGGCGGGCGACGGTCTTGAGGACCTGTTCCGTGCTGTCCAGCTCGCAGCGGATGGCCTTGTCCTCGGGGGAGTTGCGGGTGCGGCAGTCGCGCGAGGTGAAGGCGGGCTCGCCGTGGCCGCCGAGGATGTGGCGGCGGAACAGGTCGCGGGTGCCGGAGTCGGCGTTGCGGCTGACGAGGAGGACGGGCAGGTCGGGGCCGCCCAGTTGCCTCCAGTTGACGACGGACCCGCTGTACACGCGACGTATCTGCTCGACGGTCAGGTCCCGGACCGGGACGTCGTCGTTGACGACCAGCGCGAAGGCGGAGACGGCGACGCGGTTCTCCTCCAGGCGCGGCTCGCCGTCCGGCTTGGGGCCGTCGGAGAGGGCGACGACGCCGGAGGCCCCGGTGTCGGCGAGTTCACGGACGCCCTCGTTGCTGCCGTGCGCGTCGACCGTGATCCTCGCGTCGGGGCAGTCCTCGGCGTAGCGGCGGGCGAGTTCGTCCATGACCGGGGCGAAGGCCGTGGAGCCGGTGACGGTGAGCCGTCCGGCGGCGCAGCCGATGGGCGGCGGCGGGTCCTCGCGGACGACGATGATGCCGGCCAGGACGGTCACGCAGAGGGTGAGCAGGATGGTGATCCACCGGGCGGCCCGGCTGAACAGCGGTGGTTTGGCGTCCACCGGCATGGCCTTGTTGGGGACCACCACGCCGTCGCGGACGCCGCCGGTGACCCGGACGCCGCCGCCGACGTGGCCGCCGGTGAGCAGCACGAGCAGCTTGAAGTGCTGGCCCCGGTTGAGGGGGACCCGGGGCAGGTGGATCACGTTGCCCTGGTGCCGTACGCCGCCGGTGTCCCCCGCGGGGGCGAAGTGGTCCATCAGCGGCCCGGCGTCGGCCTCGGTGACGGCCACGCCCCGGACCGTGCGGCCCGCGAAGACGACGGTGAGCGCGCGGTCCGGGTCGCGGTTGGTGTAGTCGGTGTCGGTGACGGCCTCGCCGCCGTCGTTCTCGACCCGGATCAGGACGAGCGTGGCGTCCGACATGTCGGGGAGGTCGTTGAAGAGCCCGAGCCGTACGCTGCGGCCGCCGCCCCCGCCGTCGGGGTCGTCGCTGCCGATGGGGGTGTCCATCTGGACGCGGTAGCCGATGCGCCGCCGGCGCGGGACGCGGCGCTCGTACCAGACCACGCCGACGGAGACCACCAGACCGAGCAGCGCGGTCAGCACCGCCACCACGTTGTCGGCGCTCAGCCAGTCGCCCACCTCTCGCCCCGCTCCCCGGTGATCTCTCCTGCAGTGCGGTCACCGTACGGCGCCGCCGGGGCCCCGGCGGCGCCTTCCCTGTCCTGCCGTCAGATGTTCGCCGGGCGTTTCCCGGTCAGGCGCGGCGGACCCGGCGGACGCTCCAGTCGAAGCCCCCGCGGCACACCACGGTGTCCGTCGCGTCCCTGATCTCCGCGACCGTCGCCAGCCGTGCCCGGTCGCCGTCCCCGGACAGCACGCCCCGCAGCGTGCGCCGCGCGGACTCGCCCAGCGCGCAGGAGGCCACCAGCCGGCCGCGTGCCGGGGCCAGGAACTCCACCGTCGCGGCGGCCCCGAGCGGCACCACGCCGTCGAACTCCCCGGGGGCCTCGACCGCGCCGATCACCGCGGCCAGGCCCGCCGCGTCGAGCAGGGCGATCAGCCCGCTGGAGTGCAGGCTGCCGATCACGTTGGTCAGCCCGTGCGGGGTGTCCAGCGCCACCTCGGCGGCGCAGTCCCCGGCCCGCAGCACCTGGATCCCGGCGGTCCGGTGGGCCGGTACCGGTTCCAGTAGGGAACGTGCCAGCGCGGTGGCGTCCATGCGCCCAGGCTCGCGCCGCCGGCCGACGTCCGCGTTACGGGGAACCGTCGCCCCGCCCAAGACCGGGGGGAGACATGCCCCGCGCCGCCCCGGGCACTTTCCGTTGCACAGGCGAAAGTTTGCACCGTACCAACAACCACCGCCCGCGCTCAGGGAAACCGCGCAGGAGTACCGCCGCGCCGCGACGGGCCCTACGGTCCGGAAGCGCGTACGAATCCCGACCCAGGAGGCGCCATGAAGGCCAACCGGTTCACGGCGGGGACCGCCCTGGTCACCGGAGCGCTGGTGTGCACGATCGCCGCGCTCGTGTACCCGGCGATGTCCGGGGCGAACGTCGCGGCGTCCTCCCCCGAGGTGCAGGCGGTGACCACCCCGTACGGGCCGCTGACCCCCCTCGACCGGGAATTCGTCGTCAAGGTGCGGCTCGCCGGGCTGTGGGAGTTCCCCGCCGGGCAGATGGCGGAGCAGAAGGGCACCACGCAGGCGGTCAAGACCGCCGGGCGGCACCTCATCGACGGGCACACCGCACTGGACAGCGCCGACCGCACGGTGGCCGCGCAGCTCGGCATACCGCTGCCCAACCAGCCCACGCCGCAGCAGATGGGCTTCCTCGGCACCCTGTCCTCCGCCTCCGGGGGCGACTTCGACAGCAAGCTCGCCAACATCCTGCGGCTGACCCACGGCCAGATCTTCAACACGATCGCCAAGGTCCGCTCCACGACCATGAACAGCCTCGTGCGGCAGCTGGCCGACCAGGCCAACGACACCGTGCTGGACCACATCACCGTCATGGAGCGGACCGGGCTGGTGGACTTCCCGACGATCGTCGCGCAGACCACCGCCAGTCCGACCACGGACCCCAAGGACCTGATCGCGCCGACACCCGTCCCGGGCGAGCCGACGCTCGTCGTCAACCCCTCGGCCGCGCCGCCCTCGCCCTCGGCGGCGCCGACCATCGGGTGACGCCATCACCGCGGCCCGCGGGCGCACCTCGCACCGCGCATCCCGCACCGCGCACCTCGAAAATCACACGAGAAACTTCCCGCTCCCCCGCAACCTCCCCGTGCCGCCGCGAGTCTGGGATACGCCAACGCGACACTGCGCCCCGGTGAACACCGGGGGAACAGGGCGCGCAGCACACCACAGACCGTGGGCGCCCCCCAGGTGCCCCCGCATGCACAGGAGAACAGCCGCATGCACCAGCGCATACGCATCACCCTCGCGGCCACCGCCGCGGCCGCCCTCACCGGCGGCCTGCTGGCGATGTCGACGGGCACCGCCTCCGCGACCGGCACCGGCCACAAGGCCGACTTCAACGGCGACGGCTACGCCGACGTCGCCTTCTCCGCCGGAGACGCCTACGTCAACGGCAAGAAGGGCGCCGGCCAGATCGTCGCCATGTACGGCTCGGCCTCCGGCCTCTCCGCGACCCACCGCAAGACCGTCAGCCAGAACACCGCCGGCGTGCCCGGCTCCGCCGAGACCGGGGACGCCTTCGGCTGGACGAGTGCCGGCGGCGACTTCAACGCGGACGGTTACACCGACCTCGCCGTCGGCTCCTCCCGCGAGGACCTCACCGCCGGCGCCGACAGCGGCACCGTCACCGTCCTCTGGGGCTCGGCCGGCGGCCTGACCGGCGGCACCAACATCGCCGACCCCGCCCCCGCCAAGGGCCACCGCTGGGGCAAGGCGCTCGCCGCCGGCGACTTCGACGGCGACGGCAAGGACGACCTGGCCATCGGCTCGTCCTCGAGCAGCGTCTACGTGTACAAGGGCGGGATCACCAGCAGCGGTTACGGAGGCCGCTACACGGTCAAGGCCCCGATCCACTCGGGCAGCGACGCCGGCCCGCTCAACCTCACCGCGGGCGAGGTCAACGGCGACGGCAGGGTCGATCTCGTCGTCGACGGTTACGAGACCACCAGCGCGCACGGCTGGAACGCCAACTACTACGTCCCGGGCTCCGCGTCCGGTCTCGTCGCCTCGGCCGCGGTGAAGCTCCAGGCGGGCGTCATCACCGCGATCGGCGACGTCAACGGCGACTCCTACGGCGACATCGTGATCGGCGTCGACTGGGACGCCACCTCCGGCGTCCCCGGATCGGTCAAGGGCGGCAAGGTCCGGATCATCTACGGCAACGCCTCGGGCCCGGGCAGCGCCACCTCCATCAGCCAGGAGACGGGGAACGTGCCGGGCGGCTCGGAGACCGGCGACAGCTTCGGCCTGGAGCTGCACCTCGGCGACGTCAACGGCGACGGCTTCCAGGACCTGGCGGTGGGCGCCCCGGGCGAGGACCTCGGCGTGTACAAGGACGCCGGCACCGTCACCGTCCTCTACGGCTCGCCCAACGGCCTCAACACCACCAGCGGCACCCAGCTCTTCTCCCAGGACACCGCCGGGGTCCCGGGCGGCAACGAGAACTACGACGGCTTCGGCACCGAGGTCCACCTCGACGACGTCAACGGTGACGGCAAGGCCGACCTGACCGTCGACGCCATCGGGGAGAACGGTGGCGACGGCAACGTCACCGTGCTGCTCTCCAACGGCTCGAAGATCGCCACGACCGGCGCCAAGGCCTTCTCCGGCACGCTCGGCGTCTCCCTGACCGGCTCTCCCCGAGTGGGCGCGAACTTCGCCAACTGAGACCCGTCCACGGCGCCCTGGGCCCGCCGTCCCCTCCGGGAGGCGGGCCCGAGGCGTGTCCGGGGCCGTCAGGCCGTGTCGGCCTGGGGCCCGCCCTCCAGGTCGCCCTCGGTCTCCAGGAAGGCCTGCCGCAACTGCGCGACGACCTCCGGGTCCGGCTCGGCCCACATGCCGCGCGACTCCGCCTCCAGCAGCCGCTCCGCCATGCCGTGCAGCGCCCAGGGGTTGGCCTCCTGGAGAAAGGCGCGGTTCTCCGGGTCCAGGACGTAGGTGCGGGCGAGCTTGTCGTACATCCAGTCGGCGACGACACCGGTCGTGGCGTCGTAGCCGAAGAGGTAGTCGACGGTGGCGGCCAGTTCGAAGGCGCCCTTGTAGCCGTGCCGCCGCATCGCCTCGATCCAGCGGGGGTTGACGACCCGGGCGCGGAAGACCCGGGAGGTCTCCTCGGCCAGGGAGCGGGTGCGCACCGTCTCCGGGCGGGTGGAGTCGCCGATGTACGCCTCGGGGGAACGGCCGGTCAGCGCGCGGACGGTGGCGACCATGCCGCCGTGGTACTGGTAGTAGTCGTCGGAGTCGGCGATGTCGTGCTCGCGGGTGTCGGTGTTCTTCGCGGCCACCGCGATCCGCCGGTAGGCGGTCTCCATCTCCTCGCGGGCCGGGCGCCCGTCCAGGCCGCGCCCGTAGGCGTACCCGCCCCAGACCGTGTAGACCTCGGCGAGGTCGGCGTCGCTGCGCCAGTCGCGGCTGTCGATCAGCTGCAGCAGACCCGCCCCGTACGTCCCCGGCCGGGAGCCGAAGATGCGGGTGGTCGCGCGCCGTTCGTCGCCGTGCGCGGCGAGGTCGGCGCGGGTGTGGGCGCGCACGAAGTTGACCTCGTCCGGCTCGTCCAGGCCCGCGGCCAGCCGCACCGCGTCGTCCAGCAGGCCCACGACGTGCGGGAACGCGTCCCGGAAGAAGCCGCTGATGCGCAGGGTGACGTCGACGCGCGGGCGGCCCAGCTCCTTCGCGGGAACGGCCTCGACGCCGGTGACACGGCGGGACGCGTCGTCCCACACCGGCCGTACGCCGAGCAGCGCCAGCGCCTCGGCGACGTCGTCGCCCGCGGTGCGCATCGCGCTGGTGCCCCACAGCGACAGGCCCACCGACTGCGGCCAGGTGCCGTCGTTGTCCTCCCGGTACCGGGCCAGGAGGGAGTCCGCGAGGGCCTGGCCGGTCTCCCAGGCGAGCCTGCTGGGCACGGCCTTGGGGTCTACGGAGTAGAAGTTGCGGCCGGTCGGCAGCACGTTGACCAGGCCGCGCAGCGGCGAGCCGGACGGGCCTGCGGGCACGAAGCCGCCGTTCAGGGCGTGCACGACGGCCTCGGTCTCGTCCGTCGTACGGGCCAGCCGCGGCACGACCTGCCGGGCGGCGAAGTCCAGCACGCGGGCGACGTCCTCGGGCAGGCCCCCCGCGACCTCGGCGACGGCTTCCGGCGCCCAGTCCGCGTCCTCCATGGCCTGCACCAGCGCGCGGGCCTGCTCCTCGGCCGCGTCCGCTGTCACGCGGGTGGCCGCGGACTCGTCCAGGCCCAGGGCCTCCCGCAGCCCCGGCAGCGCGGCCGTACCGCCCCAGATCTGCCGGGCGCGCAGGATGGCCAGCACCAGGTTGACCCGCCCGGCTCCGCTGGGGGCCTGGCCCAGCACGTGCAGGCCGTCGCGGATCTGGGCGTCCTTGATCTCGCAGAGCCAGCCGTCGACGTGGAGCAGGAAGTCGTCGAACTCGGCGTCGTGCGGCCGGTCCTCCAGGCCCAGGTCGTGGTCGAGCTTGGCGGCCTGGATCAGCGTCCAGATCTGCGCGCGGACGGCGGGCAGCTTGGCCGGGTCCATGGAGGCGATCGCGGCGTGCTCGTCGAGCAGTTGCTCCAGACGCGCGATGTCGCCGTAGGAGTCCGCGCGGGCCATCGGAGGGACCAGGTGGTCGACGAGGGTGGCGTGCGCGCGGCGCTTGGCCTGGGTGCCCTCGCCGGGGTCGTTGACGAGGAACGGGTAGATCAGCGGCAGGTCGCCGAGGGCCGCGTCGGGACCGCAGGCGGCGGACAGGGCCGCGTTCTTGCCGGGCAGCCACTCCAGGTTGCCGTGCTTGCCCAGGTGGATCATCGCGTCGGCGCCGAAGCCGCCGTCGGCCTGCGCGGTGGCGATCCAGCGGTACGCGGCGAGGTAGTGGTGGGAGGGCGGCAGGTCCGGGTCGTGGTAGATCGCGATCGGGTTCTCGCCGAAGCCGCGCGGCGGCTGGATGAGGATCAGCAGGTTGCCGCGGCGCAGCGCGGCCAGCACGATGTCGCCCTCGGGATTGGCGCTGGTGTCGACGAACATCGAGCCGGGCGGCGGTCCCCAGTGCTCCGTGACCGCGTCCCGCAGCTCCCCCGGCAGCGCGGCGAACCAGCGGCGGTAGTCGGCGGCAGGGATGCGCACCGGGTTGGCGGCCAGCTGCTCCTCGGTCAGCCACTCCTGGTCGTGGCCGCCCGCGTCGATCAGGGCCCGGATCAGCTCGTCGCCGTCACCGGAGACCAGGCCCGGGATCTCCTGCCCGGGCCCGAAGTCCCAGCCCTCGGCGCGCAGCCGGCGCAGCAGCGCGACCGCGCTGGCGGGGGTGTCGAGGCCCACCGCGTTGCCGATGCGGGAGTGCTTGGTCGGGTACGCGGACAGCACGAGCGCCAGACGGCGCTCCGCGACCGGGATGTGCCGAAGCCGTGCGTGGCGGACGGCGATCCCCGCGACGCGGGCGGCGCGCTCGGCGTCGGCGGCGTAGACCGGCAGGCCGTCCTCGTCGACCTCCTTGAAGGAGAACGGGACGGTGATCAGCCGGCCGTCGAACTCGGGGACGGCGACCTGCGTCGCGGCGTCCATCGGGGACAGGCCCTCGTCGCTGCCCTCCCACGTCCCACGGGAGGAGGTCAGGCAGAGCGCCTGCAGCACCGGCACGTCCAGCGAGGCGAGCGCACCCGCGTCCCAGGCCTCCTCGTCGCCGCCCGCGGAGGCGTCGGCCGGGCGGGTGCCGCCGGCCGCGAGCACCGTGGTGACGACGGCGTCCACACCGCGCAGGGCGTCGAGCAGTTCGGGCTCGGGCGCGCGCAACGAGGCCACGTACAGCGGGAGCGCCCGGGCGCCGGCCTGCTCGATCGCGGTGCAGAGGACCTCCACGAAGGCGGTGTTGCCGCTCATGTGGTGGGCCCGGTAGTAGAGGACGGCGACCAGCGGGCCGTCGGTGACGGTTGCGGCGCGCCCCAGCCTGCCCCAGGAGGGGGCGGAGGCGGGGGGTTCGAAGCCGTGGCCGGTGAGCAGCACCGTGTCGGACAGGAAGCGGGCCAGCTGCTCCAGGTTGGCCGGGCCGCCGTGCGCGAGGTACGCGTGGGCCTCGGCCGCGATGCCGACGGGCACGGTGGACAGCTCCATCAGCTGTGCGTCCGGGGCCTGTTCACCGGTGAGCACGACCACCGGCCGGGGCCCCGCGAGCAGCGCGTCCAGGCCCTCCTCCCAGGCGCGGCGTCCGCCGAGGAGCCGTACGACGACCAGGTCGGCGCCGTCGAGGAGGCCGGGCAGGTCGTCCTGCCCCAGCCGGGCGGGGTTGGCGAAGCGGAACGGGACGGCACCGCCCGCGGCGTTCGCGGCGCGGGCGCTGAGCAGGTCGGTGTCGGAGGTCGACAGCAGCAGGATCACGTCAGGCGTGCCTTCCTCGGGGTCCGCGCCCCGGGCCGGTGGAGGACGGCGGGAGTTCCTGGCTCCCGGGGCCCGGCGTTCGCACGCCGGCCCCCGGTGACAGTGGCGGGACCGCACCGGAATCGCACCGGTTTCCTCCGCTGATGCCGTCGATGGCGTGGGCGCGGCTGGGTGACCTGCCCGCGCAGCATAGTAAGCGCTGGGCCGCTCGCACGGGCCCCGCGGCCCGTACGTCCCCGAGTACCCCGCGGGTATGCTCGCGGCCATGCCGTCGCCCTCCGATCCCCCCGTGAGCGGCGCCTTCGCCGCAGCGACGGCGGGGCGCGGACGCGACGACGCCTGCCCCGGCGCGCTGCGGCTGCACGCCGCCGACGACGGTGCGCTGGCCCGGATCCGCATCCCCGGCGGCCTGCTGACGATACGTCAGGCAGACGCGCCGGCGGCCGCCGCGGACCGCCTCGGCGACGGCCGCATCGACCTCACCTCCCGCGGGAACCTGCAGGTGCGCGGACTGCGCGACCCCGGCGCGGGGGCGGAATTGGCGGCGCTCCTCGGTGCGGCGGAACTGCTGCCCTCGGGGGCCCACGAACGGGCCCGCAACGTCGTCGCCTCGCCGCTCGCCGGGCTCGACGGCCGCGGCCACGGCGACCTGCGGGGCTGGATACGCGAGTTGGACGCCCTGCTGTGCGCCTCACCGGCCGCCGCGGGGCTCTCCGGCCGCTTCCTCTTCGCCCTCGACGACGGCCGCGGTGACACCGCCGCGCTCGGCGCCGATGTGACATTGATCGCGCGGTCCGGCACCGCCACGGCCGAACTCCGCATCGCCGGACGGCCCGTCGCCCGGGTACCGGCCGGCGACGCGCCGCGCTGGGCGGTGCGCGCCGCGGAGACCTTCCTCACCCTCGCCGCCGAACGCGGCGCCCGTGCCTGGCGCGTCACCGACATCGACCCGGACGGCGCCGCCCTCGCCGTGCTGCTGCACGCGGCGGGCGCCCCTCCCGCGGGCCCCTCGGACGCCACCGCGGGCGGCCCGCCCCGGCTCGGTCTCGTCCCGCACCCGGACGGAACCACCTGCGCGCTGTCCGTGGGCGTACGCCTCGGGCGGCTCACCACCGGGGCCTGGCGGCTCCTCGCGGAGACGGCACGTTCCGGCGAAGGCGAGCTGCGGGTCACGCCCTGGCGCGGCGTCGTCCTCCCGGGCCTCCCGGCAGGAACCGCCGAAGAGGCGCTGGAGCGCCTGGCCGCGGCCGGGTTCCTGACCGGCGAGGACTCCCCGTGGCGCGGGGTGACCGCCTGCGCCGGGCGGCCCGGGTGCGCCAAGTCGCTGGCGGACGTGCGCGCCGACGCCGGGGCCGCGCTGCGCGACGCCGCCCCCGAACCGGCACACCGCCTGCTGCCCGTGCACTTCTCCGGCTGCGAACGCCGCTGCGGCCACCCGGACGGCTCGTGGGTCGACGTGGTCGCCGGCGCCGACGGCCGCTACCGCGTCGCCGTGGCCGGCGCCGTCCCCGCCGAACCCGCCGACGTCACCGCGGACCTGCCCGCCGCCCTGCACACCGCCCGCCGCGCCAGCACCCCACCACCCCCGAGGACGACGTGATCGCGTACGAGAAGGACGGACCGGAGATCTACCGTCAGTCCTTTGCCATCATCCGCGCCGAGGCGGAACTCGACGGCCTGCCACCGGACGTGGCGCAGGTCGCCGTCCGCATGATCCACGCCTGCGGCATGACCGACCTCGTACGGGACCTGGCCTACAGCCCCTCGGTGGTCGCGGACGCGCGCGCCGCGCTGCGCGCCGGGGCACCGATCCTCTGCGACGTGCAGATGGTCGCCAGCGGCGTGACCCGCAAGCGGCTGCCCGCGGACAACGAGGTGGTCTGCACCCTCTCCGACCCCGCCGTCCCGGCGCTCGCCGCCGAACTCGGCACCACGCGCAGCGCCGCCGCGATGGAACTGTGGCGGGACCGGCTGGAGGGCGCCGTCGTCGCCGTCGGCAACGCCCCGACCTCACTGTTCCGGCTGCTGGAGATGATCGAGGCGGGCGCACCGCGCCCCGCGGCGGTCATCGGCGTGCCCGTCGGCTTCGTCGGCGCCGCCGAGTCCAAGGACGCCCTGGCCGCGCACCCCTCGCGCCTGGAGCACCTGGTGGTGCGGGGACGGCGCGGCGGCAGCGCCCTGGCGGCCGCCGCCCTCAACGCCCTTGCGACCGAAAGCGAAATCCTATGACCACCGGCCGCCTCTACGGAGTGGGCCTCGGCCCCGGCGACCCCTCCCTGATGACCGTGCGGGCCGTGGAGGTCATCCGCTCCGCCGACGTCATCGCGTACCACTGCGCCCGGCACGGCCGCAGCATCGCCCGCTCGATCGCCGCGGCGCACATCCGCCCCGAGCAGATCGAGGAGCGGTTGATGTACCCCATCACGACGGAGACCACCGACCATCCGGGCGGCTACCGGGGCGCGTTGGACGACTTCTACGCCGAGTCCGCCGAACTGCTCGCCGCGCACCTGGACGCGGGGCGCACGGTCGCCGTGCTCGCCGAGGGCGACCCGCTCTTCTACGGCTCGTACATGCACATGCACAAGCGGCTCGCCGACCGCTACCCGGCCGAGGTGATCCCCGGCGTCACCTCCGTCAGCGCGGCCGCCGCCCGCATCGGGCGGCCCCTGGTGGAGGGCGAGGAAGTCCTGACGATCCTCCCCGGCACGCTGCCGGAGGAGGAACTGGCGGCCCGGCTCGCGACCGCCGACGCGGCGGCCGTGATGAAGCTCGGCCGCACCTTCCCCGCCGTGCGCCGGGCCCTGGAGACCGCCGGACGGCTGGCGGACGCGCACTACGTCGAGCGGGCCACGATGGACGCCGAGCGCCTGGAGATGCTGGCCGACGTCGACCCGGAGTCGGTGCCCTACTTCGCCGTCGCCGTGCTGCCCAGCCGCGTCGACGAACGGCCCGCCCCCGACCCGTCCCCGGCGGACGGCGAGGTCGTGGTCGTCGGGCTCGGCCCGGCCGGCCCGATGTGGCTGACGCCGGAGGCGAGGTCCGCGCTCGCCGGGGCGGACGAACTCGTCGGCTACACCGCCTACATGGACCGCGTCCCGGTCCGCCCCGGGCAGTCGCGGCACGCCTCCGACAACCGCGTCGAGGCCGAACGCGCCGAGTTCGCCCTCGACCTCGCCCGGCGAGGGCGGAAGGTCGCCGTGGTGTCCTCGGGCGACCCGGGCGTCTTCGCCATGGCCACGGCCGTGCTGGAGGCCGCCTCCGCCGATCCCTACCTCGGCGTCCGCGTACGGGTCGTGCCCGGCATCACCGCCGCCCAGTCGGCCGCGGCGCTCGCGGGGGCGCCCCTCGGTCACGACTACGCGGTCGTGTCGCTGTCGGACCGGCTCAAGCCCTGGACGGTCGTCGAGGAACGGCTGCGCGCCGCCACCGCCGCCGACCTCGTGCTCGCGCTCTACAACCCGGCCTCCCACAGCCGCAGGACGCAACTGGAGACCGCGCTGAAGGTGCTCCGGGAGGGGCGTGTGCCGGGGACGCCCGTGGTCGTCGCGCGGGACGTCGGCGGACCCGAGCAGGCCGTACGGGTCACGACGCTGGAGGACCTGGACCCGGCGACCGTCGACATGCGGTGCGTGCTGCTCGTCGGCTCGTCGCAGACCAGGGCGGTGCGGCGCGGCGACGGCACCACGGTGGTGTGGACGCCGCGGCGCTACCCGGCCTGACGCCCGGGACCCCCGTTCAGGCCGTGCGCGCGCGGAGCCACTCCAGCGCGCCCGGCACGTCCGGGACGACGGGGACGCCCTCCGGGACCGGCGGGCGCTCCACGACGACCACGGGCAGGCCCAGTTCGCGGGCGGCCGCGAGCTTGGGCGCGGTGGCGGTGCCGCCGCTGTCCTTGGTGACCAGCACGTCGACGCGGTGCCGGCGCATCAGCTCCCGCTCCCCGTCCAGGGTGAACGGGCCCCGGTCCAGCAGCACCTCCATCCGCGGCGGGTGCGGCGGCTGCGGGCCGTCCACCGAACGCACCAGGAACCACAGGTCCGTGACCCCCGCGAAGGCCGCCAGCCCCGTACGGCCCGTGGTGAGGAAGACCCGCCGCCCGAGCTCCGGCAGCACCCGGGCCGCCTCCGCCAGTGAGGCCACCGGGTACCGGCGGTCGCCGGGACCGGCGACCCACCCGGGGCGCCGCAGCGCGAGCAGGGGAACATGGGTGGCCGAGGCCGCCTCGGCGGCGTTGAAGGACATCGTCCCGGCGAAAGGATGGGTGGCGTCGATGACCACGTCGACCGTGTGCGCGCGCAGCCACGCCGCGAGCCCCGCCGGGCCGCCGAAGCCGCCGGTGCGCACCTCCCCCGGCGGCAGCCGGGGCCGCTCCACCCGCCCCGCGAGCGAGCTGGTGACCCGCCACGCCGCCGGCTCGGCGGCCAGCGCCTCCGCGAGTCGGCGGCCCTCCGTGGTGCCGCCCAGGACGAGGACGTGCTGCTGTCTGCCGGTCACCCCCGCACCCTACGGGGCGCCGTGAGTGGCGGCCGGAGCGCCCAGCTGGAGCGGACCGGGCTGCGGCACGGCTGGACCACCGGCGCCTGCGCGACGGCGGCCGCCACCGCCGCGTACACCGCCCTGCTGGGCGGCGAGTTCCCCGACCCGGTGACGATCACCCTGCCAAAGGGGCAGCGCCCCGCCTTCGCCCTCGCGGTGGAGGAGCGCGGCCCCGGCTGGGCCACCGCCGGCGTCGTCAAGGACGCCGGGGACGACCCCGACGTCACCCACGGCGCGCTCGTCCGGGCCACCGTGCGCCACGGCGCCCCGGGCAGCGGGGTCGTCTTCCGCGCCGGCCCCGGCGTCGGCACCGTCACCCGGCCCGGGCTCCCGCTCGCCGTCGGCGAGCCCGCCGTCAACCCCGTCCCGCGCACGATGATGCGCGACCACCTCGCCGAGGTCGCGGCCCGCCGCGGCGCCGCCTGCGACGCCGAGATCACCGTCTCCATCGACGACGGCGAGGAGCTGGCGCGCAGCACGTGGAACCCGCGGCTCGGCATCCTCGGCGGGCTGTCGGTGCTCGGCACCACCGGCATCGTCGTGCCCTACTCCTGCTCGGCGTGGATCGACAGCATCCGGCGCGGGGTGGACGTGGCACGGGCGGCGGGCCGCACCCACGTCGCGGGCTGCACGGGGTCGACGTCGGAGAAGGTCGCCGTCGCCGTGCACGGGCTGCCCGAGGACGCGCTGCTGGACATGGGGGACTTCGCGGGCGCCGTGCTGAAGTACCTGCGCCGCCACCCGGTGCCGCGGCTCACCCTCGCGGGCGGCTTCGCCAAGCTGTCCAAGCTGGCCGCCGGACACCTCGACCTGCACTCCTCCCGCTCGCAGGTCGACAAGGCCTTCCTCGCGGACCTGGCCCGCCGCGGCGGCGCCGACGAGGCCCTGGCCGAGGCCGTCGCCACCGCCAACACCGGCCTCCAGGCCGTCCAGTCGTGCCTCGCCCACGGCGTACCCCTCGGCGACCTGGTCGCCGAGGCCGCCCGCCGCACCGCCGTCGGCGTCCTGCGCGAGGCACCCGTCGCCGTCGACGTCATCTGCATCGACCGCGCCGGGACGATCGTCGGCCGCACCGGCTGACCCGCCGCGCGGAGCCGGCCCCGTCGCCGGGCTCGACGCGTGAGAGCCGCGGGAACGTTCACCGTCACGGCATTCGTGCCGACCGGGCTCGTGCCGGGGCCGCCCGTGACCACCGGGACCCCGGTCGGGGTCGCCACGATCGGGAAGCCCTTCGAGGGCGAGGGCACCTTCGACTTCTCGCACCCGGCGACGGCCTCCGGAAGCGAGCGCGCCGCCGGGTTCTCCGTCGTCGTCCCCACGAGCGGCACCGCCGCACCGACCGGCATCACCGGCACCGGCCGGGCTCGCGATCGACGAGGACGGCACCCAACGGATCCGGTTCGACCACGACCTCGGCTGAGGCCCCGAGCGGGAACCGCTAGGAGGATGCGCCGCAGTCCGCCGCGTGGCGGTGGACGCGCTCGGCCGAGTACAGGTGGCTGTCGCGGAACTGCTCCGCGCCCAGCGTGCGGCCGACGATGATGACCGCGGTGCGGACCACACCGGCCGCCTTGACCTGCTCCGCGATGTCGTCGAGCGTCCCGCGCAGCACCAGTTCGTCGGGGCGCGAAGCCATCGCGACGACGGCCGCCGGGCAGTCGGCCCCGTAGTGCGGGGTGAGTTCGGCCACGACGCGGTCGACGTAGCGGGCCGCCAGGTGCAGCACGATCAGCGCGCCGCTGCGGCCCAGCGTCGCCAGGTCCTCCCCCTCCGGCATGGGCGTGGCCTGCTGCGCGATCCGGGTGAGGATGACGGTCTGGCCGACGGTCGGCACCGTCAGCTCCCGCTTCAGGGCCGCGGCGGCCGCCGCGAAGGCGGGGACGCCGGGGACGACGTCGTACGGGACGCCGGCCGCGTCGAGGCGGCGCATCTGCTCGGCGACGGCGCTGAACACGGAGGGGTCGCCGGAGTGCAGCCGGGCCACGTCGTGGCCCTCCTCGTGGGCGCGGACCAGCTCCCGCGTGATCTGGTCGAGGGTGAGCTGCGCCGTGTCCACGAGCCGGGCGTCCGGCGGGCACTCGGCGAGCAGTTCGCGGGGGACGAGGCTCCCGGCGTAGAGGCACACCTTGCTGGCCGCCAGGATCCGCAGGCCGCGCAGGGTGATCAGGTCGGCGGCGCCGGGTCCGGCGCCGATGAAGTGGACGGTCATGGCTGCACTCCCGCGGGTTTGACGGCGGACCACTGGGTGACGGGCATGGCTTGGCGCCAGCCCGTGAAGCCGCCGACCGGGGCGGCGTGCGCGACGGCGAGCCGGACGAGTTCGCCCCCGTGCCGCGCGTACCACCGCGCGAGCAGGGCCTCGGACTCCAGCGTGACGGTGTTGGCGACCAGCCGCCCGCCCGGCCGCAGGGCCGCCCAGCAAGCCTCCAGGAGGCCGGGCGCGGTAAGCCCGCCGCCGACGAAGACGGCGTCGGGGACGGGCAGTCCGTCCAGCGCGGCAGGGGCGGCGCCGGTCACCACCCGCAGTGCCGGGACGCCGAGCGCGGCCGCGTTCCGGGCGATGCGCTCCGCGCGGACGGCGTCGCGTTCCACGGTGACCGCGCGGCAGGTGCGGTGCGCCCGCATCCACTCGACGGCGATCGAGCCCGAGCCGCCGCCCACGTCCCACAGCAGCTCGCCGGGCGCGGGCGCGAGCGCGGCCAGGGTCGCGGCCCGTACGTGGCGCTTGGTGAGCTGCCCGTCGTGCTCGTACGCGCCGTCGGGCAGCCCGGGGACCAGGCCCAGCCGCGGTGCGGCCGCCGGCTCCGCGGCGCACTCGACCGCGACGACGTTCAGCGGATCGCCGGGCGGGTGCGGCCAGTCGCCGGCGGTGCCGTCCAGGATCCGTTCGCGGGGCGAGCCCAGCTGCTCCAGCACCCGCAACCGGCTGACGCCGTAGCCCCGTTCGCGCAGCAGCCCGGCCACCGCGGCCGGGGTGTCAGCGTCCCGGCTCAGCACCAGCACCCGGCGTCCGTCGTACAGCGCGCCCGCCAGCGTGGCCGGTGGCCTCCCGACCAGGCTCACCACGTCGGTGTCCTCCACCGCCCAGCCGAGCCGCGCGCAGGCGTACGACACCGAGGAGGGGTGGGGCAGCACCCGGAGGCGGTCCGCTCCCAGCACCTCGGTGAGGGTCCGGCCGATGCCGTGGAACATGGGGTCACCGCTGGCCAGCACCGCGATCCGCCGCCCCGCGTGCGCGGCGATCAGCCCCGGCACGGCCGGCCGCAGCGGCGACGGCCAGGCGACCCGCTCGGCGGTCACCTCGGGGGGCAGCAGCTCCAGCTGGCGCGGGCCGCCGAGGACGACCCCGGCCCCGGTGAGCGCCTCCCGCGACGCCGCGGGCAGCCCGGCCCAGCCGTCGGCGCCGATCCCGACGACGGCCACGGGGGCGGACGCGTCGTCGTCCATCACGGTCACCTCGGAGGTCGGCGGGAACGGTCGCGCACAGCAGCCGCACTCTACGTGAAGTGCCAGGTGAGCCCCGGGCCCGGGGCCACTACGCTCGGACGCGTGGCAACGGACTCCCTGGCCGTCGGCCAGCGTTCGCTCGGTGACCCCGCCGTCGGCTACCCCCTGTGGCCGCCGCTGACGGAAGGCTGCCCGCGGACCAGCACGGACACCGTCTCCTACCCCGTCGAGGTCGACTACGCCTACGACCGCGTCCCGGACGGCCTGTTCGGCGCCGCGGGCGCCCCGGGCGCCACCCCCCGGCACGGCCTGGACCGCTGGGCGCCCCTGCTGCCGCCGCTCACGGCGCCGGGACTGGGCGAGGGCGGCACCCCGCTGGTCGACCTGGGCGGCGGGGTCCTGGTCAAGGACGAGTCGCGCAATCCGACCTGGAGCCACAAGGACCGCCTCAACCGCTGCACGGTCAGCGCGGCCCTCGCCTGCGGCGCGCCCGGCGTCGTCGTCGCCTCCTCCGGCAACCACGGTGCCTCCGCCGCCGCGTACGCCGCCCGGGCCGGGCTGCGCTGCGTCGTCCTCACCTCCCCGCAGGCACCCCCGGCGGTCGTCTCCTTCCTGCACGCCTACGGCGCCGAGGTGCTGCCCGTGCCCGTGGAGGCGCGCTGGCCGCTGGTCCGCCGCATCAGCGAGGAATACGGCCTCCACCCGGTGAGCAACCTCACCCCGACGCACACCGGGCACCCCTTCGGGGCGGAGGGCTACAAGACCGTCGCGTACGAGGTCTTCGGTGACGTCGGCGTCCCCGCGGCGGTGTTCGTCCCCACCGGCTACGGGGAGCTGCTCTTCGACGTCGCCAAGGGCTTCGCCGAACTCCGCCGCCTCGGCCTCACCTCCGCCGTCCCGCGCCTGTTCAGCTGCGAGCCCGCCGCGGGCGGCCCGCTCGCCGCCGCCCTCCGCCGGGGGCTGCCCGCGGTCACCGTGCCGGTCGCCCCGACGGCCGCCTACTCCATCGCCTGCCAGGTGGGGAGTTACCGCGGGGTCCCGGCGATACGTGACAGCGGCGGCGAGGCCCTGCTCGTCACCGACGCCGAACTGGCGGCGGCGCGCGCCGAGCTGGCCCGCGCGGGCCTGTGGACGGAGCTGTCCGCCGCGGCCGGGCTGGCCGGGCTCCGCCAGTACGGCGCTAACCGCTTCGACGGCCCGGTGGTGTGCGTGTCGACGTCCAGCGGCTTCAAGGACATCGGAGTGGGAACCCTGCGGGTGCCGCCGCTCGCCCCCGACTGGGACACCGTGCTGCACCGTCTGGGTGAACCCGGCCCCTAGGATGACCCCGTGCGCGACATCGCGGTCTTCAGCGGCAGTGCCCACCCTCGACTGGCCTCGGAGCTCTGCGCCCATCTGGGCGTGTCGCTCAGCCCGGCGCGCGTCAGCCGCTTCGCCAACGACTGCCTGGAAGTGCAGTTGCAGGCCAACTGCCGCGAACGGGACGTCTTCCTGATCCAGCCGCTGGTCGCCCCGGTCCAGGAGCACCTGGTGGAGCTGCTGCTGATGTGCGACGCCGCACGGGGCGCCTCCGCGGGCCGGATCACGGTCGTCATGCCGCACTACGCCTACGCGCGCTCGGACAAGAAGGACGCCCCCCGGATCTCGATCGGGGGGCGTCTCGTCGCCGACCTGCTGGTCGCGGCGGGCGCGAGCCGGGTGCTCACCATGACCCTGCACTCCCCGCAGGTGCACGGCTTCTTCAGCGTCCCCGTCGACCACCTGCACGCGCTGCGCGAGCTGGCCGCCCACTTCCGCGGCAACGACCTGTCGCGCACCACGGTCGTCTCCCCGGACCTGGGCAACGCCAAGGAGGCGGCCGCCTTCGCCCGGATGCTGGGGGTGCAGGTCGCGGCCGGGGCCAAGCAGCGGTTCGCCGACGACCGGGTCAGCATCGGATCGGTGATCGGCGAGGTCGCCGGCCGGGACGTGATCGTCCTGGACGACGAGATCGCCAAGGGCAGCACGGTCCTGGAACTGCTGGCGCGGCTGCGGGAGCTCGGCGCCCGTTCGGTCCGCGTCGCCTGCACGCACGGCCTGTTCGCGGCGGGCGCCCTCAAACGCCTGTCGGAGCAGCCGGACGTGCTGGAGATCGTGTGCACCAACACGGTGCCCGTGCCGGAGGAGCAGCACACGGAGAAGCTGCGGGTGCTCTCCGTGGCGCCCGCCCTGGCCGAGGCCGTGCGGCGGATCCACGACGGCGAGTCGGTCAGCGCCCTGTTCGACCCGGCCTGATCAGCCGTCCCCGCGCGCCGCGTCGGCGTCCGCCGCGGCGGCCGCGCTCTCCGCGTCGTCGACGATGTGGGAGAGGTCCGACGGAGCTGCCGGGGCGTCGCCCGCGGGCGCGGTGGCCGGGGCGGTCGGGGCCGAGGCGGAACCGCCGGACGGGCCGCAGGCGGTGAGCAGTCCCGCGCAGGCCGCCGCGGCCACGGCCAGTGCCGCGAGGCCGCGGGTCACGAGGCGGCCCCGTTGTCGTGGGAGGCGCACCAGCTGCGGACCCGCGCGAGGTCGGTGCGGCGCTTCTCCAGGGTCGGCACGAGGGACTTGCGGAAGGTCAGCCGGTCGTTGAGGTAGGTCGCGATCTCGTCGTGCCCGGCGGCCTTGGCGCCTGCGACCCGCTTCTCCAGCCGCTCGACCGAACCGCGCCGGGTGACCGGCCCGTTCAGCCGCTTCAGCGCCCGGTCGATGCGCGCGTCGATCTTCCCGGCGCGCTTGCACAGGCTCTTGGCGCCGTCCCCGGTGGGCGCGGCGGCCGGGGACGGGCTGCCTCCGCTGTCGGCGGTGGCCGGGCCGGCGAGGCCCAGCAGGGTGACGACGGTGGCCAGGGCCACGACGGTGGTGCGGGCTCGCATGAGGTCCTCCCTCGGGTCGGAAGCGCGGAGCGCCTTCACCACGGAAGCTAGGGACCGTCTTTGTGGAAACCTTGTGGCGCCTCGGAGCGTTCGGACAGCCAGTCGCGGCGCGGCAGCGGCAGGGCCGGTTCCGGGTCGCGGACGCCGCTGAGCGGGAGCCGCACCTCGAAACGGGTGCCGGGCGTGCCGTCGGGCCGGTCCAGCACGGCGATCGTCCCCCGGTGCAGTGCGATCTGCTGGGCGACCAGGGTCAGTCCGAGCCCGGAACCGGGGCTGTCCGGACGCCGGTGGAAGCGGGCGAAGACCGCGGCCCGCGCCCCGGGCGGGATGCCGGGGCCGTGGTCGTCGACGGTGAGGACGACGGCCGGAGCCCGTTCGTCGCGGCTGCGCCGCAGCAGCACCTCCACGTCGGGCCGCCCTCCCGGAGCGCGGCCGTGGACGGCGGCGTTGGCCAGCAGGTTGTCCGTCATCGAGCGCAGCCCCTGCTCCCAGCCGTGGACGAGGAGGCCCGGCGCGGCCGTCACCTCGACCCGCGCCTCGGGTTGGCGGCGCCTCAGGCTGGCCGCGGAGGCGTCGACGAGTTCGGCCGCGTCGACCGGGCCGAAGGCGTCCTCCTCGACGAGGTCGCCCTGGGCCAGGGCGCGCAGCATGACCAGCAGGCCCAGCACGCGGGCGTGTTCGGCGCGCAGGTCGTCCACGACCTCCTGGCGTTCGCCCTCCGGCAGGCCGGGGTGGCCGGCGAGGATGTCGAGGTTGGTGCCCATGCTCATCAGCGGGTTGCGCAGCTCGTGGGAGGCGACCGCGGCGAACGAGCGGGCGGTGGCGAGCGCCTCGCCGGTCCTGCCGGCCTGCTCGTCGTAGCGGGCGAGCACGGTCTGAAGCGTGCGCGCCAGGTCGTCGACCTCGGTGATCCGGGCCGGGGTGTGGTCCAGGCGTACGGCGCTGACGCGTGGGTCGAGGCCGCTCGCGCGCTGCTGGAGCCGGCGCAACGGGCGGACGGCGCGTCCCGCCGCGGCCCAGGCCAGCAGCCCGGACACGGGGGCGGCCAGCAACGCCACCGTCACCACCCGGCGGCGCACCTGCTGCAGCTGGGTCTTCGTGGCGGCGTCCGGCGAGAACAGCCACAGGGTGCCCCGGACCCCCTTGCGGCCGCCGTTCACCGGCACCGACAGCACGCGCCAGCGGGCGCCCCCGGCCCGGATCGTGACCGGTGAGGACGCGCGGGCGGGCAGCGGCGCCGACGCGTCCGGCTGGGGGCCGCCCGACACCGTGCCCTCGGGACCGGTCAGCCGGATCCCCACGTCGAGGGCGGAGCTGAACAGCCGACGCGTACGGGCCTGTTCGGCGGCCGGACGGTCCGCGGCAGTGGCCCGCAGCAGGGCCTTGGCGTCCGCCGCGACGGCCGTGGCGCGCTCCCGCAGATGGGCGTCCTGCTGGGCGTGCAGGTCGGTGGCGACCAGCCGGATCAGCAGCGCCCCGGAGCCGAGGACGAGCAGCGGGACGACCACGCCCACGGCGAGCGCCACACGCGTGGCCAGCCTCACGACCGCTCACCCCGGTCGTCCCGGTCGTCCCGCAGGACGAAGCCGACGCCGCGCACCGTGTGCAGGATCCGCGGCCGCCCGCCCGCCTCCATCTTGCGTCGCAGATAGCTGACGAAGGTGTCCACGGCGTCCGTGCGCACGTCGAAGTCGTAGCCCCAGACCCGGTCCAGCAACTGGTCGCGGGTGAGCACCAGCCCGGCGTTGCGCGCGAAGACCTCCAGCAGCTCGAACTCCCGCCGGGTCAGCGCCAGGGGCTCCCTGTCCAGCCGGGCCTCCCGCGTCGCGGGGTCGATGAGCAGGCCTCCGGCGCGCACCCGCCCGCCCGCGGCGGGGGGACGGCGGCGCAGCAGCGCTCGCAGCCGCAGCACCAGTTCCTGCAGCGCGAACGGCTTGACCAGGTAGTCGTCCCCGCCCGCCTGGAGCCCGGCGACCCGGTCGGCCGCCTCGTCCAGGGCGGAGAGCATCAGGACGGGGACGTCGTTGTCCTCCTCGCGCAGCGCGCGGCACACCTCGATCCCGCTGAGGTCGGGCATCGAGATGTCGAGGACCACCACGTCCGGCGCCCCCTCGCGTACGGCGGCGAGCGCGGCCCTGCCGCCGTCGGCCAGGCTCACCGAGAAGCCGTCCAGCCGCAGCCCCCGCTGCAGCGACCGGCGTATGGCCGCGTCGTCGTCGGCGACCAAGACCCGGCCACCCGTGTGCGCATCGGTTCTCACGGCCGCGATGGTAGGCGCAACCGCCCGACCACGAAGAGGCCCCGGGCGGAGGCGGTGCCGGTGCTGCCCGGGTCACCGCCTCCGTGGCGACCGCCGGGGGGAGCGCTGAAGCCCGTCCGCGGCGCCGCTGCCGGCGAGTTCACGCGACCACCCGCTGCAGGTCGCCACGAACGGCGGCACCCCGCCGCCCCCGAAGGCGGCTACTCGCAGGCGACTCCATCGCCGTCACGATCGAGCCCACTCCGGTAGCCCGGGTCACCCGCGTGGAGCGGAGCGGCCCCGGCAGCACGGGCCGCAGCACAGTTCGCGTAGTACGCGCTGCCGCCCCCACCCCCGGAGCTGCTGCCACCGCTGCCGGACCCGGCGGCCTTGACGGTCTTGGTCACCGTGACCCTCGGCAGGGGCTTCGCCTTGACGGTCTTCGTCACGGTGGGAGCGGGCTCCGCCGAGGCGGTGACGGTAGCCGTGGCGGTCGCGGTGACGGTGGCCTTCGCCGTGACGGTCGGCCTGGCCTTCACCTTCGCATTGGCCTCGTCGACGGTGCCCTGCGTACCCAGACCCGTGATCAGCGTGCCGATCAGGTAGAGCCCGACTCCCCCGAGCCAGACGCGCTTGCGCTTGTACAGCGGCCTGGAGTCCGGTCTTCTCGGCGCGGCGGGGGCGCCGTACGGGTTCGTCGGCGGCTGTACCGCTCCCGGCTGCTGCGGCCTCGGACCCCACCCCTGCGGCTGCTGCGGGTTGTTGCTCACGTGGTTCCCTCCCCATACGACTGCGGACGGCATCGTCCGCATGGCGCCCGTGGGCTGTTGACCTTGCCCGGAGATGACCGAGGAGCACAAGGCCATCACTCCCCCTTCACGGGAGGCACACACTAGCGAGGTGCCGCGGCAGTGGGACACCCCCCGGTATCGCGCTGACCAGGAGACCTCCGTCGGAGGCGCTCAGTACCCGTCAGATGTCCAGCCGGTACGGCAGGAGGCAGACGACGGCGTCGGTGCGGGCGCGCAGGATCGTGGCGAGGAGGATGCCGCGCTGATTCTGCAGGATGCGGTACCGGGCGTGGCGCGGCTGGATCTCGGGGATGAGGACGGCGATCTGCCGGCCGTCCTGCGACATGCGGCGGACGTAGGAGAGGATCGGCAGCACCAATGAGCGGTGCGGGCTCTCGATGACGTCGAGGCGGACGCCGGGCTGCCAGCGGGCCCACGTGTCGAGCAGGTCGCGTGCCTTGGCCTGGTCGGGCTCGACGGTCACCGCGACGACCTCGTCGCCGAGGGCGATGGCGGCGGTCAGCGCGTGCCGGGCGAGCTTGCTGACCCCGCCGAGGGGAACGATGACCAGGCTGTTGGTGCGCCGCGGCCGGTCGGGGACGGTGCCGAGGCCGAGTTCCCTGCCGACCTCCGCGTAGTAGTGCTCGATGCGGGCGAAGAGCAGCATCAGCAGGGGCACCACGACGACGACCATCCACGCGCCCTCGGTGAACTTGGTGGTCACCAGGATCACCCCGGCCAGCGCGGTCAGCAGGGCCCCCAGCCCGTTGAGCGCCGCGCGCGGCACCCAGCCGCGCGGGCGTGCCCCCGCCCAGTGCCGGACGAGCCCGGTCTGGCTGATGGTGAAGCCGGTGAACACCCCGATGGCGTAGAGCGGGATGAGCCGTTGCGTCTGCGCGTCGACGGCGGCGATCAGCAGCGCCGCCACCACGGCCAGGGCGACCACGCCGTAGCGGTAGACGGGCCGCTCGGCGCGCAGCCCGAACACGTGGGGCAGCCGGTTGTCCCGGGCGAGCAGGCTCATCAGGACCGGCAGGCCGCCGAAGCTGGTGTTCGCGGCCAGCCCGAGGACGAGGGTGACCAGCAGGTTGCTGACGTAGTACGGCCACCCGGTGCCGAAGGAACCCGCGGTCAGCTGGGCCAGCAAGGTCACGCCGCCGCGCGGGGCGACCTCGTCCCGGCGGATGAGGAAGGCCAGCCCGATCAGCATCAGCCCCAGCAGCGCGCCGAGCATCAGTTCCGTGCGCTGGGCGCGGCGCACCTTGGGCGGCCGGAAGGAGGGCACGGCGTTGGCGATGGCCTCCACCCCGGTCAGGGCGGAGCAGCCGGAGGAGAAGGCCTTCAGGACCAGCAGGACGCTCAGCGCCTCGGTGACGTGGACGGGCTGCGGGGTGCCGACGACGGCCGCGGGCTGGTCGCGCAGCAGGCCGGCGACGACGATCCCGCCGATGGACAGGACGAACAGCGCGGCGGGCAGCATCAGCACCCGCGCGCTGTCGGCGACGCCGCGCAGGTTCACCAGGGTGAGCAGGGCCAGCCCGCCCAGGCAGATCTCCAGCAGGTAGGGGGTGAGCGAGGGGAACGCCGAGGCGAGGCTGGCGGCGCCGGCGGCCAGGCTGACGGCGACGGTGAGCACGTAGTCGACGACCAGGCTGCCCGCCGCCAGCAGGCTCACCCGCCTCCCGAGGTCCTTCTTGGCCACGGCGTAGGAGCCGCCGCCGTCCGGGTGCACCGCGATGACCTGCCCGTACGAGATGACCAGGACGACCAGCAGCCCCGCGATGACCAGCATGACGGGCAGCGTCACGGTCAGGGCCGCGGTCCCGGCGGCGATCAGCACGAGGACGATGGCCTCGGGGCCGTACGCCACCGAGCTGAGGGCGTCCAGCGACAGCGCGGCGAGCCCCTGGACGCTGGTGAGCAGGGAGCGGTCCCCCTCGCCGTGCCGCAGCGGCACCCTGGGCCGCTCCTGGCGGCGTGCCAGGCCGAAGGTCATCGCCCGCCCGCCGGCTGCGTCTGGCTCATGGCTGGTCTCCTCCGCCGGCGGGCTCTTCCGTCAGCCTCCGGCGGCGGCCTTCCCCGCGCAGCGCGGGGCGGCCGATCGGGTGAGCGGTCAGTCGGGACGGGCCAGGAACTCCACGACGGCGAGGACGAACACGACGGCGAGGGCCAGCCCGAGGACGACCCAGCCGGTCGGGTAGGACCAGAAGGCGAGCGCGAGGGCCGCGGCGGCGACGACGATCCAGCCGACCGGCAATTTGTGGCGGACGAGCCAGGGGCCGACGGGACCGGTCCGCAGCCCCACCCGGTGCGCCGCGTCGCCCGCGCCGCCCAGCACGGACTCCCACACCCCGCGGGTGCGGCGGGCGTACCGGCCGGGCCCGCTCAGCCAGGCACCCAGCGCGACGACGACGCCCAGCACGAACACGGCGCGGACGGTCCCGCGCAGGAAGCGGATCAGGGTGTCGTAGACCGTCCCCGCGGCCTGCTGGTCGACGCTCGCGGGCAGCGCGTCGAGGTAGATCGCCCGGAAGACGGTCAGCGCCGCACCGAGCACGAGGGCGGCGGCCGCGAAGCCCAGCGCGGCCGCGACCAGGGCGCGCCGCCTGCGGACGGCGAGCAGCACACCCGCGGCCGCGAGGACGACGGCGACGATCGGCAGCCAGAAACCGGCGAGTTGCAGGAGCCGGAAGGCGGTCCTGATCTTGCCGACCTTGTCGGAGCGGACGACGGTGAGGTCGGTGTGGATCTCGGGGATCTTCGCGGCGATCGTCAGGCCCGCGTCGACCAGCCGCTGCTTGACCCGGTCGATGACCGGGGCGAGGTCGATGGCCACGGTGTCGTTGGTGAGCTTGACCGCGCCGCCTCCCTGGCCGGTCAGCGCCTTGTCGAGCGAGTCGTGGATCCTGCGGTTGGCGTCGGTCCAGGCCTTCTCGAAGGCGTCGCTGCGCACGACCTTGTCCGCCGTCGAGTGCACCAGGCTCTCGATGCCGCTGGTCAGGGGGCCGGAGACACGGCTCAGCAGTTCGTCCAGGCGGGGGCGGTCCTGCGGGGCGACCTCGTCCAGGAGGCTCTTCACGTCGATCTGCTGCATCACCACGGACGTGATGCGGTTGGCGGCGGCGTTCTGGACGGCGGGGTCGCTCGCCAGGGGCGCCACGGTGGCGACGTAGCGGTCGGTGTCCCCGATCTCGGAGTCGACCCAGACGGCCAGCGCGCTCAGCGGCACGAAGACACAGGCCACGACGATGAACAGGGCGGAGAAGAAGGCCCGCACGGGGCGTCGTCGGTGCGGCGGCGGGGCCTGCGGTCCGGCTCCTGCGGGAACGGTCTCCCGTGCCTCCCGCGCCTCCAGCGCCGACAGCCGGGCGCGCAGTTCGGCGAGATCGTCACGCCCCTGGGGCGCTGCATCCGCCATGCCACCGCCGCCTCTCCTTCACCACGCGACACGGCAATTTAATACGTATGGTGAGTGATGTGCCATTTGAGGCGCATGAGTCTGTGGAGGTAGGGAATGACGAGGCCGTACCGGGGCCGCGCGGTGTGCGCGGCGGTCGCACTGTCCGCCGTCGTGCTCACCGCGAGCGCCTGCTCGGACAACGACAGCACCCCCGCCGAGAAGGCGTCGAAGGCCGCGTCCGCCGCGTCCTCGCTGGTGTCCGAGGGCGCGGAGGCCGTCGCCTCGGCGACCGCCGCCGCGCAGTCCCAGCTGGCGAAGATCAAGAACGGTGTCAACGCGAAGGACGACGTCAAGCTCGACCCCGTGACCGTCGAGGGCGGCAAGGCCACCACCAAGGTCACGGCCACCAACAGCGGCGACAAGCAGGCCACGTACACCGTCGAGGTGACCTTCCGCGACGCCAGCGGGAACCTCCTCGACGCCGCCGTGGTCAACGTCGCCGACGTGGCCCCGCAGAAGTCCGGCGAGGCCACGGTACGCAGCAACCGCGACCTGACGGGCACGGTCAAGGCCCAGGTGGAGCGGGCGCTGCGGCACTGAAGCACCATCACCGCGAGGAGGCAGCCATGGCAGCCACCGGCACGACACCCAGGACCGGCAACCACCGCAACGGTTGGGTCAGCGGCGGCGTCACCTTCGCCGGCGTCCTGTTGCTGGTCGACGGTGTCCTGGCGATCTTCCAGGGCATCTCGGGGATCGCCGCCGACAACGTGTACGCGCGCGTCGGCACTTACGTCTACAAGTTCAGCCTGACCGGGTGGGGATGGATCCACCTGGTCCTCGGAGTGCTCCTGGTGGTCACCGGAACGGGGCTGCTCAGCGGCGCCGCGCTCTGGTCACGCATCCTGGGTGTCGTCCTGGCGGGCCTGGGCATCATCGTGAACTTCCTGTACCTGCCCTACCTGCCGTTCTGGTCGGTCATCCTGATCGCGCTCGACATCTTCATCATCTGGGCGCTCGCCCACTACCGGCCGGAGCGCTCACCGGCCGCCTGACCGCCGCCCGCCCGGCCCTCCCCAGGCGGCGGGCCGGGCGCGGCAGGCGCGGCCCCGCCCCCGGGCTGGTCGCCGTGGAACACCGCGCCCACGGTGAGGCACACCGTCGCCACGACGCACAACGCGATCAGCCCGGACAGCAGGGTGAACACCGAGCCCAGCGAGCCGTACGTCTGCAGGCTGCGGTTGAGCGCCGTCGGCACGTACAGCGGCGCGGCGAAGACGGCCGTCTCCAGGACCACCGCAGTGAGCAGCGCACCCGGCAGCAGCGGCCACCATCCGATCCGGCCGCCCAGCAGCAGGTGCTGGGTCCACCACCAGATGCCCACCGCGCTCGCCAGGGACAGCGGGACGCCGAGCCAGCGGCCGGCGCCGAAGCCCTCCCGCAGCGGCCCCTGGACCGCCAGGTAGAGCAGTGCCGCGCACACCCAGGCGAACCAGCGCCAGGCCGCGATCCGCGCCGCCGACTTCGGCAGGTGCCAGGCGCGTTCGCACACCCGCTGCATCGCCCGGCTGCAGGCCGTCGCCGACAGCAGGGCCATCAGGGTGCCCACCACGCCCACCGTCCCCCGCAGGTTCCCGGGATCGGACTCGTAGACCGAGCGCAGCTGGTCACGGGCGGGACCGGAGAGCCCCAGCACCCGCACCAGCGAGTCGAGGAGTTCCTTGCGCACGCCCTCCGGCGCGAGGGACGCGATGACGAACAGCAGCGGCACGGCGGTCAGGAAGGCCTGGGCGGCCAGCCGGGTGGCGGCGTCCAGCACGTTGACGCTCAGCAGCCGGGCGACGAGCCGGGTGATGATGGGGAACCGCCGCTCCGCGTCGACCCGCAGGGCGCGCGCCCGCCCCGGCAGGTCCGCGAACCGCGCACGGAGCCCCTCCGGGATCCTGACCCGTGGCCGCCCTTTCACAGTCCGACTATTTTTCAGCCCGCCGGGCCCCGCAACCGGGGGGCGCCGGCGCCGGCCCACCGGCCGCCCGGGCGAACCGGATGCGGGCCGCCGCGAGTTGTCCGCGCCCTGGGCCACCGGCGGGCGGGCGTCTGAGGTGCGCCCTCAGCCGCGCTCCGCGCGCCACCGTGCGACGACGTCCTCCACCTCGTACGGGACGAGGTTGAGCGGCGGGCCGTCCATGGGGGTGCGCAGGCCCGTGCGGATCTTGTCGTTGACCTCCTCGACGATGCGG
Organism: Streptomyces sp. NBC_00510; assembly: GCA_036013505.1. Classification (NCBI taxonomy): domain Bacteria; kingdom Bacillati; phylum Actinomycetota; class Actinomycetes; order Kitasatosporales; family Streptomycetaceae; genus Streptomyces; species Streptomyces sp. NBC_00510. The sequence continues at coordinate 5,171,453 of CP107851.1, read as the reverse complement.
CGCACCTCGGGTTCGGAGGGGGCACGGGAGGCGGCGTCCATCGCGTCCTCCACCTCCTTGCGCAGCCTGAGGCTGGCCGGGAGGTGGGACAGCCCCTCGCGGGCCATCTTCTCCCTGATCCACCACAGCTCGTCGTAGGGCCGGTCCAGACCGGCCAGCGGCTTGCCCGCGCCGGGCAAGTTGTCGAAGGCGCCGCGCTCCGCCGCCTCCCGGATCTGCTTGTCGACCCAGGACTCGAAGGGGACGCCCGGTGGCTTGCGCTCCGTCATGGGGTCGATTCTCCCTCCCGCCGGCCCGGGGCGGGAAGGCCGGGGTGGGCGGGGGCGGCGCCTCGCGCCGACCGGGCCGCCGACCCGCGCGCCCTGCGGGTCGGCGGCCCGGGGCCGGTCAGCCGCTGATGGAGTACGAGTGCGCCCCCGTACCCGCCAGCGCTCCGCCCGCGACGATCAGGTACTCGTCCCGGATCGGCCTGCCGTCCAGCCAGCACTCCAGGATCTCGCGGGTGCCCGCCGCGTACCGGGCCTGCGCCGACAGCGAGGAACCGGAGATGTGCGGGGTCATCCCGTGGTGCGGCATGGTGCGCCAGGGGTGGTCGGCGGGCGCCGGCTGCGGGTACCAGACGTCACCCGCGTAGCCCGCCAGCCGTCCGTCCCGCAGGGCCCGGTCGACGGCGTCCTGGTCGACGATCAGCGCCCGTGCGGTGTTGATGAGGTAGGCGCCGCGCTTCATGGTGTCGATCAGCTTGTCGTCGAAGAGGCCCTCGGTCTCGGGGTGGAGCGGGGCGTTGACGGTCACGACGTCACAGTGCGGCACCATGTCGGCGGCGCTCTCGTGCCAGGTCAGCCCGAGCTCCTGCTCCACGGCCTCCGGCAGCCGGTGCCGGTCGGTGTAGTGCAGCTTCACGTCGAAGGGCGCCAGCCGGCGCAGCACCGCCAGCCCGATCCGGCCGGCGGCGACGGTGCCGACGTGCATGCCCTCCAGGTCGTAGGAGCGGGCCACGCAGTCGGCGATGTTCCACCCTCCGTCCAGGACGACCCGGTGCGAGGGCAGGTAGTTGCGCACCAGCGACAGCGTCATCATCACCACGTGCTCGGCGACGCTGATGCTGTTGCAGTAGGTGACCTCGGCGACGGTGATGCCGCGCGCGACGGCCGCGTCCAGGTCGACGTGGTCCGAGCCGATGCCCGCCGTGACGGCCAGCTTCAGGTTCCCGGCCGCGGCGATGCGCTCGGGCGTCAGGTAGGCCGGCCAGAAGGGCTGGGAGATGACCACGTCGGCGTCGGCCAGCTCGCGGTCGAAGACCGACCCGTCACCGTCCTTGTCGGAGGTGACGACCAGGGTGTGGCCGCGCTCCTCCAGGAAGCGGCGTAGGCCGAGTTCGCCGGAGACGCTGCCCAGCAGCGCGCCGGGGGTGAAGTCGGTCGCCTGCGGCGTGGGGGTGGTCTGGCCGCCG